>JAQTTQ010000052.1 GCA_028710685.1 Candidatus Omnitrophota bacterium | reverse complement strand
TAGTTCTTTGATATAATTTAGCTATGCCAAATAAAAAATGTGAGATTTGCGGTAAAGAGTTTTATGCAAAACCATTTCATTTAAATAAAGGGTGGGGAAAGTATTGTTCAATAAAGTGTCGTTCTAAATCGCAATTTAACGGAAAATGGGTTAAATGTTCTAATTGCGGTAGAAAAATTTATAGAACACCGCGAGATTATAGAAAATCAAAAAGTAAAAGATTTTTTTGTTCATTTAGTTGTCATTGTACTTGGGAAAATAAGAATGTACGTTGTGGCGTTAATGCGCCAAATTGGATTGCAGGAGAGAGTGCTTATAGAGACTTAATGAGAAGATCGGGTATACCAAGAAAGTGTAATAGATGTGGTGTTGATGATAAAAGAGTACTCTTAGTTCATCATAAAGATACAAATAGAAAGAATAACAAAATAGAAAACTTAGAATACGTTTGTCGTAATTGTCACTATATTATTCATTGGTATTAATTATTGGTGGGTATAGCTCAGTTGGATAGAGCTCCTGACTGTGGCTCAGGTGGTCGCGAGTTCGAATCTCGTTACCCACCCCAGTAATATTCTTCTCCTCGCAGTATTGGAGAGTTTAAGGCCTATGATCGCAGTAGCGGTTGTAGGCCTTTTTATGTCGCGCTGTCCCTAGGAGTTAGGGCATCGCGTTTATTGGCCGCATATCGAATTATTCCACACCACAAGCTGCTTTAAAAGCCTCTCTGAATAGCGCTGTTTAATCGCTAAAATAGGCCAATTCCTCTCTTATATAATGCTCGCTATATAATGAAAATATCAGCAATATTTTCGTATATTTTAAATTGTATAGTGGCCATTAAATAGGAATTGATGAAATTAGCATTGGGATGGGAGCGAGGGAAAACTCTCAAATTTCCCAATAGCTGTAAACGGAGAGGGCTTCCCCTTGTCGAATATTACTGCCCGTCCTTACGAGGTTCACCTCTCAAATTTGCCAATAGCTGTGTCTAGAGAAGCTGTCCCCTTATACAATATTACTGCCCGTCCTCACGGGAGTCACCCGGCAACTTTTTGCTTCGGGATAGTTTGATAGCATGGTATAATACATAATAATCTAGGAGAATTATGGAACATAAGACCAAAGGTCAAGCCGAGTCGCAAATCAGCGAGGCCGTAATAAAATTTGAAAGAGAGTATATGGGCAGGGGGCCTACCGAAATAAAAACCTATATCATTAAAGATATGGTTTTTGTCAGGCTAAAAGGTGTCTTGACCCTTGCAGAAGCCCAGCTTGCCAAGAGCCCCGAGGGAGCTGATCTTATCAAGAAAACCCGTATGCAATTATTGGAAGGTGCACGGGTTTTGCTTGAGAAGATGATTTCGGAGATCACCTCTTGCCATGTATTGAGCCTGCATACTGATATCAGTACTAAGACCGGGGAGCGTGTCATTGTCTTTACTCTTGATAAGAACTTAGAAGAGCAGTTCTCTTAAAAAAAACTTGACGTGTTATTTTTTCAGGCTATAATGTTTCCAAGTTAGGATAATTTAACGGAAGACTTTAAGCAAGAGCCTTAAGATAAGGCTGTTGCAGAGTAAGCCAACAAGAGTTTCTTAGTTCTCTTATTACGAAGAGAGCCGGAAATAATTGTTGGTTTTTTTGTTTTATCAATCATTGACACACCGCGCTTAATGTATGCACCTTGCGCTTATGTGGTATTGCGCAAGTGTGCCTTTGTAGGCAAATTGCGTGGGTGTGCCCTCGTGGGCAAGGAAGGAAAAACAAATGCCAACACCGCTTGAAAAATGGGTAGATGAGCAGGAGATACACTATGTCTACTAAAACCAAACAAGATATCGAAGAGAAGATTAATAAAGAATTGGCGTATTTCTTAAAGGAGCATTTAGGAGAAGAGGCTAAGGCTGTTTCAAGCGAAGTCGTAGAAGATGCGATAATCGTACGGTTTAAGAGTGTTTTGCCTTTGGCCGAGCAGCATTTAAGTAAAGAGCCGGGAGGAGCAAAGCTTATCCATGAGCTGAAAATGAAGCTCATTGAGAAAGTAAGGCCTGCCCTTGAGCTTTGCATTGAAGATGTTACAGGGGCAAAGGTTCTTGATGTTCACTCAAGTTTTAATTTAGCTTCCGGAGAGCGGCTCGAGATATTCACGTTAAACAAAAAGTTATAAGGCAAGCAGATTTGATACGCGAAACCGCAGAGGTAATTAAGCTTGGCGGACTGGTTGCATTCCCCACCGAGACAGTTTACGGGTTCGGAGCGGATCCCAGTATCCTGAGATATTCAGAAAAATTATGGCAATGTTACTTTTAAGTTAGCTCTGATGATGAAAAGAATAGCTATTTTTTTGTTAATATCCTTATTGTTTGTTTTAGGCTCTACCGTTTATTTCTTACGGAAAGAATTATCCCTATCGCGGGAAAGCGCACTCTTTTATGAAAGAAGAAACGCTCAATTGCAGGAAGAGTTAATGCGTGTTAGCCGGCTTTACGGAGAAAATAAGCGTTTTCTGGACGGGCTTAAGGAGAATATTGAAGAGCTGGAAAGAAGCGTGGATTTAGATAGTATCGAGCGCTATCTCCCCAAGAAAATCTGGCATGAGGTTGAGCCGGTTGTTGACAGGATTAAGGAGCTTAAGTGGTATAGAGAAGATAAGGGAGGGTAGTTTTATGAACGGAGGCAAACAAATAATAATTTTACAAGCTATTTTACTATTCTTTACTTTGATAGCCTCAAGCGGTTGCACCTTTATTATCAAAGATGAACAGGTATCAAGGTATTATGGAATTGATGAGCCGCGCGGTAAAGAGTTTTTGGATAAAATTGAAAAGAAGCAGCAGGAGATATACACTAAGCCATGAGTAAATACCTTTTTTTGCCTGCCGGTCTTTTAATAATTATATTATTTTTTGCTCCGGCTCGTAATTTCGTAAATAATCTTATTGCCGGGGATAAATCCAGGCAGAGAGAAGAGCAGATTATTGGCGCGGTTTCAGGGTATAACCCCAGGGTGGAAGAGATACAAAGAATATTGAAGGATGCAAATTTTGGTTCTGTTTCTGTAGATGGGTTGATGGGAGACAAAACCCGCAAGGCAATAAGGGATTTTCAAAAAGAAAAAGAGCTCTTAGCTAACGGTAAAGTAGATTCAAGGACATGGCTTGAATTAATAAGGTTAAGAGAGGAGCTAAAAGATAAGCCAGAAGTACAGCCGCTAGTATTACCTGTAGCTAGCCATTCCCGAGATACTAAAACCGAAGATGAAGTTAGAAATATACTCGGCCCGCGGGGAAAAACAGCCCAGATGGCTATCCCCCAGGATAAAAACAAACAAATACAGTTAGTCCTGCAAAGAGCAGGTTATTATAAAGGAAAGATCGACGGCAAGATGGGCCCACAGACAAAAGAGGCAATTAAAGCATTTCAAAAAGCTAAAGGCTTGAAAGCAGACGGCGTAGTAGGAGCTCAGACCTGGGTTGAATTAAGGAAAAATCTGAGGGATTAAACCAATGTGAAGAATAATAAGGAGGGATGAATATGGTTGTAAGAATAGCTTTGCTTGTTTTTCTGGTTTTTTCACTAATCGGATGCGCAACAGGTTCTAAGAAGCAGCCTGTTCAGATGCAGCCGGTAGTATCTGAGAAACCAGCCAGGGCTTATCAGCAGAAAGAGTATCTTTGGGATCGCGAGGATTCATGGGTATCAGATAGCCATGAAAAAACCGTAAAGAAATCCCCTGTTGTAAAAACAGATATTCATTTAAGCCCAAAACAGATCCAAAGAGCGCTAAAAAACGCTAACTTTTATCAAGGCCCGATTGACGGCAAAATAGGGTCGAAAACAAAAGAAGCGATTATTAAGTTCCAGAAGGCTAACGGCCTTAAGGCAGACGGGATTGTAGGTAAGAGGACTTTGGCGGCATTGAATGAATATTTAAGGTAATAGTAGCAAGGAAAGGAGGTATCCTATGGCGGTTAAGTTTGCGCTCGCTGTATCTTTGGCGATAATTACTATGTTTTTACCGGGGTGTTCGTATATTCATAAAGCAAGACTGGCTGATGAGCTTAATACTGAAAATGCTAATCTGAAAAACAGGATAGCGCAGCTGGAAAAAGAAAGAGCCAAGGAGGTAAAGCGTGTCTATGAACAGAAAGAAAAGGAGCTTTCGGATTTAGAGCGGGCAAAACGCCAGCTCGAGGAATCGCTAAAAAAAGAGATCGGCGACTATAAAGCAAAGCTCCAGATGACTGAAAGAGGGCTGGTTGTAACCTTTGTCTCTGAAATATTTTTTGATTCTGGTAAGGACAAAATAAAAGAAGAAGGCAAATCTACCTTAGGGAAGGTAGCTGATGTGCTGAACGAAAATGTCCCGAATTCTCTCGTAGCTGTGGAAGGGCACACTGATAGCGATCCGATACGCTATTCGGGATGGAAATCTAATTGGGAACTTTCTTCGGCCCGTGCCATTGCGGTTTTGCACTATCTTATAGATGCTTGCAAGGTCAAACCGCAGAGATTGTCGGCAAACGCCTACGGCGAATATCATCCTATAGCGCTTAATGATACACCGGAGAATAAAAAGAAAAATAGAAGGGTGGAGATTGTTATATTGCCTTCTAAGATAGACAAGGTAAGGACAAATTAACAAGGAGGGGGAGATGAAGAAATGCTGTTAGTTCTTTTTGTTTTTTCTCTATCGATAGCTGGTTTAGATTCCAAAGCTTATTGTATGGGACAGGCTTCCAAGAGTACGCAGATAAGCGGGAAAATTTCTGAGGTTAACCTAAGGGCTCTTACGGTAAAGATTGCGCCTAAGTCAGGAGATAGCGAAATCCTTCAAATTAACGAAAGGACTGAATTGGTAAA
>JAQTTQ010000051.1 GCA_028710685.1 Candidatus Omnitrophota bacterium | reverse complement strand
CCGGGTATGACGGTTGACTTCTTAGGTTTAAATAATATGTTTAACCGGCTTACCTATATTATTAATAGGTACATTGTTTATCCTATAAGGCTTGCCAGGTGGGAACAGGTAAATATGCCTTTAAATAAGGCTCAAGGTGAGGCTGACAATGAAGGAAGAGGCGCAGAGAAGGCATTACCTGTGCAACCTGCTGATAATACAGGCAATACAGGGCCTCTGGGAGCGAATGTAACTACCCGGACAAGCACTGAAGAGGCTGGTGGCTTGGGTGTAGATATGGCAGCGCCGGTATCGACGGAAGGTGTTGAAGTCTTTGGACAGCATGAAAGGATACTAAGGAATGGTATTGGGGTCAATTCTAACCCTCGAAGCCCGCCTGCTGGCGTCGCCGATTCTAATGGCGCATTAGGTATCGGTGTAACTAGAAGCGCGCCAGACAAATTAGTAGGTGCAGTTGTAGCAAATGTAACAAGCAGTGAAGCCTTGGATTCAGTGAGGCTGGCAGATGCCCGGAGTGCAACCTCCGGAGACGGAGAAAGAGGGCAGGATGCAGAGAAAGCAGCCCAGAGGGCTGTAGCAAAGACAGGTTCTGAAAGCAGGTCTGGCAGTATTATAGGTAACACGATTGCCAGGATCTTTGACAGAATCGGTGGTTGGGTAAGTGCAGGCCTTAACGCAGGGGCCGTAGTGATAAAGGCTGCGAGAGCAAGGTTAAATGGAGCCGCAGATGAGGCGAAAAAGAGCCAAATCGAAGGTTCTATTCGTGCGTCCGGCTTCAGCAGCAGGTTTAATAAAGTATTTATATTCTCTTTAGCCGTATTCCTCACTCCTTTAACCGCTTTAGCAGGAAATGGCCGTCAGTTTACCGGAGACTTCAAGCTTTTAGTAGCAGGTTTGTTAGTAACCGCAGCAGTAATTCTTGCCAAGCCGCTTTTCAGCGCAAATTTTGTTAAATTCGCAAAGAGGGTAGCTGTATTAACTTTAGCCGGCGTTCTTTATCTTGGCGTGGCTTTTGTCCATGACGGCTCATTCGGATTACGCCATAGCATTGTAGAGGCTTCTTCAGTAGGTTATTCACGCACCGCTACCAAGGACTATATAAGCCCGGCAGGGTATTTTATGGGTAATGGCAGGCCTGCGGCATTGATAATTGAGAACGGCAATATCCTGAACCCTCTTAATACCCAGGCAAGGGTAAGAGGTGGGGCATTGTTTGTGGTCGCCAATAACGGCCGCAGTTTTGTAACCAGGATTATAGTTAATAAAGACGGATTGAATGATTTAAGTTTAACCTTAGGCGCTTGGGATTTAACAGTAAGGGATGTAAGAATAGGCATACAGGCCGGGCCTATGGCTATAGAGGCGGGCAGGGTTACAGAAGATGCCAAAAAATACAGGGAAAGAGGCGCTAAGAATATAGTTTTTGTTGATAGCAATGGCAATATCGGTTTTATCAGCCAGAGAAGCTGGACATTAGGTAGAAGAGGGGTCTCCGCAGAAAGATTGGCTCAGGAGGCTGTTAACAGAGGGGCAATGGCAGGGATGTTTGTGGATGGCGGAAGCACCGGAAGGATTTATAAGCCTGCGGCCGGGGTATTTACAAGGGAGCCTGTTGCCCCGCAATCTAACGCAGGTAAGCCTGGCACAGGATTTCCTTTAGCAAGTATGGCAGTAATACCTTTATTAGGGGTATTCGGGTTTGGCAAGCGTAAGAACGAAGAGACGGATAGGGCAACGGAAAATAATAGCGTAAGAAAGAATGTCTCCGAAAAAGACCTCGATACGATAATTAACAAGTTTGATGCGGTTATATCAGGCATGGTTAAAGAATTGGGCGCAGAAAGGCTTGCCCAGCGTAAGGCAGGTATGTTTATCACAGATTATCTGTTGCATGGGAAAATAGAAACTGATAACCAGGCATTATTAGAATTAGCAAAAGATATCGGTGCTCTTTCTAACGAAGATCTGGCAAAGCTTTCTACTGATCCTGCGTTAGCGTTCTTATCCGCGGTAGTGGCGGTAAAAGCAGAAACAAAAGCAGAAAAAGCAGAAACAAAAGCAGAAAAAGCAGAAACAAAAGCAGAAGAGAATAGGGACATATCACTTGCAAAACTTTCTATAGCCAAGGAAGCATTAAAATCTATGGGGTACAAGAATTGTGCTACAACTACCGCAGATATAAGAATAAGAGAGGCCCTTGAAAACGCTCGCTTAAACATGGGTGGAACTTGGACAGCATCTGAATTTATTCAAATTCACAATAGGTTAGTTGCAGAATATAACGCAAAGCACGAAGAAGGCGTTGAGTCGATATCTCCTGCTTTAGTTACGGCTGCTAGATTAATAGAGTTGATCGGAAACAACATTTCAGTAAGAATTATAGAGAAGCTTGATAATGGTAATCTCCATGTTGTTCTTCCTTTGGATATAAATGTAGATAAAGTAACAGGAAAGATATCCATTACAGCTGTTAATGGTAATATTGAAGGAGCGAATGCGACAAGGATAATTGATCTTGAGAACTTAAATTTTACCGGAAAAGGAATTATAATATTAGTTCAAGATAGAAATTCCGATAGCATAAAAGATACTGAAAGGTTATCTAATGAGCAGCTTGATTTATTAACTGAAGGTAGAAGCCTTCTTGGCAACTCCGGTTCCGGAGCTTCGGGCCAGGGCGGAAGCGGAAACGGCAGCGGTTCAGCTACAGGTGATGTTGGTGGTAATGGCAGTGATGGCAGCAGCGCAAATGCAGGTAATGCAGTTGATGCGAAGGAACAGTCTCCTAGGTTAACATCTGGTTCAATAACTGCGGGTACAGCCTCTACAGTAAAAGGAACAGCTTTTGATCCGGCGCATTCAAGCCGCGCTCCTCCGGCAGTTTCCGAGATTATCTCCGCTCTCTATTCTTTAGTCAGTCTGCTTAATTCTGCATCATTAATTGACAAAACTGTTGCTAATATTATTCATGCTGCTGCTGCATCCCTGGAGAGTGAGGCATTAGCCGGCAGCTTGAATTCTTTTGCCGCTAACCTTATCCAGGTTGCCTTGTTGGATAAAGCGGTACGCCGTGAAGACGACGATTATTTAGTCGCCCTCCTTAAGAATTTAATGAAGACAGTAAAATCACGCGGTTTGGGTGTGCATGGCAGATACTTCCGCGCTGCACGCTTGATCGCTTACAGGTTTGGGCTTCCTTATACTTCCATGATTCAGCTGGGTACAGCCTTAATGCTCCTTAATGAGACAGAAGAGTTTATCCAGGCGTTAAAAGAAGAGGATTTGGTTAGGGCGGAATTAGAAGTGAAAAAGCAGGATTTAGCACCTGCGGCCAATAAGTTAGCGGTGGTACTTTATCCTTCTAAATCGTCGGATCATAACGGTGCCTTAGCTGACCTCCTTGATTTGGTAGAGGAGCTTCAGGGCAGGGGGTATGAGGTCAGGTATACTCGCGTACATACTGTAGTTGATCTGGCTTCAGGGTTATTGCGCTATACACAAGACAGGCCCGCAGATTTAGTTATAATCGGCGGACATGGTAATCCTTCCAGCATTCTCTTATCGCCCGAAGGCGGATTAGGCTACGGTGTTTTAGGTATAAACGATGTTAATGAATTGGCAGCATTAAATTTTGTCCTCGCGCAGCAAGGGGTAATCCTTCTTAATAGCTGTTCAACGGGTAATGGCGGAGTAAGCGGTAATAATATCGCTAATGCCTTTGCCAATGCCTTCCCTCAGGCAAGCAGAATCTTGGCGCCGTATTCACCGGCAGGGCCAAGGCTGGTTTTTGATGCCGATAATATTCTTGTGGATATAAGGTATGACGATAGCAGCAGTGGCGGAGTAGTCTCATCAGTTAACATGAAGACAGGGAAGTTTAACCCGGAGACTAACCTTACGAGAAGCGGCTATGATGCGGCAGGCGCTCAAGGCAGGAGCGTTCCTGTAGCTCCGGCTTCCGCAGGAAGTCAAGCATTGCCGGTAGATCAGGGACAGGCCCGTTCAGGGACAGTCCCGCTCGCTTCGCTCGGGGACAGTCCCTCTCAGAACAATATTATTGTTAAGGCATTTAGGTCGTTAGTTGCAGGTTTAAGGTCTTATTTTGCAAATGCCCGCAAGGCAATAAATGAAAAGAGCGGTTTAGCAAAAGTTAGGTTAGCAGAGGTGTTTGAGTCCTCCACACCCACCCTGGCTCCTCCTTTAGTACGCTTAGCAACTTGGGCTGCTAATGTCGGGCGCAGGGTAAACGCATTAATAAAAGGAGGAATAAATGGTAATACTGAAAGAAATGATGGAAGAGATAAAGACGCTGGAGACGCAGTATCTGGTTCAGGAGCTAAGGGCACGCAGGAATCACGCAGTACGGGTTTCGTTGGAAGATCAGGGGATACTTCAACCGGGTTTGGCGCAGTAGTAGGGGCTTTATCAGAGTCTCATAGCTTACCTTCAAATGACCTAAGCGTTGTAAACCATAGCGGGCGTGCTCCGCCGGTTTCAGCCATAATTATTACCGCAGCAATTATATTTTTCTTATCCGTCTTATTATCTAAAGTATTCGGTCAGGATAATCAAGCTATCATAAATTTAATCCAGCCGGCAATTGATCCTTCCGTGGCAGGAAATCAATTAACGGCTAATGTTGTTAAAGGCGGCGCAGGAGCCCTCCTCCAGGGATTGACCCCTCTTGTTGCCGCCTTTACAACAATAATAGGAGGTGTGACATGTGCCCTATTAAAATCGAAGAGATTAAGATCGAACATATCGTTGATTTCGCTAAGGAGAACACTTCATTTGTGGCTGCAAGGGAAAACAGCAACAACCATCTTAGAATATTCCTCGTTCATCACGATACTGGCACCGTTTATA
>JAQTTQ010000015.1 GCA_028710685.1 Candidatus Omnitrophota bacterium | reverse complement strand
TTACCTTGTATTGATTAAGCCGGTATTCAGTTTTTATCGTAAAGGAGGGTTTAGGATGAGAAAGCTACTGGCAGGAGTTTCCCTGGTATTTGTCTTGCTAAATTCATCTTTTGCCGCTGAAACTGGTCCCGTTAATGTTGAGGTCTTGGCAAAAACAGATAAAAGCTGGAACAACCAGCAGCTTCCCCATTATCCAAATGGGGTTGCGGAAGTAACAATTCTTCGCATTACTATCCCTGCGGGTATGGAATTGCCCATGCATAAGCATCCGGTTATAAATGCAGGGATAATGTTAAGGGGAGAGCTGACTGTAGTCACCGAGGATAACGATATCCTTAAGCTTGAGGCAGGGGATGCTATTGTGGAAGTTGTTGATAAGTGGCATTACGGAATAAACGAAGGGAAAGGCCCTGCAGAGATAGTTGTTTTCTACGCAGGGGCAGAAGATGCCCCAATTACCGTAAATTATTAATTAAAAACTAACCAATACCTTGGAAGCCTTAATTTCAATCAGAAAAATACTAAAGAATATTTTTATAAAAATATTAAGAATTACGGGAAGGGATTTAGATTATTTTTATAATGATGATTTTGCTACTACCGGTTACCGCAATAAGGCCTGGGGCGGGGAGTTTTGCAATATTATTATGAAGTTATTCAATCCTAGGTCGGTTATTGATTTTGGCTGCGGTAGCGGCGATTTATTAGCTGCCTTTGAAAAAAGGGGGATTGAAATCCTGGGGATAGACGGAAGCAAGGCGAACTTTAGGCACCGCAAGATAAATAGAAATAATTTTTTATTATTTGATATCCGTAAGGCATATAAGAGTAAGAAGAAATATGATTTGTGTTTTTGCCTGGAGGTAGCAGAGCACATTGAAGAGGAATACAGCGATGTTTTAATTAAAAGTTTAGCCTCGTCAAGCCCGCTCATAGTGTTTACCGCTGAGCCTGCCGCAGCAACAGGGGTGAGGCATATCAATTTAAAACCTTACCAGTGGTGGATAAGTAAATTCGAAAGGGAATCTTTCGTTTTCGACCGGGCCTTAACTGAGCGCCTTAGGCAGGAGATGTTGAAGGTCGAGGGTATTCAGGATTGGTATGTCAGGAATTTATTGGTTTTTAAAGCAGCGGTATAATTTATTTTTGCCGGAGAGTTATTTTTCTTCCCATTGCAATCCTTGGATAACTGCTTGAGCAACATTGTTAAGGTGATCGCCGATTTTCTCAAAGTTGCTAATAATATCGAGGAAGACTACGCCTGAGAGGACATTACATTTGCCTTCCTCTAGCCGTCTGGTGTGATTATTTTTTAACCTGTCCCGCGTTACATTAATCTGACATTCCTGCTCGATAATAAATTTAGCTTCATTGGTATCGTTCATCTGAAGGGCCTTGATAGAGCAATCTATCATTTTGTTGACATCTTCGTACATTCTGTTTAATTCCTCTAGCGCACTTGGAGAAAAGAAAAGCCTATTTTCTATTTTTTGCTCCGCAAGGTCGCGCAAATTCTCAGCGTGATCACCTATTCTTTCCACGTCATTTATTGCATGGATAAGGGCCGGTATCTTTCTTGATTCTTCCTGCCCGAGTTCATTTTGCATTAATTGGACCAGGTATTCGGTTATTGCCTCTCTCAGGGAGTCAACCGCTTCTTCCCGGCGGGTTATTTTCTCCAGAGAGCCTAAGTCGTTATGCAGGAAGCTGTGCATGGAAATACCGACCATTTTCTTGGTTAATCCTAAGGTTCTTACGATTTCTTTTATTGAGGCTTCGATAGCGATAGAGGGTGTAGCCAAGAGATGCTTCTCGAGGTATTTGGGAAGGTACTCTACCTCTTCTTCCTCTTTCCCTTTAACAAACCGGTTAAGCAGTTTTGCAAACAGGGGGATTAAAGGGATAAATATCAAGGTGTTTATAACATTAAAAAGAGTATGGGCGTTAGCTATTTCCCTTGTAACATCCGAAGAGGTTAGAGAAACAAGCGCCCTGAAGGGCCCAAGAAATGGCAGGAATATCAAAACTCCGGCAGCATTAAAGATTACGTGAGCTATGGCAGCTCTCTTTGCCACGATGCTGGTACCGATGGAGGCAATAATAGCGGTAATGCAGGTTCCGATATTACAGCCTAATATTATCGGCAGGGCGGTATTAAGATTAATTAGGTTTGCTATGGATAGCCCCAATACCATACCGGTAGTAACAGAACTGCTTTGAAATATGGCGGTGACAAAAGCGCCTACCATAACTCCCAGGAAAGGGTTATCGCTGAATTTGACCAGTATCTCGTTAAATACCGGAGAGTTGCCCAGGGGTCTGACTACGTTGGTGAGGATGCTTAATCCGAGAAACAGTATGCCAAAGCCAAGAAGGCATTCGCCGATGTTTTTGTATATCTTACGTTTTGTAACAAGCATCATAATCATGCTTATGCCTATAATCGGCAGGGCATAATCGGTTAGTTTAAAGGCGATTAATTGGGCGGTTATGGTCGTGCCGATATTGGCTCCGAATATAACCCCTAATGCCTGGGTTAATGTCATAAGTCCGGCATTGACAAAACCAACGACCATTACTGTGGTTGCTGAGGAAGACTGTATAAGGCTGGTTATCCCTGCCCCTACTAAAACACCTCTTTTTGGGCCACCGGTTAGGGAGTGAAGGATTTTGCGAAGCTTCTGCCCGCTGGCTTTGTGCAGGCCTTCGCTCATCTTATGTATGCCATAAATGAAGAGTCCTAATCCTCCCAATACGCCGAATATTATATCTTTTGCCATTAATTTATCTCCCTGATTACTTTATTTTATATTTACGATTAGACATTATATCACTTTATGAAAGTAAATAAACAAAATTTCTTCAATCGTTTTAATTCTATGTTATAATTATAATCGATCTATTAATAAACTCGTCTAACTTTCAAAAGGAGGGGGAAATGCAAAAGCTTGATATTAAGGCCTTTGGTTTTGCATTAGGTATTGTTTGGGGAGGGTTAATGTTTCTTTTGGGTATCTTTGATATATTTTATTTCTGGGGTAATGCCTGGGGAAGGTTTATGTCTATGGTTTATCTAGGGTACCGGCCTACGGTCTTCGGATGTATTTTTGCGGCTGCCTGGGGTTTTATTTATGCCAGTCTTCTGGGATTTGCTATAGCCTGGTCCTATAATAGGTTAGTGGAAGAGAATAAGGCAGAAGTAGATAGAAGGATTAAGGATTTGGCGCAGAAGATCTGGGAGAAAAAAGGCAGGCCTGCCGGAAGCGCTAAGGATGATTGGAATGAGGCTGAGAGGATAATACGTGGAAAGTAAGAAAATAGCGGTAGTCGGGGCTGGGGTAGGGGGCTTGGCTTCTGCTGCCAGGCTTGCGCATGATGGTTATGACGTGGAGGTCTTTGAGAAGCTTCCGCAGTGCGGAGGCCGCAATCACCTTCTTGAAGATAGGGGATTTAAATTTGACATGGGGCCTTCATTTGTGCTTATGCCGGATTTCTTCGAGGAGGTTTTCTCTTACTGCAAAGAGAACTTAAAGGATTACTTGGACCTTAAGATTCTGGATGTAAATTATAAAATATTCTACCCGGACGGCGATTCGCTTACTATTTTCAGGGATCCCCGTAAGACCGAAGAAGAGTTAGAAAGGATAGAAAAGGGGAGTGTAGCTTCTTATGAAAAGTTTATCCAAGAGACCGCACGGTTGTACAGCCTGGTCAAGCCACTTCTTTATAAATGCTTTACTCCTTTATCGCTGTTCAATCCTGCTTACTGGCCGCTGGTTACTAAAATACGCGCCTTTGAGTCTTACTGGCAAATAGCCCGTAAATATTTTAAGAGCGATAAATTATGCTTTGCCTTTACTTTTGAGGCGATGTTCATGGGGGTTTCTCCTTATCAGGCCCCGGCATTTTATAGCATTATCACCTATACTGACCATGTCCAGAAGATCGCTCACCCTATGGGCGGCATGTACCAGATTCCTTTAGCCCTGGAGAAAATGGCTAAGAAATTCGGCGCAAAGTTTTATTATAACTCTGAGGTCAAAAAGATTTCCGGAAACGGTAAGGTTAGCCTAAATGTTAACGGAGAAACCTTAGCCTTTGACAAGGTGGTTATTAACGCAGATTATTCTTATGCCCGGGAAGAACTTTTAGGGGAGAAGATCAAAGACTATAAATATTCCTGTTCGGTTTACCTTCTTTATCTTGGGTTGAAAAAGAAGGTAAGGGGAGTTATGCACCATAATTTATTTTTTGCTTCAGATTTGGATAAAAACTTACGCGAGATATTTAACAACGGAGTTATATCAGAAGATCCATCGTTTTATGTCCATGTCCCCACGGTTACCGATGAAGGGCTTGCCCCTGCGGGTAAGGATATTTTTTATATCCTGATTCCTGTGGCAAACCTCGCCATGTCAAAGGGCAGCCTAAGGGATAAGGAGGATATGGTAAGAAGGGTAGTTTTTGATAAAATAAACAAGTCTTTAAATATTAATCTTGAAGATTTAATTGAGGTAGAGCATAAATTTTACCCCGAAGATTTTATAAAGCGTTATAACATTAAATACGGGGCTACTTTTGGCCTGGCGCATAATCTTATGCAGAGTGCATTTTTTAGGCCGCCTAATTTTAGCCGCAGGCTAAAGAATGTCTATTTTGCCGGCGCCAGCACGCAGCCGGGTGGAGGGCTTCCGGTTGTCATTGCCAGCTCTAGGATAGCGGCGGATTTGATAAATACCTGATTATTTCATCGATTGTTTCTTTGGGGGTAGATGCCCCTGCGGTTATCCCAATACTTTTGGCATTTTTAACCCAGGCAGGCTTTATTTCTTTTTTTGAATTCACCCGCCAGCTGTTTTTATTTAACCTCTTCGATATTTCATAGAGCCTTTTAGTATTAGCGCTTTTTTTAGAACCGATTATTATCATGCAGTTGTTGTTTTTAGGCATATTCTTTATTTCCGCCTGTTTTATCTGAGTGGGCTTGCATATGGTATTGAAAAATCTTAAATTCGGGATATATTTTTTAAGTGATTCCACGATTTTAAGAGCATTATTCAGGTTTTGCGTTGATTGCACAACAACCGCAGCCTTTTTCACGCGCTTGATTTTAGCTAAAGGCAGGCAACTTAGTTTTTCTATAACCAGGGATTTCTTCTTCACCTGCCCGGTTATCCCCCGCACCTCATCATGTTTTTTATCTCCGATCACTATGATCGTGTAGCCTTTATCTCCCATACTGTTTACTATCTTGTGGATTTCTTTTACCATAGGGCAGGTGGCATCAACAATCTTATAACCTAATCTGCGCGCGGAATTAAAAACTTTCTTAGGTTCTCCGTGTGCACGGATAAGCAGGATTTGGTTCTTTGAAGGTTTTAAGCTGTTTACTTTCTTTATGCCGGATTGGGTTATTTTTTGCACTACTCTTTCATTGTGAACTATATCTCCCAGCATCACTACCTTTTCTTTATTTTGGGCGGTCTCTATCGCGATATCTAAAGCCCTTTTTACCCCAAAACAAAAACCCGCAGATTTTGCCAGATTGATCTTCATAAATATTCACCCCTCATAATAACTTTAATAACGGCTAGAATCTTCTGAAATTTATTTAAATGCGCTCGGGATGAGAAAATATCATAGGATTGTTTTTCTATCTGCCTTAGTATCTGGCTGTACATCTCTTTCATCGCTATTACTACAAAGCGCTCTCTTGGTCCGGTTATCATTTGGATGCCTTTTTGGCTTTTTTGGTAATATTCCCTGCAGCGTTCAATTTCAAATTTCATCAGTTTGATGAAATCATCATTAACTTTATTAGATGCGATATTTTCTTTTGAGAGCGAGAATTTATTAAGGTCCTCAAGGGGCAGGTATATCCGTCCCCTTGAAAAATCTTCTTTAATGTCTCTTAATATATTAGTAATTTGCATTGCTATCCCCAGGCTTAGGGCAAATTCCTCTGCAGACTTTTCCCTTGTCCCTAATATTCTCAGCATTATCAGCCCTACTATTCCGGCTACCCGGTAGCAATAAGAGTATAGTTCATTAAAATTATTATAACTGGCTTGCGTTAGATCCATACGCATCCCTTCAATAAGTTCATCAAAATACTCTTTGGGTATAGCATATTTGATTACCGTATGTCGAAAAGATAAGAGCAGATTATCTTCTATGGGGGTTTTAGAATAAGCGGTTTCGATGCTTTTGTTTATTTTGTTTAAAGCTTCTTTTTTTGAATGTGCCTGCATACTATCAACGCTTTCATCACTTAGCCTGCAAAGCGCATAGACAGCATAGGAGGCAAGCCGTTTATCTTTAGGCAGGAATACGGAGGCGAGGTAGAATGTTTTAGCAAAGCCTCTGGTGATTTTCTTCGCCTCAAGAAAACCTTTATTTAAGCCATCTTCTTTCATAAACATATTCTACTGCCAAAAACAGCAAAACCAAACATCTTTTTAAAAATTTCTTGTAAAGTTGTCTCTGTTGGCCTAAAATAACACCTATGTCCGATTATGCCCGGGTATTAATATTATCATTGGCCTTGCCTTTACTCTTAAGCTTTTTTCCGCCGTTAAAATTCTACCGTAAGATCAAATACCTTTTTTTAAGCATCTTCATTATACTGGCTATCTTCGGTGCTTGGGATGTATTTGCTACTTGGCGCGGGCATTGGTATTTTGATGCGGACAGGGTTTGGCCGGTTAAAATAATTAATCTACCTCTGGAGGAATGGTTATTTTTTGTGGTTATAACCTTTTGTTGTATATTTACCTGGGAGGCAATGAAATATATTGCCCGTAAATTAAAATGAAAGAATATACCATATTAGCCTTGTTTTCGGTTTTGGCTGTTTTTATACTCGATGCGCTCCTTAAAACCCGGGTGCTTAAGAGAAAAATATTTTGGCTTTTTATATTCATTATCGCCATCTTTAAGCTGCTGGTTAACGGTTATTTAACCGCGACCAAGATTGTAAATTATAATCCTGAGTTTTTTCTGGGGATTAAACTCGGCAGTATTCCGCTAGAAGATTTTCTCTTTGGTTTCAGTATGGTTTCCATAGCAATAATCATCTGGGAGTATTTCGGAGATAGAAAACCATGTTAAAGACTTTAGTTTTAACGCTATTTATATTCTTTTCTTTGCAGGGTTCTCTTTTTGCCTTGGATTGGATCAGGCTCCATGAGAAAGCGGATAACCAAAGTCTTGAGTCTGCCTTAGAGGAATCCCGGTCTGACCCCTCTTCGATGGAAAACCTTTATGTTTTGGGGTTAGTCTACTTCAACCTGCATCGGGATAGTGAGGCCAAAACAGCCTTTTCTGAGATACTGAATCGCAACCCTGGGATTATTGAGGCGCAATGGGGCATAGCCGAGGCATTAAGGCGCCAGCATAAGATAGAAGAGGCAAAGGTTATATTAAATAAGGTTATTATGGATAACCCGGAATTTTCTCCGGCGTATATAAGCTTAGCTTATATAAAATATATCCTTATGGATTTTAACGGATCGGTGCGCTTGTCTCTTGAAATTATTCAGCGGGGGAGAGAAAGGTCTGATTTGAGTAATTTTACCCGCGCCTACTCAATGTATGCCGGGGCTAAAGGCATGATTGCCCATTACGGAGGGCCTTTATCAAAGGCAGTTAACGGGCTGGCAGTCAAGCCTAATCTCGAAAAGGCCTTTAAGTTGCAGCCAAATTCTGCCGCGGTTCTCTTTGGTTTAGGCAGTTATTATTTTCTTGCACCTGTCCTTGCCGGGGGAGATAAAAATAAAGCGCAGGATTATTTAAAGAGGGCTATTGAGGCCGACCCTTTATTTGCCGATGCTTATGTAAGGCTGGCCCAGCTTTATAAAATCCGCGGCGATAATAAAAGGTATGAATTTTATATAAATAAGGCCTTTAGGCTGGATCCTGAGAATATACTGCTTTTGGACCATAAAAGCGGAAGGTGTAAGTTTATTTGTATCGGGGGCGAGGAAAAAGTTAAACCTTAAGAATTTTTTCTGAGAAATCCTCAAGGGCCTTGCGGTAATGGTGTTTGATTTTTGTGGATACAAGAATCCTTCTTGATCTATCAATCAAAGATTTTATTTCGTCTTTAGCGTATCGCAGGCTCTTGGATTTTAAGATTATGCTGCGTATCTGTTTAAGCTCAGCTCTTCCCGCACAGCCCATTGAAAGTATTTTCTTC
Organism: Candidatus Omnitrophota bacterium; assembly: GCA_028710685.1. Lineage (GTDB taxonomy): Bacteria > Omnitrophota > Gorgyraeia > Gygaellales > Profunditerraquicolaceae > Sherwoodlollariibacterium. The sequence goes on along the minus strand of JAQTTQ010000015.1, from coordinate 13,646 downwards.
ATTATTTTCTTTTCTCCTCCGCTGCAATTATTATAGGCATGCCACAATAATATGGTTTTCTTAGCCTCTGCAAGGTCTGTCAGGTTGGATTTGCCTATCTCGGATGATTTAGCGAAGGTACCTATTATATCGTCTTTAATCTGGAATGCCCTTCCCAGGCACATCCCGTACTGAAGGAGCTTGAGGATTTGTTTCTTATCTGCCCCTGCCAAGGTTGCCCCCATTGCAAGGGGAGAGGCAAATGTATAGTTTGCGGTTTTATAATCATAAATCTTATAGACCTCATTTTTATTAACTTTATCTATTTGTTTTGCGCCCAGGAGAAGTTCGATAAACTCCCCGCTTCCGGTATACAAGGCAGCAAGGATAAGCTTTTTTAAGGCAAGTTCTTTGCGTTTTGGTTCTTCTTTGATAGAGAGGAAGGCATCCAGTGCCATGGCATAGATAACATCACCCGTAACTATAGCCATATCCTGGCCGTTGAATTTTATGCCTTTGTTCTTAGGAATTTTTTTATTCAGCATGACATGCATGGCCGGTTTGCCGCGCCGGATATCGGATTTATCGATAATATCATCATGGATAAGCATAAAATCATGCAGAAGCTCCAGTGATATGGCGCTTCTAAAAAGTCCCGCGGAGGGTTTTTTACTAAAACCCAGATACCCTATGCAGAATAATATCGGGCGGACTCTTTTGCCTTCCCTTAAGATATACTCTTTGATGCTCTTAAAAAGCAAAGGAGAAAGGCTGTTGAGGTGGTAGGTTTTTTCTATCCCCAGGCTGTATTCTTTTAATTCCCGGTCAATGCGCTTTTTTATTTTCAAAAACATGGAAGTATGTTAGCATATAGAAAATGCCAAAGCAAACAAAATATACCCCTGCAAATATAATACGCGCCTTAAGGCTGCCGTTTATTGCCGCCAGCTGTTTTCCTTTTATTTTTGGGTCTTTAATCGAGAGGGAAAATTTTGATTTTGCCGGTTTCTTCCTGGGGTTAGTTGCTGTTGCTGCGGCGCATTTAAGCGCTAACTTGGCTAATGACTATTTTGATTCCAAGGGCCTGGCGGATTGGCAGGATAGAAGATTTTTTGGTTTTTTCGGAGGCTCCAAGCTTATACAGGAGGGGGTTTTTACTGAGAGTTTCTACCTTAGGGCTTCTTTGTCCTTGGCCGCAGTCTCTTTTATTTCTGTTTTAATCCTGACGGTTATTTTAAATAACCTTTTAGCACTTTTTGTTTTTTGCATTGTTATTGTTTTAAGCTGGCAGTATACGGCTAAGCCTTTAAGTTTTTCCTATAAAGGCCTGGGGGAATTCTTTATTTTTTTATTTTTCGGCCCGGTTACGGTGATGGGAGGGTATTTTATACAAACAGGGATTTTTCCTGATTTAATGAGTTTTTTATTAGGGTTGCCGTTTGGCTTTTTTACCCTGGCAATATTATTAGCAAATGAAATAGCCGATTACCCTGACGATAGAAAGGTGGGTAAGAAAACCTGGCCGGTATTATTGGGGGCAGAAAAAGGCTATATTGCGTACTTTTTCGTAATATCTTTAGGGTTTTCTGCTATTCTTCTGGGGGCATATCTTAGGTATCTTGGGTTGTTTTCGGTTTTGTCTGTATTATTGATCCCTCAGGCTATAAAGGGAGGGGTTATCCTGAAAGATTATTATTCCGATAAGCTTATACTTCTTAGGTCATCAAGGCTGGTTATTAATCTGCAGGCGCAGGTAAGCATGATATTAATTCTAAGTTTAATAATATGAAGAGCATAATTGTTATTGGAGGTGGGTTTTCCGGCTTAGCCTGTATTAAAAGGCTTTTAACTTACCGGGGTAAGGCCGAGATTACCCTTATTAACGATAAACAGGATTTTAATTTTCTCCCCTTGCTTCCTGATTGTATCAGCGGGAGGGTGAATCCTGAATATTTAACCTTTAATTTAGCAAATTTAAGCCGCAGGATTAATTTTGTCAAGGAGAGGGTAACCGGCATTGATTTGGAGGGGAAAAGAGTAGTTTTTTCCGGGCTGACGTTTAATTATGATTTTCTTTTGGTGGGAAGCGGAACAGAGACTAATTTTTACGGAAATGAAGAGATAAGAAAGGCGGCAATTAAGCTTGATAATACTGATGATGTTAATTCTTTTATCGGGGTGATGTCGCAGGGAAGGGTTAGTGCTTATGTTATAGCCGGAGCAGGATATACCGGAATAGAGGTAGCTACAAATTTAAGGGTAGTTTTGAATAAGCAGGGCATAAAAGGTAAAATTGTTATTGTCGAGCGGGCTACTTCAATCTTGGGGCCCCTGCCGCAATGGATGAAGGATTATGTTTTAACGAACCTTAAGAATATGGATATAGAGGTGCTTACTGATCTTTCGGTTGATCGGGTTTACGGCCGGAGGATAGATTTATCCGGGGGCCAAGTTTTTGATGATGCTGTGCTTATTTGGACGGCAGGGGTTGAGACCTCTGCTTTCATCCGGAATCTGAATGTTGAAAAGAGCCCTCAGGGCAGAATAAGGGTGGATGAATATTTACGTTTTAATGATTCTTGTTTTGCCGCGGGAGATGCCGCGTTCTTCTCTTATAAAGACAGTTACTTAAGGATGGCAGTTCAGTTTTCTATTGTGCAGGGGGATTGCGCAGGGCTTAATATTATTAAAAGCATGCAAGGTAAATCCCTGGTTAAATATAGGCCGGTGGATCTCGGGTATATTATCCCTATGGCCAATAATAGATCCTGCGGTATTCTTTTTGGCTTTAAGGTAAAAGGGGTTTTCCCTGTTTTCCTGCATTACCTTATGTGTATTTACCGTTCTCTGGGGTTGAGGAATAAACTCGGCGTTTTACTATCTGTTGCATCATTCAGGTTAAAGTGGTAAATTATATTGCTATGAGTAAGAGAAAATATTTATTTTTGGCAATCTGTCTAATATCCATTCCGTTTTCTTTCGTCCTGGGGAAGGATAAAGAATCTATCCCAAAACTTTTTGTATTCCAGTCTCCTGCATGCAGCAGGTGCCTTGAGGTAAAGCGCGATCTCCTGCCCCGCATAGAGGAGGAATACAAGGGGAAGATAATCGTTGAGTACTATGATTTGGCCGATATTAAAAACTATGAGCTTTTAATCGGTTTAAGAGAGAAGCATGGCTCGCAGATCGAGCTTTCCCTGCCGGTATTCTTTATGCAGGGTAATTTCTTAAACGGTAAATCAGATTTGAAATCTACTCTGGATATTTTTATAGAAGGAAGCCTGGCTGATTACAGGCATGAGTTAACTTTCGCCAAAGCAGATCTGATAGGGCATTTCAAGGGCATTAAGCCGCTGGTTATAATCGGATCCGGGCTGGTTGACGGGATAAATCCGTGCGCTTTTACGGTAATAGTATTTTTTATCTCGTATCTGGCGCTTCAGGGGTACAGGAAGAGAGAGCTTATTGCTATCGGGATTTCTTTTATCACCGCAGTCTTTCTTACATATACCTTAATCGGCTTAGGCGTATTTAATTTCTTGTACCGATTGCAGGCATTCTGGGTTTTCGCTAAGGTCTTTAACTTAGGGGTAGGTATACTGAGCATCATTTTAGGGGCATTGGCCTTTTATGATTTCCTTAAATACAGGAAGACAGGAAAGGCCGAAGGGCTAATATTGCAGTTACCCGAGTCAATTAAGAAGCGTATCCATTCGCTTGTAGGCCTGCATTACCGCAGAGGCCCTGAGGAAAGAACAGCAGCGGTTAGGGTATCTTTATTGCGTTTAATTTTAAGCGCTTTAATTACCGGGTTTCTGGTTTCTCTGCTGGAGGCTGTATGCACCGGCCAGCTATACCTGCCTACGATTGCCTTTGTTTTAAAGACAACCCCGTTAAAGCTTCAGGCTTTCTGGTATTTAGTAATTTATAACATTATGTTTATCTTGCCGCTGGCAATAATATTTATTATGGCCTTGCTTGGGTTTACTTCCCAACAATTCTCGGCATTTCTTAAAAGGCATCTTTCCCTTGTTAAGATAGCTATGGTATTTGTTTTCTTTAGCTTAGGTGTATTTCTGATTTGGAGAGGTTAATGTTTAATATCTGCCTGGTAGTTATTCTATTATTGTCTTTATTCCACTACGGGTGCTATCCCCAGAAACAAAAAAAAGCGGCGGATAGGATAATTCAGGGCGTTGCCATTGAAGATGATAAAAATTTCAAAGATTTAGGCCAGGTTAGGGAGGGGGAGTTAATTAAGCACTCCTTTGTCATCTTAAACGAGTGGGATAGGCCTTTAAGTATAAAAGAGGTAAGCACTTCCTGCGGTTGCGCAGTGGCTAAAATAGGAAGTAAAGTTTTGGGGCCTTGGGAGAGCGCTAATCTGGATATAGTCTTTAATACTAAGGGGTATTCTGGTGAGGTGAAACAGTTCATTTATGTAAGTACCGATAACCTTGACATGCCTACGATTAGGTTTATAATTAAGGCGGATATTAAAAAATAAATATAGAGGAGGAAAGCTTATATGTGGTCTTTGCAGTTGAGGATGTGGTTATTAGTGACGGTATTACTTGGCTTTATCTATGCGATTATGGTTGTTATCGGCACCCAGTTTCTGCACGTAACGGGCTTTTCTTTTTATCTCATTTTATCCTTGGTAATAATGTTTATCCAGTATATGCTGGGGCCCAAGATTGTCGAGTGGAGTATGCGGGTTAAATATATAAAAAGGCAGGATAACCCCCGCCTCTTTCAGATGGTAGAGAGCCTGAGCAATAGGGCTAATATTCCGATGCCTAAAATTGGCATAGCCCAGATAGGCATACCCAATGCTTTTGCTTTCGGAAGAGGGATCAGGGATGGGAGGGTTTGCGTTACCCAGGGAATCTTAAGCCTTCTGGGGGATGATGAATTAAAGGCGGTCTTGGGGCATGAACTTTCCCATATCAAGAACCGCGATGTATTAACTATAACCATCCTTTCGGTTATCCCCATGATAATGTATAGGATCGCCTGGCAGTTTTTGTTTTTTGGAAGAAGGAGGGATAGCCGCGGCAATACGGTTTTAATCGGCTTGGCTGCTTTTGGGTTCTATTTTATTACTAATCTTCTGGTTCTTTATGCCTCGCGTATACGTGAATATTTTGCAGACCGCGGATCGGTGGCTTTAGGCAATAAGCCCTCAAGCCTGGCCTCCAGCTTATACAAATTAGTTTACGGTTCGGCAAGGATGAGCCCGGAAGTATTAAAAGAATCCGAAGGGCTAAAGGCCTTTTTTCTTAATGATCCTTCTAAGGCCCGCAAAGATATCAGTGAATTATCCCATCTTGACCTTGACAAAAACGGTACAATAGATCAGAAGGAGCTTGAATTATTGCAGGGCAGGAAGATAGCGCTAGGTTTCGGCGATAGGATGATGGAGCTCTTAAGTACTCACCCTAATATGCTTAAGCGTATTAAACGTCTCTGCGAATATAAGGCTTAACTCCCTACCTTTTCTTTTGACATAACCCTAATTCTACTATATAATTATCCCAAATCTATAGATTATGAATAGCTTAGCTTAGGGGTCCCGCCTGCTAAGAATTAGCTTAGCGGGAAAAACTATGGAACTGAACGAATTAATAGAACAGCGAAGGCAAAAGGCAGAGGCGCTTAAGAGCAAGGGCCTTTCGCTTTATCCTGCCAGGGTAGCCGGGCATATGCCTATTGGCAAGGCTATTGAGGATTTTAAAGAAGGCCAGAAGGCCGGTTTCTGCGGCAGAATTACCGCCAAGCGTTCTCACGGAAAAGCGGCATTTCTGGACCTAAGGGATTCAACCGGTAAGATCCAGCTCTACGTTAAGGCGGATATTGTGGGGGAAGATAATTTCTTCATTTTTCAGAATTTAGATGTTGCCGATATCATACATGTGCAGGGAGAGCTTTTTAAAACACATACCAAGGAGCCAAGCCTTAAGGTTGAGGAGATATCCCTATTAAGCAAGGCCTTAAGGCCTCTGCCTGAGAAATGGCATGGCCTAAAGGATGTAGACTTGCGTTACAGGCAGCGCTACCTCGATTTTATATCTAATGAAGAGGTAAGAAAGGTATTTGCCGCGCGTTCAAATATCATTAAGGCGTTAAGGGCCTTTCTCGACCAGCAGGGTTTCCTGGAAGTGGAAACCCCGATGATGCATTGTATTGCCGGAGGGGCAGCGGGTAGGCCTTTCAAAACTTATCATAATGAATACGGCATGGATTTATTCTTGAGGATAGCCCCTGAACTTTATTTGAAGCAGCTTTTAGTCGCGGGCATGGATCGGGTTTATGAGATTAACCGTTCTTTCCGTAATGAGGGGGTATCTACCCGTCACAATCCGGAATTTACCATGCTTGAGGTTTATCAGGCGTATTCCGATTGCGCCGGGATGATGGATTTAAGCGAGAATTTAATTCTTTCCTTGGTTGAGGGTTTACACGGTAAGTCTATTATAAATTATCAGGGCAAGGAGATTGATTTTACCCTTCCCTGGAAGAGGGTTTCTTTTGCCCAGTTGGTAAAGGATAAATTCGACATTCTTCCTTCTGACGATGAAATGGTTATGTTGGAAAAATTAAAATCTAAAGGTTTTGCCAAAGAGGTGAACAGGCTTTCGCGTACCCAGATTGCCAAGATTATCGAGGAGGTCCTGGAGGAGGGGATGAGCCTTAATCCCACTTTTGTTACTGATTATTTTACCTCTCTCTGCCCCTTAGCTAAGTCTAAGGCTGACAATCATTTTATCTCTGAGCGTTTTGAGCTCTATATCGCCGGGCTTGAGGTCGGGAATGCTTATTCAGAGCTTAATGATCCACTTGAACAGAGGATGCGTTTTGAAGAAGAGATTACGGAATTGGCGCCTGAGGAGAAAAAAAGCGTTGATGAGGATTATTGCCTTGCCCTGGAGCATGGGATGCCTCCTGCCGGCGGGCTGGGTATCGGCATAGACAGGTTAGTGATGCTGCTTACTGACCAACCCTCTATCAGGGAGGTTATCCTTTTTCCGCTTTTGCGTCCGGAGCAAAAATAAAATGAAAACAGAGTTGATGTTAAGCTGGCGCTATCTTTTGGCTAAAAGAAAAGAGAAGTTTATCTCTTTAATCAGCCTTATTTCTGTTTTAGGGATTGCCATAGGGGTTATGGCCTTAATTGTTGTCTTGGCGGTTATGAGCGGGTTTGATAAAGACCTGCATGATAAGATTGTCGGAAACCAGTCTCATCTCACCTTGATGGGTTTTGAGGCGATAGATAATTCTCAGTACCAGGGGCTTTCTGCCAAGGTTAATGCCAATAAGCACGTAAAAGCGATCAGCCCTTCCCTGCAGGGCCAGGTATTACTAAAAGAGGGGAGCAAGTTTTTTGCTGTCGGTTTAAAGGGGATAGATCCTGAGCTGGAATCTAAGGTAACCAAGATTAACCAATATCTGATATTGGGAGGGATAGATGATTTAAGCCAGGGTGGGATAATCGTCGGGAAGGAGCTGGCAGCCTATTTAGGCTTGACTTTGAATTCCAAGCTCACTTTATATTCTCCGCTGGGCAAGCAATATTCTTTAAGGGTAACCGGTATTTTCAGCTCGGGGATGTATGATTATGACCTTAACCTTGTTTTTACGGATTTAAAGAGCGCCCAGTTAATTTTTGATTTACCCGATAAAATAAGTTCTATAGCTATTAAGCTGGATAACCCGGATTTGGCGGGGAAGGTTAAAGAGGAGTTAGGCTCAGTATTGGGATTTAATTACAGCCTTAAGACCTGGGCTGAGGCAAACCAGAATTTCTTTGCCGCTTTGCAGCTGGAGAAGTTGGTTATGTTTATAATCCTGGCGCTGATTATATTAGTAGCCTCTTTTAATATTATAAGCACATTAATCGTGATGGTGGTTGAGAAGACCAAGGATATCGGCGTGCTTAAGGCTTTAGGCTTGACCTCTAAAGGGGTGCGGCTCATCTTTACCCTTCAGGGGATGATTATCGGGCTTGTGGGAACATTATTAGGTTCTTCAAGCGGGCTGGCACTATGCCTGCTTCTTAAAAAATACCAGTTTATTAAGCTGCCGCAGGATATTTATTACATTGAGCGTTTACCTGTAGCCATTGAGTTCTGGCCGGATATCTTTTTAATTGCGTTGGTGGCCATAGCCATTGTTTTAATCTCAACCATTTATCCGGCAGCTAAGGCCGCAAGCCTCAAACCGGTTGAGGCCTTAAGGTATGAATAGAAGGTTTAACGATGATAGAGGCTAAGAATATACACAAGTTTTACGGGAACAATAAAAAACCGCTGCCGGTCTTAAAGGGTATTGACCTTAAGGTGGGAGAAGGAGAGTTTGTTATTATTGCCGGCCCATCCGGAGCGGGAAAGTCTACTCTTTTAAATATCCTGGGCGGGTTAGATATTCCTTCTTCGGGTAAGGTTATTTTTGACAAAGAGGACATCTATAGTTTAAGCGATGAAGAGCTCTCAGGCAAAAGGAACAGAGATATAGGTTTTGTCTTTCAGTTTTATCATCTCTTGTCAGAGCTGACTGCCCTGGAGAATGCATTATTGCCCGGGCTTATCAAAAAAGAAAAATACGATAAAGTCAGGAATGTTGCTATGGAATTATTGGTACAGACAGGCTTGGGGGACAGGGTTAACCATTATCCTTCCCAGCTTTCGGGAGGAGAAAAGCAGAGAGTAGCGGTTGTGCGCAGTTTAATCAATAACCCCAAACTGCTTCTTTGCGATGAGCCTACCGGGAATCTTGACTCTCAATCCGGCGAGGGGATAATCTCTTTAATCAGGAAGATTAACGTTCAGAATAAAATGACTGTAGTTTTAGTAACCCATAATATGGATTTGGCAAAGTCAGCGGATAAAGTCTACCATCTTAAGGACGGTCTATTGGCTTAAGTAATTTCAAGGAAGGAGTAGATATGAAAATCTACATTGACGGTAAATTTTACAAAAAAGAAGATGCGAAGATTTCTGTTTTCGACCACGGGCTGTTATATGGGGACGGGGTATTTGAAGGAATCCGTTCCTACAGCCGCCTTGTTTTTAAATTAAAGGAACATATTGACCGGCTTTTTGAATCTGCAAAAAGCATAATGCTGGCTATACCTTTGAATAAAGAACAGATTATTAAGGCGGTTATCGCTACCCTGAAAGAGAATAAGCTTAATGATGCCTATATCCGCTTGATAGTTACGCGGGGAGAAGGCGATTTAGGGCTTGATCCGCGTAAATGCAATGGAAAGGCTACGATTATAATTATTACGGATAAAATCGCGCTTTACCCGAAAGAACTATACCGTGAAGGCTTAAAGATTGTTACCGTGCCTACGATTAGAAATCTTCCCGAGGCGTTAAATCCGCAGATTAAGTCTTTAAATTACTTAAATAATATACTGGCAAAAATCGAGGCGGCAAATTCAGGCTGTGATGAGGCTATTATGCTTGACTCCTTAGGTTATGTAGCCGAATGCACCGGGGATAATATTTTTATCGTTAAGGATAACCATCTTTATACCCCGCCTCAATGCATGGGCACTTTAAGGGGGATTACGCGCGATGCCGTAATAGAGGTTGCTAAGAAGCTGAAGATCGGCGTTCACGAACATGTAATTACCCGGCATGAAGTATATATCTCGGATGAGTGTTTCTTAACCGGAACAGCCGCTGAGATTATCCCGGTGGTTAAGGTTGACGGACGCATAATCGGAAGCGGTAAACCTAGCAAGACCACTCTACGGCTGATGAGTAAGTTCAGGGAGATTACTAAGAAGGAAGGGGTTAGATATTAATATGCTCTGTAATATCTGTAATAAAAATCCGGCTACCGTGCATTTAACTGAAATAATAGACGGCCAGATGAGCGAGCTGCATATCTGCGAGGATTGTGCCCGTAAAAAAAGCCAGGCAATGGAGCAGCAGTTTGGGCTTTCGGACCTTTTGGCCGGTATGGCGGATTTTGATAAGACTAAGAGCGAAGCCTCATCTATCGGGATGTCGGTTAAATGCCCGATTTGCGGGCTTACTTATGCGGATTTTAAGAAGATCGGCAGGTTAGGATGCGGGGAATGCTATAATACTTTCAGAAAGTATTTAGGCCCGCTTTTAAAGCGTATTCACGGCTCTACCCAGCATACGGGTAAGTTCCCGGCAAGGGCGGCAAAGGTTTCCAGGAAAAGGACGGGTATCCAGGAATTGCGCATGCGCTTATCTAAGGCGATTGAGTCAGAGGCCTTTGAAGAGGCGGCTAAAATACGCGATCAGATAAAAGAACTGGAAAATAAAGAGTCAAAGAAAAAGGAATAAGATGGAGCTAAGGAATTTATTGAATCATACCAGTGAATGGCTTAAGGGGAGCGGCCCGAATTCCGATATTGTTATCTCAAGCCGTATACGCCTGGCGCGTAATCTTTCTAACGCCTCTTTCCCGCATTGGGCCAGTAAAAAACAGGGGGAAGAAACCCTGGATAAAATCAAAGAAGGCTTTTCAAAGGTTGATTATCTTAAAGATACTACCTTCCTTGAATTAGCCAAAATGGATAGCATAGATAAGCAGTTCCTCGTAGAGAGGCATCTTATGTCCTTGGATCATGCCCAGAAGACTAATAGCAAGGCGGTAGTTGTAGATGATGAGGAGATAGTCTCTATAATGGTTAATGAGGAAGACCATATCCGCATGCAGGTAATGCAGTCGGGATTTAATCTTTATGAGGCCTGGAATATTATTAATAAAATAGACGAGGCTATTGCGGAAAAGCTGGATTTTGCTTTTATGTCCGATTGGGGTTACCTGACTGCCTGCCCTACCAATGCAGGTACGGGCATGCGCGGCTCGGTAATGCTGCATCTTCCGGCTTTAGTTATGTCGCAGGCTATTGACCGGGTTTTGGCTGCGATTGCAAAATTAAGCTTTACTACGCGCGGGCTTTACGGCGAGGGAACCCAGGCAATGGGAAATTTCTTTCAAATATCAAACCAGATCTCTTTAGGGCCCAGCGAAAATGAGATTGTTGAAAGCATTAATGGGTTAATCCGCCAGATTATCGAACAGGAGATTCAGGCAAGGGAAGTTTTATCTTCAAAGAACAGCCCTCTTCTGGAGGATAGGGTTAACCGCAGCCTCGGGGTTTTAAGGAGTGCGCGTATTATTACCAGCCAAGAGACAACAGAGTTGCTTTCTATGGTCAGGTTGGGGAGCGACTTGGGGATGGTTAAAGATATTGATCGCCGCAGGATCAATGAATTATTTATCATTACCCAGCCCGCGCATCTTCAGAAAATCGAAGACAAGAAGCTTTCTTCTCAGGAACGCGATATAAAAAGGGCGCAGATTATCAGGGAAAAACTTAATATATAATAAGGGAGGAATATTCATGTTTAACAGATTCACCGAGAGGGCGCGTAAGGTAATAATCTTAGCCAAAGAAGAGGCGAGGCGTTTTAACCATGATTATATCGGGACGGAACACATACTCTTAGGTTTAATCCGTGAAGGCGAAGGAGTGGCCAGTACGGTTTTACAGAAATTAAACCTATCCCTGGAGAATATCCGGCTTGAGATAGAGAAACTGGTTCAACCCGGGCCTACTACTCAGATTATCGGGGATATACCCTTTACCCCGCGCGCAAAAAAGGCCTTAGAGCTGGCCGCGGAAGAGGCGCGTTCTCTGGGGCATAACTATATCGGCACAGAGCATCTTTTATTGGGGTTAATTCGCGAAGGAGAAGGTATTGCTTCGCAGGTATTATTAAATTTAGGGTTAGAATTAAATACTGTGCGTAGTGAGGTGATGGAATTATTAGGTTCAGCTCTTCCCGGAGGCCAGGGTGTTGTAGGCGGCGCTCAGCAGGCAAAGAGCAAGACTCCGGCATTAGATGCCTTTGGCCGTGATTTAACCGCCATGGCCAAGGATAATAAACTGGATCCGGTTATAGACCGGAATCAGGAGATTGAGCGTGTAATACAGATATTAAGCCGGCGCACCAAGAATAATCCTGTCCTTCTGGGTGAGGCAGGTGTAGGCAAGACTGCTATTGTTGAAGGGCTGGCCCAGTCTATTATAGCGGGTAATGTCCCTGAGATATTGCGGGGCAAGAGATTGATTACTCTTGATTTGGCCTTAATGGTTGCCGGTACAAAATACCGCGGCCAGTTTGAAGAGAGGATAAAGGCGGTAATGGAGGAGATTAAGCGCTCGCAAGATGTGATTATTTTTATTGATGAGTTGCACACATTAGTCGGGGCAGGGGCAGCTGAAGGGGCTATCGATGCCTCCAATATTTTAAAGCCCGCGCTTTCCCGCGGTGAGATACAGTGCATCGGCGCTACGACAATGGATGAGTACCGTAAGTATATTGAGAAGGATGCTGCTTTAGAGCGCAGATTCCAGACGATTATGGTTGAGCCTCCTTCGGTGGCTCAAACCATTGATATACTAAAGGGCCTGCGCGATAAATATGAGGCGCACCATCGGGTTACTTTTAAGGATGAGGCATTGGAGGCAGCTGCGAAATTAGCGGATCGTTATATATCGGGAAGATTCCTTCCGGATAAGGCTATTGATCTGATTGACGAGGCAGGTTCCCGCGCCAGGCTTAATGTCTTAATCATCCCGCCGGCAATCAAGGAGCTTGAGCAGAAGGTAGAGAGCATAAGAAAAGAAAAAGAATCATTTATTAAAAGCCAGGATTTTGAGAAGGCCGCTTCTTTGCGCGACCAGGAGCGCCAGGCCCGCCAGGAACTTGAGCAGTTGAATAAAGAATGGTCCCAGGCGAAAGATAAGATGAGGCCTGAAGTCGCAGAAGAGGATATTGCCAAGATAGTGGCTCAGTGGACCGGCATACCCATATTTAGGTTAGAGGAAAAAGAGAGCGAGAAGCTGTTAAAAATTGAAGATGAGCTGCATAAGCGCGTTATAGGCCAAAATGAGGCTATTGAGGCTATTGCCCATGCTGTGAGGCGTTCTCGCGCAGGGATTAAAGATCCGAAACGCCCGATAGGTTCCTTTGTATTCTTAGGGCCCACCGGTGTTGGTAAGACTTTGCTTGCCCGCGCCTTGGCAGATTTTATGTTTGGCGACGAAGAGGCGTTAATGCAGCTGGATATGTCGGAGTATATGGAGAAGTTTAATGTCTCTCGTTTAATCGGAGCCCCTCCGGGTTATGTGGGTTATGAAGAGGGGGGCCAGCTTACGGAGAGAATAAGGCGCAGGCCCTATGCGGTAATACTGCTGGATGAAATTGAGAAGGCCCATCCTGATGTTTTTAATCTGCTCCTGCAGGTATTCGAAGAAGGCCGCCTGACGGATAGTTTCGGCAGAAAGGTTGATTTTCGCAACACCGTGATTATTATGACTTCTAATGTCGGGGCTAATCTTATCCGTAAAACCGGATCTCTTGGTTTTAAAGCGCAGAAAGAAGAGGTAAGTTATCAGGAGATGAAGGATAAACTTTTAGAAGAAGTTAAACATACCTTCAAGCCTGAATTTTTAAACCGTATAGATGATATTATAGTTTTTAGGCAGTTGGTTAAAGAAGACCTTTCCCGAATCGTAGATATTGAAGTCGGACATGTGGCTGATAGATTAAAGGAGCAGGGGATATTGCTGGATGTTTCACCCGAGGCAAAGGAACTTCTTATTGACA
>JAQTTQ010000050.1 GCA_028710685.1 Candidatus Omnitrophota bacterium | reverse complement strand
GGGCAGAGTTTTCTGGAATATACGATGCTGGTTATTATTATCAGCTCGGCGTTGGTGGCGATGAGTACTTATATTATAAGAGCGATGAACGCGCGCCTTGGGCAGTGACCCCGGCGCGTATTTTTTTTGCCAGGATTTTTAGCCGGGGTGTATATGGAGGAAAAAAATAAAAGAATACCATCGATAAAAGGGCAGGGTTTTGCGGAATATGTGATGCTGATTATTGTTGTGAGCGCGGCATTGATCGCGATGACGGCTTATTTAATGCGTTCGACAAATGCGTCTCTTAAGCAAAGACAGCAGGAATTGAATTATTATAAGGCGGAGAAATAAGGAGGACAAGATGCTTAGACTTAGAAAAGGGCAGGGGACGTTGGAATATGTCATTATTCTGGCGGCAGTCGTCGGGGCGATAATCGCGGTAGGGGCGCTATTGAAGCCGAAGTTAAAAACTTCTTATGACGATCTGTCAGACAAGATGGTGGATAAGGTTTCAGAGGTTGACTTTTAAGGAGGTGAAAAAATGTTAAGGAATTTAAGAAAAGGACAAAGTACTGCGGAATACGCGATCGTAATCGGGCTGGTAATTGCTGCAGCGGTAGCGATGCAGGTCTATGTAAAACGCGGTATCCAGGGAAAGATCAAAGATGCGGTAAATTACACGGATGCCGACGATAATGTTACCGGTTCAACCATACAATATGAACCTGATTATCAGACTACCCAGAATATGGTTTCTACGCGCGAAAGCCAGGAGAAAGAATCAATCACAGAAGGGGGCGGTGTAACCAGGAAGATTGTCGGAGAAGATGTAAGCAGCAGGACAGGTACAAGCAAGATCTTGGCGGTAAACGACTAAGCGTGAATTATAACTTTATTTTGATCAGGAGGTAAATATGTTGCGAGCGGGAAAGAGAGGTCAGACTACCCTTGAAGTAGTTATTTTAATCGGATTTGTGGTTGCGGCATTGATCGCGATGGGAGTTTACATGAAAAGAGGTATTCAGGGCAGGTTAAGAAGTTCGACTGATCAGATCGGGGAACAATATTCCGCAGGGAATACTAATTCTGAATATACTACTTCGGTTAGCCTGCAGCAGACGGAGAATATGACCTCCGGAGGGGCGGTTACCACGGTAATTAATAAGAACGAGCAGTCGAAGACCGGAAACGAGACGGTGAGTGCTTTTTCGGCTGAGGATTAATGAAAAAAGGGCAGTCGACTCTTGATTATGTTTTATTGATCGGGGTGTTCGCGGCCGCGCTGATTGCGATGTTGGTTTATGTCAGCCGCGGTCTCCAGGGGAATTTACGCGCCAACGCGGACCGCCTGGGAGTTAATCAGTATGATTACGGTAATACATCCGCGAACAACAACGAAACCAAGAAAATAGGATCTACTAAGTCCGTCTCAAGCACTACCACGGTTACTTACGGGAATTTGAGCGAGCCGAATCCGGATCTTGAAGCCGCTTTGCAAGCTTATAAAGACAGTCTCGATAAGATTGATGAATTTAACAAAAAAATAGATTCTGCGGTTGTTCCGGAGGCAAAGGCCGAGGCTAAAGATATGATTGAAGGCGGCACCAATGAAATTTACTGGGAACCTTGGCCGAGCTCCGATTCTGACGGCGATGGCGCGGTTTATTCGGATCTTAATACTAAATTGGGCGAAGAACAGACGAACGCCCAGAATCTTTACGATACATATTTGGAACTTCAGGAGGCTTGGGACAATCGTGAGATTACGGATGATTCTTCTTCTTCGAGTGGATCCAGCAGCGAAACGAATAGCACGGACATCTCCAGGGCGACTAACGAAAATTTGGGTGATTTGTGAAAATGAGATTTTTCCGTCGGGGCCAAAGTTTAATTGAGATTGCTTTTTTGATTGGCGTGGTAGGGCTTGCGATCATCGGAATGGAGGTCTATATCAGGAGGGGGGTGCAGGGTAAGGTTAAAGATTTGACGAATTATATTATTTCCGACCAGCAGGCTCCAGATGAAGATGCGGCTGATTCTACGGGTTCGTCTTCCATAGACAGCACCCTCACCGCTAAGGAATTTCAGGGCGGGGGGAGGCAATATACGAGCCAGGAAAAGATTCATTCGGAATCCAGCCAGTGATTTTAAAATGCGGTAGCCGTGGATCGGCTATAAGAGATGATTTTAAAAAGACGAAATGCCCAAGCGGTGTTGGAACTAGCTATCTTAGGTTCGATAATTATCGCGGCTTTTGCTTTAGCCATCAAGCATAGCGAAAGGTATAACCGCGAGTTGTCTTATATGCAGCAGACTTTTCGCGCCACGCTGAAAAAAGCCAAGGAAATTAACAATACCGCTTCCTGGCAGTCAGTTGATTTCCGCAGGATGCCTAATGTTACTAACCCTATGGAATTAGGAGAATTAGAACAATTCTCCAGTTCCAATAATGTTTTATGGTCAGACGGTAAGACAGAAGAGGGCGCAGAAGAGGAGGAAGGAGAATCATGGTTTGAGCTTAACCGAAGCGAACAAACACAGATTCCCAACAGGGATCCTCTTTATAATACGACTGAAACTACCTCTTTTAGCTTTAGTAGTAATGCCAATAGCACCACCAATTTTGATAAAAACGAGCAGGGCACGAGGATCGTTACGCATAAGTCCCTTAATGCCACCGATACCATAGGTGGAAGCAGCGATGTAGACGGTACCTCGGTAAGCCTTGGAAGCAGCCTGGGGGAGGGTGGAGTGTATTCGGGCGGGGGGATAAATCGTTCCAGGAGCATGCAATAATGAAAAAAGCCCAGGCGACATTGGAGTTTACGCTGGTTTTTGTTATTATGGTAGCGCTGATCGCCGGGCTTTTGAATCTTTGGGCCTGGTCGGAAGGCCAGATTTGGGCCCGCCAGGGTAGCTATGAGGGGACTCGGGTTGCAGCCGGTTCCAAGGATTCTCCGGGTGAGCCGGAAGTATCTTATGGAGCTTCTGACATTACTGATAGCCAAATTTATATGTTTAAAAAATAAAGGAGAGGCTTTGTTTTTTTATTGGTTTTTCAGAGATAATAATTTTGAGTCAAGGAAAAGCCTGTCAGGCCAGGTTTTTCCTTTTTTGCTTATCTGTATCGCGGCTTTAATAGTGGGTGCCAGCATTGCCATTTCGGCAGGCAAGAGTGCGATTACCAAAACCAATGCTTCCAATGCCGCCGATGCCTGTTCCCTGGCTGCCGGATCCGTTTGGGCTAGCGGATTTAATGATATGGTTAACAGCAACAAGGAAATGGTCGAATACTTTAATCTTTACCAGGATAACTATACGATACTGCACGAGTTGGCTTACGGTTCTGACGGAAGTGGTGGTTATTTAGGTGCAGGCGATAAGAGTGCGTATACTTTTAGCCTAAGAACCCAAACTTATGCCCAGGGCGCCTTGAATAAGATTAATGCGGGAGGTAGTGATTGTTCTACTTTGGCGCAAAACCGCTCCGACGCCCTTGATTATTATATAGACGCGATGGACAGCGCTCTCGACTCAGCAAGGTATTTTGCCGCAGTGTATATTCTTGCGGAATACATGAGACTCTTAACTGATAATTTTAAAGTCAACCAAGCGCAGAACTATTGCGATATGCGTTCTGTTATGGAAAATAGCATAACGGAAGCTAAGACCAGCGGAGTATATTATGCTTTTTCCAACAGCGGAACTAGTTCACGGGCACCGAGCGGGGATGCTTTCAGCAATTGGTTAAGAAGGAATAAATATACGGAAGATTCTTCATTTGGCGATTCCTCGAGTGACCTGACTTACAAGTGGCAATGGGCTTCCGAGAAGTGCGGAACGAGCGAAGGAGGCACTACTATATCATTTACGCAGCCGGATATCGAATTTTACAAGATTGCGCACACCAAGAAAAATTATCCGGACAAGACAACACTTAGTGTGAATCAAAATGTGCAATATTTTACGGTTACCGCTACTTCAGATGGGGCGACAATTACTACAGAAATAGTTGATGATATCTTTAATATTGTAGCCGCTTCTACTCTTGCGACGGTTATGGTAAATATCCGTGAAAATCTGCTCGAGCTTTATTCTAGATTATATGATAGTTGTGATCCCTCAGAATGCTGTCCCGATGTCACAATCTCTACGTGTGTCGAAGATTATGAAACCTGTATTGTTAACACGAATTTTTATGATGCGAATTTGGATGGAAGCACCAGATTGTTAAATATTGTAATCAAAGCTTTGAACGTCATTAACTATTATTCGAGTTCGACGTTATCGGTAGCCGCATTAAAAAAAGCCGGCAAAGATATTATCGCGAATGTCTGGACCGAGGATACGGGAAACTACTTTGAAAGCAATAGCTGTAATGATATTCAGGGGTTCGGGGATGATACTGAGGTTGACAGTAGCACTGAAATCGATATGTGGAATGCTTTATTAATTGTAGGCCTTGGAGAAGAACCTGAATTGAATCCGGCTTCCTGGGAGGTAGTATGTACCGTAACAGCGTTTTATAATAATATTTATAGCAAACGCAGCGATAGTTGCGGTGATTCTTCCACCTCAAGCACCAGCACTTCTGAATTTCACGGCGAAGGTGATATTGGCACCGCTGATGGAAGTAATAAAGACGATTATGAAACAGAGATAATAAGCGCAGGTTAGTGGAGGAAGGCGCTTCCTAACTGGTTGATTGGCAGAACGTTAGGCATAATGAAGGAATATTTACTAAAGCGGGGTTATGGAAATATAATAGCTATGAGAAAATTAACGTATTGGGTTATTTTAAGCATATGTACTGTTTTTTTATTTTCCACATCCGCGTTATGGGCATTTGAATTAAAAATGCCTCTTCCTAAGGGGGCGGTTAAAGTCAGTGAAGAGAAATCTTCTTTGGGACCAATAACAACTTTTTCTAGAGTTTATACAACTTCCCTGGGGCAGGAAGAGGTAAGTCATTTTTATGAAAAGGAAATGATAGATGCTGGATGGAAAGAAAAAAGGAAAGGGGTTTTTATAAAAGACAGGTATTTGGCGGTAATTTCGCCTTATATTGCAGGGAATAATAAAAAAGGGAACTTTAGGATTGCCGTAAGCAATATACCGACACAGA
>JAQTTQ010000049.1 GCA_028710685.1 Candidatus Omnitrophota bacterium | reverse complement strand
GTATCCATATTCCTGTTAAGGGGCTGATAATTTCTTTTTCCGGAGGGGCCTTCTTTAGTATCTTTCTGCCTTCAACAATAGGGGGTGATCTGGTTAGGAGCGCTGATCTTGCCGGGCATACAAAAAAAACTAAAGAGGTGATAGCTACTGTTTTTATGGATAGGCTAAGCGGATATATCGGGCTTGTTATTGTTGTTATCATTGCGTTAATATTCGGTAGGGGCCTGGTAATGGACAGGGTTGTTATTACCTCAGTTGTAGCAATTATAGGAATACTTCTTTTTATAGTGTTTGTTTTGTTTAATGTTCCTGTCTTTAACAAGATTTCAAGGTTTTTAAGTACCCCTAAAGCGGGGAAGATTAAGGAGATGATCCGGGGACTGCACTATGAGATACATATTTTCCGCAACCGCAGGAAGATGGTTTCTTATAATATTTTACTTTCTGTCCTGGTGCAGTTTGTAGGCCCGGTGAGCGCTTATTTTATCGCTTTGTCATTAGGGGTAAGAATTGATTTTGTATATTTCCTAATTTTTCTTCCTATCATAGGGGCAATTACCCTTTTACCTATTGCTATAGGAGGACTGGGGTTAAGGGAAAGCCTTTTTGTGGTTTATTTTGCTAAGGCGCAGGTTTCCGAGCAGTTGGCAGTGGCCATGTCGCTGCTTTCATTCTCTTTTATTGTTTTCTACGGGGCAATGGGAGGGCTTATTTATGTCCTTGCAGTACATTATAGACGGGTGCAATGTGACGCATCACCCAAAATTCATAAGAGCCATACCTAAGAGATCCGCGGATACGAGATTTTCTTTAGTTGAGCTCATTAAATCAAGAGGGCTTTGCGGGAATGCAAATAACTTGGTTTGGCTTATTTTTGACGGTTATCCGGACCATTTAATTGAAGGCCTTGAAAAAGGCCGCCTGAGGATTATTTTTTCTTATAACCGCAGTGCTGATGATAAAATTAAGAGGCTTTTAGAGCTTATAGACAGGCCTAGAGATGCGGTTGTAGTTTCTGACGATAAAGAGGTGTCTTCTTTTGCCAGACTTATGCATGCCAGATCAATGAGCATAGAGGATTTTATTAAAGATGATGTTTCCGGAAAAAGAATTAAAGTTAGGCCTGATGAAATAAAGGTTAATTATAGCCAGATGCAGAAAATTGACGAGGAGTTAAAGAGGATATGGCTAAGGTAGCAGGAAGGAGTGAAGGTTTCATTAAATTTTTAGGTACTGCCGGGGCACGTTTTGTAATGATTGATCAATTGCGCGCCTCAGGGGGAATATGGATATCTTATCAAGGCAGCAATGTGTTGATTGATCCTGGTCCGGGTTCTATCGTGCGTTGCGCGGCCAGCAGGCCGAGGTTAAATCCTGCCAAGCTAGATGCCATAATCTTGACGCATAAACACCTGGACCACGCTAATGATATTAATGTAATGATCGAGGGGATGACTGAGGGGGGATTCAGGCGGAAGGGTATGGTGTTTTGCCCCGGGGATTGCCTAAACCAAGATTCAATAATTCTTAAATATGTGCGTAATTTTCCTAAAGAGATTAAGGTTTTAAGGCCGATGGTCAGGCATAAGGTGGGTGGTTTTAGTTTTCAGTCTTCGATGCGGCATTTGCATACAGCAGAAACTTACGGGCTAAAGTTCAAACTTAATAATATAAGCTATGCTATCCTTACGGATACCAGGTATTTTGAGGGGTTGACGGATTTTTATAAAGCGGATATCCTGATAATTTCAGTTGTTTTTTCTGCTCCTAGGCCGGGGATTGACCATTTGTGCTTAGCTGATGCTGAGAAGATTATAGAAGTAATAAGGCCAAAGAAGGCAATCCTGACGCATTTCGGAATGAGTATGCTTAAGGCTAACCCTTTTCTTCTAGCCAAGAGTCTATCCAGAAAAACCGGAGTAAGGGTTGAGGCTGCTTATGATGGAATGGTTATAGATTTATGATGGTAAAAGGTTTTAAGGTTTTTTCTTGACTTAACCCTATATTTGTGATAGAGTTACTGAAAGTTAAGCAGTGCAAACACAAGGAGGTGGAGGATGAGTAGTTGGCAAGTAGTTTTATTGGAACCAGCCAGGACAGTGCTTGCACAGATTGGCCAGTTTCTGGTAAATATTTTGTTGGTTATTGTTATCCTTATCATCGGATGGCTCATCTCTAAGCTGATCAAGGTAGTTGTTACTAAGGGTTTAAGGGCAATTAAGTTGGATGAACTTTCAGACCGAATTGAGCTGGAGACTATGCTAGAGAAGGGTGGTATAGGTTATTCTCTTTCAGAGCTGATCGGTTTAGTCTGCTATTGGCTGGCTATTTTAGTGACATTTATGGTTGCTATAAACGCAGTAGGTTTAACTATTGCCGCTGATCTGTTAAATAGAGTAGTGCTTTACGTACCTAATGTTATCGCTGCGGTATTCATCTTGATTTTAGGTATGTTTGCAGCCACTATTTTGAAGAATATAGTTGTTACCGCTGCTAATAATTCCGGTGTTTCCCAGGGTAAACTCTTGGGCAAGATTGCCGAGATTGTTATTATTGCCTTTGCGGTATTTGTAGGATTGGAACAGTTAAAAATAGGCATTCGTATAACCCAGCTTACTATAAGTATAGCCTTAGGCAGCATAGGGCTTGGTTTGGCGATTGCTTTTGGTTTGGGCTGTAAAGATATAGTAGGTAGAATAGTTGCAGATTTCTTAGATAAAATTAATAAGAAATAAAAGATAACTTTATTCAGAAGTAAAAATACGCCCAAGAGAGATCTTGGGCGTATTTTTTAGGGCAGGAAAGACGAAGGTTATGACACTTGCGCAGTTAAAAGGAAATACCAAGGCTAAGATTTTAGATATTACCGGAGGAAAGGCTCTTACCGGCAGGCTGATGAATATGGGGATATATAAGGGCAAGGAGTTATTAAAGCTAAGCCATATCGGCTTGAGGGGTCCGGTAGTTGTAAAGGCAGGAAGGACCATATTGGCTTTAGGCCATGGTATAGCTGAGAAGATTATAGTAGAGGCGTAAATGCTAAAGAAGATTTATTTAGTAGGAAACCCGAATGTAGGCAAGAGCGTGGTCTTCTCCCGCCTTACCGGCGTACATGTCATTTCTTCCAATTATCCCGGCTCAACCGTTGGTTTTACCGAAGGATTTCTGCAGTTAGGCGATAACAAGGTAGAGGTGATAGACCTGCCCGGGCTATACTCGCTGGATCCTTCTTCAGGGGCGGAAAAAGTAGCAGTATCATTATTAAATGAGCACCCTAAAGATGAAATCCTGGTTGTTAATATAATAGATTCAACAAATTTAGAGAGAAATCTACTTTTAACCTTGCAGCTTATTGAGGGAGGTTATCCGGTAGTTGCCTGTTTAAATATGTGCGATGATGCCGGGCATAGAGGGGTAAGTATTGACTATGGCAAGCTAGAAAAGCTTTTGAATATACCTGTTATTCCTACCTGTGCCGTAACAGGCGTTGGAATAAAGCTATTGATTGAGCGGCTTAGAGATACCAGGCCTCAATTACGCCCTGAACCTACTCATGAAGAGCGCTGGAAAGAGATAGGGCTGATTATAGAGCAAGTACAGCGTTTGGAGCATAGGCATCATACCTTAAGGGAGCTATTGGAAGATGCCTCTGTCAGGCCGGTAACGGGACTGTTGATGGCAGGAGTAGTGCTCTATCTTTCTTTTAAGATAGTTCGTTTTATAGGAGAAATAATTATAGAGAGGGTTACGGATCCGATTTTCTCCAACCTTTATCAGCCTTTACTTGAAAGGCTGGTTTTGGGTTGGAAGGAGAGCAGTTTTGTCTTTCATCTTCTGATAGGAGGTTTAATTGACGGTAAGATTGATTTTAAACAGTCTTTAGGCATATTAACCACAGCTCCTTACATTGAGTTTGGAATGGTCTTACCTTACGTTTTTTCTTTCTATTTGATTTTGAGCCTCCTCGAAGACATAGGGTATCTGCCGCGCCTGGCAATTCTTTTGGATAATATTCTGCATCGTTTAGGGCTTCACGGGTATGCGGTTATCCCTTTGATGCTTGGTTTTGGGTGTAATGTGCCGGGTATATTATCTACCCGGGTTTTAGAATCTAAACGAGAGAGGTTTATCGCCTCCACATTGATTTCAATCGGTATACCCTGTGTTCCTCTACAGGCGATGATATTCGGTTTATTGGGTAAATTCGGAGGGATGTATGTTGTTGGCGTTTACCTGTGTTTATTCCTATTAATTATAATATTGGGATTAATATTAAATCGGCTTCTAAAAGGCTACAGCCCGGAATTCATACTTGAAATACCTCCGTATAGGTTTCCGCCCGTAACAATATTACTTAAGAAGCTCTATTTTCGCGTAAAGGGGTTCATTGTTGAGGCAGTGCCTATTGTTCTCTTAGGCGTATTGTTCATAAACATTCTTTTGTATTTTAATATATTTGACCTGTTAACCGGTTTCTTTTCTCCGATTATAACCGGTCTCTTCGGCCTGCCCAAAGAAGCGGTAGTATCCCTGGCTGTGGGTTTCTTAAGGAAAGATGTGGCCATCGGGATGCTTATGCCGCTTGGGCTTACGGCTAAACAATTATTCATTGCGGCAACCTTGCTGGCAGTCTCATTTCCTTGCGTAGCTACCTTTTTTGTGCTGTGGAAAGAGCTGGGAGTTAAATACCTCTTAAGGGCAACATTCATTATGTTAACGGTAAGTATTATTGTAGGTAGCCTGTTAAATTTCTTAGTTTTGCCTCCATCCTTAATATTTCCTAGGTAGTGTGGGGATAGATATTCTTTGGAATCAGTTTTTGTCTTTGGCGGTTATGGGGCTTTTTGTAATTAGCCTGAGCATAATGAAATTCCGTGAAAGCTTAGGTTAACATATAATATAAAATAAGGGGAGGATGTGGATGGAAGGTGAGGCGGCTAATAATATTAAGGTAAGGAGCGATAAAAATAAGGCCTTTGGTGTAATTATTTTGTTCGGTTTAGTCAGCCTTTTTGGCGACCTTGCTTATGAAGGTGCCCGTAGTGTTAACGGCCCCTATTTAAAGCTTTTGGCGGTAAATGCAGCTACCCTGGGTTTAATCTCAGGCTTGGGTGAGCTCTTAGGTTATGCCTTGCGCTTATTATCCG
>JAQTTQ010000048.1 GCA_028710685.1 Candidatus Omnitrophota bacterium | reverse complement strand
AATACAGGATATCGTCCTTCTTATCCTCGGAAACATTATAGAGTTTTTCCAAGTTGATCCCTGTTTCCTTAGAGAATTGCTCTATCTGCCCGGCCATATACGACAACTTACTAGACACGGACTCTAAAGCTGATGCTGAACCACTCGTATCTTTCCCGGCATTCAACGAGTCTTTTCCTATTTTGCCCAACGCAGTCTCAACGAGGGAAAACTGGCTACTTAGCTCATTCGCTGCTTGCTTTAAATCGGTAATTCCCGCGGTTGTGCCTAAAACTGCAGAGATCTGGTTATAGATCTGTTCTAAGCTTGTTTTAATAACAGTGATAGTCAGCGCATCTATAACCCCATTGGTCGCTTCAGAACAAACGACGGTAAAATCACCTTTACCCCAGGATTGCAAGAAAGTCACGGCATATTCATAAACTCCAGTAGCGCCGATTTCTTTCATCTCGCCTTTGTTAAGTTTCAATTCATTATCGGCATTATAAACATCAATAACCGGTTTTAAACCACTATAAGTCCGGTATTTTATCGTCAGCGTATCACCTGATTTGACCATATTCTCTGTACTAACGATACTTGATCTGATAGACGGCACGACTTCATTATTAAGCATCGTGGATATTACCTCTTGTGTAGCGGTTAACTTCTCAGGGATAGTTGTTTCGGCGGCAGTTAAAATCTTGGCTGTTTCAGCTTTTACATCTGATATCTTCTGCTGGATAATCGCAGACTCGGAGGAAACCTTTTCCTGGATCTTTGAATTTGTATTAGCTGCTTCCGCAGAAATTAAAGCCTTGACACCGGAAACTTCCTGACTTATCTGACTGGTTAATGTCTGTAAAGCCTGCGTAACCGTAATATAGAAATCATTCACTCCAGAATAGGTAACATTCATTGACAAATCTTCCCCGCCATAAAGGATAGTCATTTTAGCAAAATAATTCCTGCCGCTGACAAACCCTTGCTTTGCCACAGCGTCGGCAATATTGAAATAATAATTACCGTTTGCATCGGGAGCGGTCAATGAAGCGCTATACTTGGAATCGTTCGCATCCGAAGGATCGAAAATATTCAAAGTGCATGTCTTAAGACTATTTATCGAGTCATTTACAATCTGTTTACCCCTCTTTTCAAGACGCACCAGGCCGGTTATTTGATCATTGGTTTCATCATAGACAAAATTGCTTAATACACGGTAATCTGCCAAAGATTCAGCGGTAGATGTTATATATATTGACCATGTAATATTATTATTGTATACGCCGTCAACCGCATCTGCCGATACATCTGCGGTTTTGTCAACTGTCGTTTCAACGTATGCGGTTTTATTAAAATTAAAGCTGTATTTCCCGTATGGGAGATTGAATGAAAATGGGCTATTCCCGGTTATGGGATTAGTTAAACCAGAAACTAATAATCCGGTGTTTGAATCAATGATCTTAAGCGTAACTTCGGTCAATGGGCTGCCGTTTACCGAATCAAATGCCTTTATTGTAATTGCATATTTTTCTGCTACTGTTACGTTATTTGAGGCGCCGCTGGCGGTAACTGCGTTAGCAGTAGCATTCAGTGTAACTGTTCCCGGATAATCTGCGCAATATACCGCAAAATTATCAAAGGTAGCAATACCGGATACCGTCGCGACCTGAGCAGTAGCTCCTGCGCTTAAATTACCTCCAGTAGGCGTTACCGTCACATTAATTGTACTAGGAGCAATATTCCCGTAAGCATCAACGACGCTTACTTCAAACGGAGACCATGGCGCATTGGCCGCCACGGTAGCCACAGGCTGGGTATTCCAAGAAAGTTTACTTGCGGCACCGCCGGTAACTACCACTCCCAAGGCGTCCGTATCCGCAGTGGTAATTACGGCATCCGAGGTCGTTGCTTTAATTGCAACGCTTTCAGCTCTATATAACTTCATCGTTACAGTAGAAGCGCTTTGCCCAGAGGTGAAATCCACCAGCGTAATATTCCCAAATGCGACATCTACCGCCGAATAGTTAGCACAGGTGGGATTGTAAGTAGTGCCCCCGCTTATCGCGGGATTGGCACCGCTAAAGACTATTTCTTTCACACCGCTATAGTCAGTATCTATGTTATTGTTGACATCCGTTGCCTTGATATAAATAATGCTACCGCTTCCGGCAGTCACGACAGCACTATCTCCGGTAATGACAAATTTAACGGCCGTAACATCGACAGACAAGGAACTGGTTATTGCGCCGGCGGCAGCAAATGCCGAGCCGGGAGAGTCAACTGTAAAATTAGCGGTAGGATTAACACTAAAAGCGATCTTCTTCCCATCTGCTTCCATCGGCAAAGTTTGATTAAGATAAATACTCAATGTGTAAATTTTACTTTGCCCATCGGGAACAGAAGAAATTATGCTGGTACCGGTACCGAAAGTTAGAGCATCATTTGTGATTGTGCCCATTATTGAGGTAGAGCCATCGGATATGCTGGCTCCTGCAATATAAGCCTGCCACCCGCCGGTGCTATCCGCGGCAGTATCTCTGGCAACTACAATCTGTTTTAGTTTAGTCATATACCCATCCGTGCCGGCATCAATAACTTTAAAATCGAAAACCTTTAGT
Source organism: Candidatus Omnitrophota bacterium (assembly GCA_028710685.1). Taxonomy (GTDB): domain Bacteria; phylum Omnitrophota; class Gorgyraeia; order Gygaellales; family Profunditerraquicolaceae; genus Sherwoodlollariibacterium. The sequence goes on along the minus strand of JAQTTQ010000048.1, from coordinate 2,772 downwards.
TTCGTCGCATCAGTATAGACCAATGAAGATATACTGGCCGGCTTGACCAAAGTGCCTGCTGTTATGGTAGTATCTGTGCCGGTCTTAAAAGTTACCTGATAGGAATACGTATCCGGAGCAAGATTTCCCACTGAATGCGCCTTTAAATATATGCTTTCCGGATAGCTATATTTTATTCCGCTAAAGGTTGCCTCACCGTTTACTATAACTACAGATAGAGAATCGCCGCTCAAAATCCCGTTGGTGGCTGAAGTATAAGTTTCGTTTGTAAGTGAAGGCAGCAGACTGATCTGATCAGAAACCGAGGTAACCGCATTGCCATACTGATCAGCTACATTAATTCTTGGCTGCACAGGTAAAACAACATTGGTAAAAGCATCTGTAGAGGGCTGCTGAGAAAACCAGAGTTTCCCCATTGCTCCTGCGTGCATAGTAATTGAGTTGGAGGCAATATTTGTCCCGGTTAAGTCAGCAGCGCTTGCGGTAATAGTAGTGGATTGCGCACGATACAATGTAGCGCTCAAATCCGCTGAGACTCCGTTGGTAAAACTAACCGGATTAACCGGCCAAAGATCGGTCGCAGAACCGTCCGGCGCATCAGCTGAACCGCTTAGAACATAACCGATGTTTTTATTTCCGGTATAAGCCGTGCCTCCATTTGTCCCGTCACACAAGTTATTATATAAATCTACGGCATTTAACGCCCCTATGTTAATAGATGTGCCGACTGTAGCGCCATTAATAATCCCAGAGAATTGTAAATGGTCTGCCCCATTATGCTTAACTACAAGCCCCAATGCTTGGGCAGCAGAAGTGGTCACCGGTAAAGCGCTTGCCTTAATCAATACATTTTCTGCCTTATACAATTTTAAAGTAGCAGTGGCTATGCCATTTGTGAAAGTGAGCAAGGTGTCCGCGCCGAAATTTATATCATTGCCGAGATTATTTGAACATGTCGGAGAATTAGCTGAAGGCGCGGGCGAAAGATTGGCCCCGGAAAACACTATTGACATATCGTTATTCAAATTCGTCTTTACGTTGCCATAGACATCATAAGCAGTGATTGTAATCGCCCGTGAGTTGCCCGCTGTCAACGCGGCTGTCGAGCCGGTAACTACAAAGTGGTCAAGACCGGCGGCAAGAACATTTATCGAAGCGGAAGAAGAACTAATGTTCAGGTTATCCCCGGAGCTGCGGGTCGCGGTAATAGCGGCAAGGCCAATAGCGGTATCTTTATAGTAAAAAGTCCCGCCGCTTACGCCTGAGGCGACTGTTACACTGGTAGTACCTATGGTGCCAGCGCTATCGGTATAGAAACTTCCTGCAGCACTATTGCTGGTAAGAAGAAATGAAGTATCGGATACAGTGTTCGTAATGTTATCATAAGAATCCTTAATTATTGCAGAAAACGCCGTAGAAACTACTCCGGCATTGGTTGAGCCAGGGCCGCTTAAGACTACTTTATAAGGAGCTCCGGCTGAAGCAGTAGCTGTAAAGTTAACCGGAGTTAAGCCAGCATAACTTACTGTCACCAAATAATCACCGGTTTTATCTCCCAAAGTAAGTGTAGTTTGGGCTATGCCATTAGCATCAGTAGTAACTGAAGTAGCTGACAATGCCTGACCGGTTGCTCCGGTAGGGACAGAAGAAATTGTAAAAGTTACGGTTTCATTCGGAATAGTAACATCGCCTGCGCCAACAAGTTTAACTACGAAAGGATTGCTTAAAGTAAGAGCAACTGTTTTAGACTGACTATCACCGCTGACCTTTGTTAACGTTGATGGCGTAACTGCCGTACTGGTAACGGTCACCGGCGAACCGGTAAGGCCGGTAGAAGTTGCCGTTACCTGATATTGCCCTGCGGCATTTCCCAAAGTAAGCGTAGTCTGCGCCTGGCCGCTTGCGTTAGTAGTGGCTGATGTAACCGACAATGTTTGACCGGTTGCTCCGCCAGGCACAGAAGAAATTGCAAAAGTTACGTTTGCACCGGAAACCGTATTACCATAGGAATCTGTAACAGTCACTACAAAGGGACTGGCTAAGGCAACAGAAGTTTTTCCGCTTTGACTATCCCCACTGGTAAGACTTATGTTCGCAGCGCTGGCAGCAGAAGCAGCTACCGTTACTGTCAAAGGAGATGTTGAATAATTCTGTCCGACTTCCTGAGCAGACAGCGAAGCGATTTCCGCCCTGTAAGCAGTTAATGCAACTCCTCCTGTCGCAGATATGCCTCCGGGAGAAACTGGAAAATTAACCGTTGTGCTATAACCAAGTGCAACCCCGTTAACAATAGGATTATAATTGCCTATATTATTCAAACCGGAAAATATTAACACATGGTTATTGATGTAATTCTTATCAATATTCTTATTGGCGTCTGTCGCTCTTATCGTAAGATTTATCGGCGAGCCGGGAGTAGTATTAACAGTGGAATTTCCGGTAGTTTGGTCGATAACTTCCAAAGAGGATACCACTACGCTGATTGTCCCGATTACTGTGCTTACCTTATTGGTGTTTGCGTTCATCTGCGAAGAAAGCCCTGTATCGGTTCCTATGTATGATTCATTTATACCAAAGGTATAAGTCTGCCCTTCTGTAGCAGTCAGTTTCCCGGGCTTCATATAGACATAAACTGTAAACTCGGCAGAAGAATTATCCGGCACTGAATACAGATCCGCATTTGAATTACTATTGGGAGTTACTCCGAAGGTAATCGTAGAATTGGTAATTGCCGCCCCTGTGGCTGTCGCTACCTGGGTCGTTCCCTGATAT
>JAQTTQ010000002.1 GCA_028710685.1 Candidatus Omnitrophota bacterium | reverse complement strand
TTACCGCTGCGGCTGACAAATAAAAATTCAGATGCCTTATCTTTAAGGAATTTTGGCCGCGATTCCTTAATATACCTGCTTATGCTGGCAATTGCCTTTTTACCTAAGGGAATGATCCGCTCTTTATCCCCCTTCCCGATACAACGCAAAAACCCTATATCTAAATTGACATTATCTTTCTTTAGGTTTACTGCCTCTGATACGCGCATACCGGTAGCATAAAGAGTCTCCAGTATCGCCCTATCCCTTGTCCCTTGGCTATTATGGACATTGGGCTGGGCGATTAAAGCCTCAACTTCATTTAGGGTGAGCGCATCCGGAACCCTCTTCCATAACTTTGGCGAGTCAACCAGGGTGCTAGGGTCATTCTTAAGAATCCTCTCCCGCGCTAAAAACCTGTGGAACATCCTGATGGCAGCCAGCCTCCTGGCTACGGAATTAGGGGCAATCCCCTTATCCCTTTGGGCAAGCATAAAACCGGTAATATTATCTTTGGATATCTTAGAGAGTGAATCAATATTCTTATTCTCGATAAAGGTCAGATAATTATTAAGGTCTTCCCGGTACGAGATAATCGTATTATTTGATAAACCGCGCTCAATAGATAGATAATTAAGAAAGGTATCGATTAATTCTTTCATAAAAGGTTTTTCTTCTCTTCTTTTATAGTAGAGGAGGAACCATGCCCGGGAAAGATCTTAGTTTCATCCGGCAGGGTAAACAGCTTCTGCCTTATAGAGTTAAAAAGCACATCTTCGTTGCCTCCGGGCAGGTCACTACGGCCTATCCCGCGGCAGAACAAGGTATCTCCGGTAAAAACCATATTATTTTCAGGCTTAAGCATTAATAAAGAGATCCCGCCCTGGGTATGCCCCGGGGTATGCAATACCTTCAATTCTACGCCGTCTAAAGAAATAAGCTCCCCTTCTTCTACCGGTTTAATCTTGGATTTAACCTTATAGGCAACGGCAAAAAGTCCCGAAAGATTAAGCATCGGCTCTATCAACAGAGGGGCATCGAGCCGGTGCACATATACCTCAAGGCCAAACTTATCATTAGCTGCGATATGGTCATAATGCCCGTGGGTATTAATTACTATTCCCGGGGTCAACTGATGAGTTTTTAATACCTGTAAAATCTTCTCCCCTTCATCGCCCGGATCAATAATTATTCCCCTTAAGCCTTTGCCGGCTGCCAGTATATAACAGTTAGCCCCCATTGCCCCGACAGAGATTGCCTCTATAATCATATCAGATCACCTTTAATGTCCGGGTAAGAAAAAGACTGCATTATATTTCTTTTTACCCTCTCGGCCTTCTGGCGGTTGGAGCTGTTAGCCGTCCCGTAAATATCAGCCTTAATTGAAATCAGCAAATCATTCATCAGGTTTAAATAAACATCCAGCTGCTTTTGTTTAGTTACATTTAGCATAGAGCGCATTCCCGATAAATTCTTGATTGACTGCTGCGCACAATCAACCCTCTTCTTCAGGGATGCCTTTTGCGTAAGGACATTGATTAACTCCTCCTGCCAAGATTGCCAGAAATTATAGTAACGCCTGTAGATCTCTTCTTTACTCATTTTTGGCCCGGTCCATTCTTCGGGAACTAAAACCATCTCCTCAGGGGCTTTATCTTTTTTTGATTTCCTGGTAAACTTCCGCACAAATGCCTCGCAGCCGGTTAAATTAACTAAAAATATAAGCAACAAGATAAAAACCTGGCACTTCATCATTCTTTTCATTTAAGCATCTCCTTAAAGACATTTTCATTAATAATTTTTACGCCTAACTTTCTTGCCTTATCGTACTTACTTCCGGGTTTATTCCCTGCTACCAGATAATCAGTACTCCTGCTAACCGAAGAAGAAGAAACCCCTCCTAATTTACGTACTAAAGCCTCGGCTTCATGCCGACTGTAGCTAGAAAGCTCTCCGGTAAAAACAACTGACTTTCCATTCAAGGGGCCTTTACTTAAAGGCAAGCCCTCTTCCTTAAACCTTAAGCCTGCTTTTTTCAAACCCTTAATCATATCCCGGGTCTGTTTCTGGGCAAAATAATTTACGGCTGACTCAGCTATCACCGGGCCTATTTCAGGTATAATCTCTAAATCATCCTTCTTCGCCTTTAAAAGCTTATCCAAAGATTTAAATTCTTTGGCCAAAACAAAGGCTGCCTTTTCACCTACATGACGGATTCCCAAAGAAAAAATAAGCTGGGCCAAAGAACGGGACTTACTCTTCTTAATTGCATCGAGCAGATTACGGATTTTTTTTTCTTTAAATAAATCCAGCTTCTCTAAATCTGCGCGGGTTAATTTATAAAGATCAAGAAAATTATTTACCAACTTTAATTTTACCAACTGGGTAATAGCAGACTCACCCAACCCCTCAATATCCATTGCCCCACGGCAAGCAAAATGGAAAAGCCTTCTTTCAAGCTGCGCAGGGCAAGAGGGATTTATGCAGCGATAGGCCACATCCTCCTCTTTTTCCTTAACTATGGAGCCTGAACAAGCCGGGCAGCTTTTGGGAATCTCAAACTCCTTAGAGCCTAAATGCTCTACCACCTTTACAACCTTTGGGATAACATCCCCTGCGCGCTCAATTAATACACGGTCATTAACTCTCAAGTTTAAACGCTTTATTTCGTCGAAATTATGCAAAGTTGCATGGCGTATGATTACTCCCGCGCATTCAACCGGCCTTAACTCTGCAGTAGGAGTTATCACCCCGGTCCTGCCTATATCTACATTTATACCTAAAACCTCAGTAGTAGCCTGGCGGGCAGGGAATTTATAAGCTACGGCCCAACGAGGGCTTTTCAAGGTAGCACCTAACCTTTTCTCTTGAAAAATATTATTAACCTTTATAACCACCCCGTCTATATCATAGGTAAGCCCGTCGCGTTTATCCTGCCACATCCGGCAATAGCTCATTACCTCCTCTAACCCTTTACAGAGTTTAGAGTGTGCATTTACGCGGATACCCCAATCTTTTAATTTCTGCAAGAAATCCCAGTGGGAGGGAAAGCCCTGGCCCTCAACCTGACCAAGGGAATGAGCAAAAAAATCAAGCCTGCGTCTGTAGGTAAGGTTGGGGTCAAGAAGCTTCAGGGAACCGCTGGCAGCATTACGCGGATTGGCAAAAATAACCTCCCCTTCATCTTCTCTCTCCCGATTTAATTTAATAAATTCATTTCTATCCATATAAACTTCGCCGCGAATCTCAATCAACCCAGGGGGATCCTCACCCAGAAGCCTTAAGGGGATAGCCCGCACAGCCCGTAAATTCTCGGTTACATCTTCTCCTTCCTCACCGTCACCTCTTGTAGCCCCAACCGCTAAACTGCCGTTTCGATAGGTAAGATTGGCACTAACCCCGTCTATCTTAAGCTCAACAACATATTCCACCTTTTCATTTTTATCCAACCCCTTGCGAACGCGCGCATCCCATTCCATCAATTCATCAAAAGAATAGGTATTCTCCAGGGAGAGCATCTTATCCTTATGCCTGACAGTATTAAAACCCTCCTGAATAACCTTGGCAACTCGCATAGTGGGAGAATCATCAGAGTGAAACTTCGGGTTATCCGATTCCAGCTTTTTTAGCTTTAAAATAAGATTATCATATTCTTTATCAGAGATCTTGGGCTGGCTTAAAATATAATAAAGGTAATCGTGGCGGCGTATTTCTTCTCTTAAGGCGTTTATGGTTTTCTCTATATCCTGCATTTAAAACCTTATTCTGAAATCTTTAAACTCGCCTTTAGCAGGACCCCAGTTCACCTCCACATCCTGAATATGGCGGTTAAATGCGCTATTAATCTGGTCTAGAAAATCTTTTAAACTCTCTTCCTGCGCTTCGGCGTTAATTTCTACCCTGCCATCGCTTAAATTCTTCACCCAACCAGACACCTTAAGCCTTACAGCAATTGCCTCTGCAGTAAAACGAAAACCTACTCCCTGCACAGTTCCTGAATAAAAGACATGCAATAATTTTCTCATGCAGACTTAATATTTGGTCGGGAAGGTGGGATTCGAACCCACGACCTCGACGTCCCGAACGTCGCGCGCTAGCCAAACTACGCTACTTCCCGATAATCAATTCATCTAATATTAAATTCTCATATACAGCTTTTAACCAACCCATTATTCTACGATAGATTTTTATATCGTATAAACATACGTGAGCCGTACCATAGCAGGAACGACGAAGATGTCGGTATGGAGAATCTTTGTAGCTCGGTTTTATAAATTCTTTACGGAATTGCGCCCGGGGTATATTAAGTTCTGCTGACCAATATCTATACGCCTCTTCTATATTGATATCCTTATATAAAATCAAACGGATTATAATATTTCCTTTTGAAATAAGACAAATTTCCACAAGAAATTTAATAAAAATCCTAAGAATGTTAGGGTCAGAATTAGCAACTTCAACATGTTGATTCGACACAACGGAAGATTTATTTCCTTCACCCGCGTAAATCATTAACCCTGCCATCCAAAGATCTCTTATCGAAAATGGCACTATCTCTTCTTTGCATATGCGAAATATTTCATTATTCCTAGAAGTGATATTGTTAAGCCTGGTTACCCGCGCCTTCTCCCTGCCAATTAAGTATTGATTGTCGATATTAATCGCTGCTTCAAGGGGTAAGGGTATATCTCTTACCCAGTTGCTCACAGAGCCCTTAGATACACCTAATAAGCCTGCTATTTGTTTCATTGAATATCCCTGCAGCCTCAACTCTCTTGATTTATCCTTTTCTCCTAATTTCATAAATTTAGTATATCAGAATTTACTGCGGTTGGCAATAATTAGAAGTTAACATAAGATGCGGCCCGGCCTTTAGCCAACATATCGAATTCGACATTAACCCTGCTTGAAGGCCCCTTAAAACTTAAGGTTGTCTCTTTAAGGGTATGAGGAATTACATAAACATTGAGCGAATTAGACTTAATTTCCTGTATGGTTAAGCTTATGCCGTCAACGGCAACTGAACCTTTAGAAAGGCAATATTTAATATACTGCGGCGGTATGGATATTTCAAAAACTAAATTACCGCAAAGGATGCTCTTTCTTCGGATAATCCCTATACAATCAATATGGCCCGAAACAAAATGCCCCGATATCCTTTCGCCGACCTTCAGGCTGCGCTCAAGATTAACCTTCTCGCCGATCCTTAAATACCTAAGATTTGTAACCTTAAGCGTATTAGGTACTGCCTCAAAGCTTACCCGGTCTTTACTAACCTTAACCGCCGTAAGACAAACCCCGTTTACCAAGATGCTATCGCCTATCTTTAAACCCTCCAAGACTTTAATAACGGAAATTTCAAGAAGGGTGACATTACCCGTAGGCGATATCCTTTTTACTATCCCTAATTCTTCAACTATGCCTGAAAACATGGTTTAATTTTAAAGGAGATAACTATTTAACATATCCTTCAATCAAAAAATCTTCCCCGAACCGACTTAATTTTAATTCTTTTAATTTTATAGACCGCTCAACGCGCACAACCCCCTGCCCCATCACCGAGCTGATTGCATCTTTGCCCCCGATAATCTTCGGAGAAATAAAAAACATCACCTTATCCACTAATGCGTCATCAAATAGCGAGCCGTTTAAAGTACCGCCACCCTCAACTAGAACATTAAAGATACCTTCCTTTAACAGTTTCTTAAACATATCCTTAAGGTTTATCTGACCGTCTTTCTCCTTGACCTCTAGAATACGGGCCTTCTGCTCAATTATCTTTCTGTTATCCGTCTCCAGACCGGGCTTAACGGGTAAGGTAACGATTATAACCGAAGAACCTTTAGAGAAAATATTTGAATCTTCAGGGGTACTTAATTGGCTATCTACTATAATCTTTACCGGCTGCTTTTTTGAAAACCATGAACTAAGTTTAGGGTTATCGCGCAAAACCGTATTGACCCCCACCATAACGGCATCAAAATCCTCGCGTATACGGTGGGCAAAGGAACGCGAACTGTCAGAGGTAATCCACTTGGAATTTCCTGTCCTGGTAGCAATCCTGCCGTCTAATGACTGGGCAACCTTAACCGTTACAAAAGGAAGCCTCTTAGTTATATATTTCACAAAGACTTCATTCATCCGCCTTAGTTTATCTTCTAAGAAACCCACCTTAACCCTAATCCCAAACTGCCTTAATATTGCAATACCCTTACCGTTATTGATAGGATTAGGATCAACCATTCCCACAACTACCTCTCTAATACGGCTTTCTATAATCCTGTTTACGCAGGGAGGGGTAAGCCCAAAATGGGCACACGGCTCTAAGGTAACATAAAGCGTAGCCCCCTTTGCATAACTTCCGGCCTCATCCAAAGCCACAATCTCCGCATGAGGCAGGCCTGCTTTCGCATGGAAGCCTCTTCCAACAATCCTGCCCTTATTTACGACTAATGCGCCAACCATAGGGTTAGGATAAGTCTTACCCCTTCCCTTTAAGGCAAGCCGCATAGCTAAATTCATATAATATCCAGGGCTTTTTATCATGATAATCTCCCCCTTACCTCTTTCATCTTCTCCACCAGATCGTAAGGTATTTTAATCGAGCCAATGCGTACCTGCGGCTTAGCGCTCCCATGACAATCAGAGCCTCCGGTAACTAACAGATTATATTCTTTGGCCAGGCCCAAATAAAAATTAATCTCTCCCTGGGAATGTTCGGGATAATAAACTTCCAGCCCCATAAGCCCTAAACCTATAAGCTTGAATATTAGCTCTTCATCCTTAATTATATAGGGATGTGCAAGAACCGCAACCCCTGCATTATCATGAATGAATTTTATAGCCTCCTCAGGGGTAAAACGGAAACCTAAACTAAATGCCGGGCCGCTATCCCCGATATATCTATTGAAGGCCTCAGAAACAGTTTTAACCAAACCCTTTAATACCATTGCCCGGGCAACATGAAGCCTGCCAACGGTAGCGCCGTTGGCAACACTAAAGACATCCTCAGCTTTTAAGCCAATACCCAGGGCATTTAACTTCTCAGTTATTTTATATATCCGGCTGATGCGGTTTTCTTTTAAAGTTTCCAGCCTTTTCAATAACTCCGATGATTTATAATCTATCAGATATCCCAATATATGCACTTCACGCAATTCATACTCACAGCTAATCTCTATGCCAGGCAAGATCTCAATACCTGAGGCATTAGCTGCAGCCATTGCCTCAGGGATAGCCCCTACCGTATCATGATCGGTTATAGAAATACAGGAGAGCTTAGCCCCAACAGCCTTTTCTACCAACTCTTCTGGGGTATATGTCCCGTCTGAATAATTAGTGTGTAAATGCAAGTCGGCGAACTTCACTTATTCCGCTCTATCTTAACTTTGTCTAAAATCGCATTAACGAACTTTCCCGCATCTAACCCGGAGAATTTCTTGGCTAGCTCAACAGCCTCATTAATGGAAACCTTAGCCGGGATATCATCGCAATAGATAAGCTCAAAACAGCCCATACGCATTATATTCCTATCTACTACCGCCATACGTTTAAGCTGCCAATTCTGGGCGTACTGAGAAATCTTTTTATCAATTTCTTCAAGATGAAGAATAACCCCTTTAACAAGTTTAGAGGTGAAAACCCTTAACTCTTCATCAGCCCCTTCTTGAGGCTGGGCCGACCAGAAATTATCCAATGCCGCCTCGGGGGAATCCTTGGTAATATCCAGCTGATAGAGGACCTGCAGGGAAAATTCACGGGCAAGGCTACGTTTACGCATTATTTGATCTTCTCCAGGAGATTCACCATCTCAATCCCTGAAAGCGCAGCATCACGGCCTTTATTTCCGTCTTTAGAGCCTGAGCGCTCAACTGCCTGCTCAATAGTATCAGCGGTAATAATCCCAAAGATTACCGGGATACCCGAGTCAGAAGAAGCCTTGGCTATGCCCTTAGCTACTTCCGAGGCAATGTAATCAAAGTGAGGCGTTGCGCCCCTGATAACTGTCCCTAAACAAATAATAGCATCGTATGACTTAGTCTTGGCCATCTTTTGGGCGACAAGAGGTATCTCAAATGCACCCGGGACCCAGGATATAGTTAAATCCTGATCTAAAACCCCGTGCCTTAAAAGGGTATCGCTACAACCGGAGACTAATTCCTTAGTCATAAAATCATTGAAACGCGAAGCAATAATACCAAACTTTTTACCCTTGGCAATTAGGCTGCCTTCTATTATCTTGCTCATTTCTCTACCCTCCTCAATTTTCTTGCTTATACTTGTTGTAAAATTAATCTATATTTAAATTATGGCCAAGCTTTTCTTTCTTGGTCTTAAGGTATTTATAATTCAAGGGGTTATGCTTGATCTCTAGAGAAACCCTCTCAACAACCCTGAGCCCATAACCTTCCAGGCCTATGATCTTACGCGGATTATTGGTAAAAAGCCGGATATTCTTTATTCCTAAATCCACCAAGATCTGAGCGCCTATGCCGTAATCTCTTAAATCAGCCTTGTGGCCCAAGGCCTCATTGGCCTCAACCGTATCCAACCCTTTATCCTGAAGCTTATAGGCCTTAATCTTTTCTACAAGGCCTATCCCCCTGCCCTCCTGGTTCATATAGAGTATAGCGCCTTTGCCCTCGGCAGATATAGCCTGCATAGCCTTGGACAATTGCTTGCCGCAATCACAGCGCAATGAGCCGAAAACATCTCCGGTTAAACACTCCGAATGCACGCGCACTAAAACCGGCTCTTCTTTCCAATTCCCGGCAGTAAGCACTGTGTGGACCTTGCCATTGGTAAGGTCGCGAAAAAGGATAAGATTAAACTTGCCGAATTCAGTAGGCAGGATAGTCTCGGTTAACCTCTCTACCAATTTCTCCGACTTACGGCGGTATTCGATAAGATTGGCAATAGAACAAATTCTTAAATTATGCTTCTTTGCAAAATCAAGAAGCTGCGGCATACGGCTCATGCTTCCGTCATCATTCATAATCTCACAAATAACCGCTGCCGGATACAGGCCACTTAATTTCATAAGGTCCACCGATGCTTCGGTATGTCCGGCGCGCACCAAAATTCCTCCTTCGCGGGCACGTAAAGGGAAGATATGGCCCGGGCGGATTAAATCTTCAGGCCTTGACCTGGAGTTGATTAAGACTTCGATTGTACGCGAACGGTCATGGGCAGATATACCCGTAGTTACGCCTAAGGCCGCATCTGTTGATATTACCCAGGCGGTGGAAAAAGGGTCTTTTGACCCTAAAGAGGAAGCCTCGCCTAACATAGGCCTAAGCCCTAAAAAGCTGAGCCTGGATTCCTCCATTGGTACACAGATAAGCCCCCGGCCAAACTTGGACATAAAATTGATATCTTCAGCCCTTACAAAGGAAGCGGGCATGACCAGATCGCCTTCGTTCTCGCGGCTCTCATCGTCAACGACGATCACCATTCTTCCCCTTTTTAATTCTTCAATAATTTCCGGTATCGTATTAAGCATATCTGACTCCAATAAAAAACCCGAAGGCTGACTTCGGGCATAAGATAAACTTATCTTCTTCTATCTGGACTGTACCATCGGTACCGGAATCTAACCGGTTCATGCCTTATTTTAAGGCTCGCGGACTTAACCGCCGGTCGGGGATTACACCCTGCCCTGAAGATTGATTGAAATTAGTATAGCATAAAAACTAATCTTGTCAAGAGGCTAAAAAAGGATATAATGATGCTATAAATATGCAAAACCTTACAAAATATTTACATAAAGCCCTGATTAAAGAAAACAAAACCCTTGCTATCGCCGAATCCTCTACCGCGGGGCTTATCTCCAAAATTCTCACCGATAACCCGGGAAGCTCAAAATACCTGCTGCTTGGAATAACCGCATACAGCAATCAGATAAAAAATAAGATCTTGAAAATACCCGCCTCTATCCTATCCAAGAACGGGGCTGTTTCAGAAGAAACTGCCCTGCTCATGGCAAAAAATGTAAGGAAATTAGCTAAGGCTGATTTAGGGTTAGCGGTAACCGGGATTGCCGGGCCAACCGGAGCAAGAATAAATAAGCCTGTGGGCACGGCCTTTATTGCCGTAACTGACGGGAAAAGGAACCTTTGCCAAAGGTTCCTTTTTAAAGGAGACCGCTCTTCGGTAAGAAAACAGACTGCCCTTCAATCTCTGCAATTACTAAAATCAATTTTATAAGAAAACCGTGCGCGCCTTTATTGCAATTACATTAACGCCGGATATCAAAGAAAAGCTCTCCCGCATACAAACAAACCTGAAAGAATGCGGGGCAGATATAAGATGGGTTCTACCTGAGAATATGCACCTTACCCTAAGATTTTTAGGAGAGATAAACGAAGGCCTGCTAAATAACGTAATCAGGGTAACCGAAGAAACTGCGCATAATCACTCGAAATTCAAGATTGGATTATCCGGCATAGGAACTTTTCCCGATATAGACCATCCTAAGGTAATTTGGGTAGGAGTTAAGGATGGAGATAAGAAAATTGAAGACCTAGCTTATGCCTTAGAGAAAAGAATGGAAGCCTTAGAAATAATCCAAGAAAAAAAGCCCTTCTCTTGCCATATTACGCTTGGAAGAACAAGGTCACCAAAGAATAAGGAAAAACTTATGGCGGCAATGAACAATTTAGGGGAGGATCTTTATAAAGAAGGGATTAGCTTTACTGCCGAAAGAATTACAGTCTTTAAGAGCAGGCTAACCCCTGGCGGTGCAGTCTATGAAGCCTTAAAAGAAATAACCCTTAGGGATACCTGAAGTATAATATTGGTATAAATCCCCGCTACCAAATCATCCGCCATAATACCTGCCCCTGCCTTAAGCTTCTCTAGGGAACCGGCCGGGTATGGCTTAAGCGTATCAAGGAGACGAAAAAGGATAAAGGCAAGAATTATTATCCTTATATCATAAGGCAAAAATAAAAGGCTTAAGAGTATGCCGGAGACTTCATCAATTACAATATAAGGCGGATCCTTCCTTTGCATTGCCTTCTCCGCGGGGCCTGAAACTAGAAAACCGGTAATGGTAATTAATAAGGTGACCAGAACATAGTTGAGGGCATATCCTTGAATTAGCATATACACCAGTATGCCTGCAAGGCTGGCGAATGTACCGGGGATTAAAGGAAGATACCCCACATAAAAAAAAGTGCTTAATATCCTCACCAGGAATTTAATCATTATAACTTAGTTATAATCTTACGGTTCTCCCACAAATAGGATATGCCGGAATAAAGGGTGAGCCCTACGGTAAAGAGCATAAGTATATTTATGCTGTTACGGAAAAAATCCTCCCATACGGGATTCCAGACAGAATAGGATTTAACCGATTCCTTAACCACGATAAAACCCAGGATGTAGAATATAACCGCCATTTGCGAAAAGGTCTTGTGCTTGCCGGCCCGCACAGCAGATAATATCTTGCCTTTATTAAGGGCGAAGAGCCTTAAGGAGGTAATCAGAATCTCCCTGGAGACAATAATTACAAACATCCATGCCTCAATTAATTGCATGCCTAAGAATGCGGCGAATGCAGCCAAAACCAGTATCTTATCCGCGATAGGATCCATCAGGCGGCCAAAATCAGTTACCATATTATTCTTTTTGGCAATCATCCCGTCAAATAAATCGGATAACGCTGCAACTATAAATATTACCAAAGCAAGTATCTTAGGCAGCAGCCCCTGAATCGAAAAAACAAACAAGAATACAAAGGTAAGCAAAACCCTGAGCATTGTTAACTTATTAGCTAAGTTCATTCTCCACCTCCCCGACTAAATCATACTCCAATGTATCCGTTACTCTCAAATTTACAAAATCACCTCTGTGATGCTTACTCTTGGAATGGACGTAAACCACGCCGTCTACCTCAGGGGCATCAAATTGGCTGCGCCCGATATAACAACCTTGCGAAGGCGCATCAATCAAAACCCTTATTTTCTTGCCTATAAACTTTTTATTAACCTCCTGCGAGATTGCCTGTTGAGAAGACATCACCTGATTAAATCTTTGGGACTTCACGCTTTCAGGCACCTGCTGAGGAAGATTATAAGCCTTAGTCCCTTCTTCACGGGAATACCTGAAAGCCCCCAACCTTTCAAACTTGGTATCCTCTATAAACCTAAGCAGTTCCTTAAAATCCTTTTCCCTCTCGCCGGGGAAACCGACAATAATGCTGGTTCGCAGGCCAACGTCAGGGATAACCTTACGCACCCTGTCAATAATACTGAGTATCTTATCCCGCGTAGCTCCTCTATGCATAAGCCTTAAGATTCGGCTGCTAATATGCTGGATCGGCAGATCAATATACTTACAGATCTTTTCTTCATCGCGGATTATTTTCAATAATTCATCGCTTAATCTCTCAGGATTAAGGTATAAAAGCCTGATCCATCCGATGCGCCTTGCTTTTTGGACTACCTTCTTAAGAAGGCCGGTAAGCCCGGGCCTTAATCCCCTATCCAATCCAAAACCCGTGATATCCTGTCCGATTATATTTAACTCTGAGAGGCCCTGCCTATTAAACCCCTCGACCTTATGTAATATTGAAGCAACCGAAAGGCTTACTAATTTGCCCTTAATCTTAGGAATAATACAAAAACTGCATTGGTTGATGCACCCCTCGCAAACCTTCAGATAGGCATAGTGGCTTGGGGTAAGGGAATATTCAATAACCTTTGATTCGGGGGAAACCCTGCCCAAGAAAGCATCTACTTCCGGTAACTCCCGGGCAAGGGTATCTTTATAGCGCTGCGATAAACACCCGTATACAATCAGCTTTTTAATCTTGCCCTGTTTCTTTAAATCTATAAGATCCAAAATTACATCTATTGATTCCTGCTTTGCCTCTTTTATAAAAGCACAGGTATTAACAACCGCTACCTGCGCTTTATCTATATCGACTATTTTATAACCTTTCCCTGAAAGGCGGCTTAGGATAACCTCTGAGTCTACCAGGTTTCTAGGGCAGCCTAAACTTAATATGCCTATCCTTGGTTTCACCGCGGAATTTTAAGGCCGTCTTTCTCGGTGATTACTATATTATTCAACGGCTGGCCCCTCTTAAGCCCTAGCTTGGTAAAGCGTTGGCCGTTTACAATTATCTCTACGGCCGAGGCATTCCCTAAAGAAAGATCTATTCTCTCCTTTGCCTTCCAGGTGGCGGATCTACCCTTTTCTAAAACTCTATGAAAAACTACCTTACCGTCTACTTTTATAAAAACAAGGCACTTTTCTTTTGCGCTGACAACCAGGCTTATCCCTCCCATTGCCTCCTTAGGAAGGGCCAGGCCTGAGGGCTGTGCAACCGCGGATAACGCCCCTTCAGCGGCAGGCTTAACTGCTGGTGGAGAAGACTGTTTACGCCCGGAAAGAAGACACCCCCCCACCTTAATAAGAAGCACCAAAGAAAACAAAACAATCAGTACCTTTATAATCAAACCCCTTACCTGGCGGCTTGGCTTCAGAGAATTTAATTTAATTCCCGCACTCTTAAAAAATGAATTTGTATCTTTCTTTGGCCTAGGCATAACCCTGGAGGCATCCTCTTTATAATCGTAAATATAATCCTTAACCTCAAGCCCCAGCGCCTTACAATAAATCTTAATAAAACCCTTTAGATAAACCGGGCTTAAATTAGTAAGGGTTTCTCCTTCTATCGCCTTAAGGATATTAAGATGCACCCGGGTCTTCTTCTGAAGATCCTCCAGGGTAAATCCTTTTTCCTGGCGCGCTTTCTTTAACCTCTCCCCTACTGATAATTGTTCGGCATTCATCATTCGTTTTCCTTAACGCGATTCAGGCTCTCCTTTAACCAGGCTTCCCGGTCAACTAAGATCCTGCGCGGCTTACTCCCCTCAAAAGGGCCGACTAAACCATCCTGCTCCATCATATCAATAATCCTTGCGGCACGGTTATACCCTAAACGCATCCTTCTCTGCAAAATAGATACTGATGCCTGGTTGCTCTCTATTATAACCTTTACTGCCTCATCATAAAACTCATCCTTCTCTGAACTGTTTAAGCCGGACCTTTCTTTTTCTTTCAATATCTGCTCATTGTAAACCGGCTGCGCCTGAGATTTTATAAATTCCACGACCCTTTCAATCTCCTTATCCCCGACTAAAGCGCCCTGTATGCGTATAGGCTTTGCTTCCCCGGGACGCAGAAAAAGCATATCCCCTTTTCCCAACAACTTATCTGCGCCATTCATATCTAATACTGTACGCGAATCTACCTTTGAGGCAACCTTAAAAGAGATACGCGCAGGAAGGTTAGCTTTTATAACTCCGGTTATAACGTTAACCGAAGGCCTTTGCGTAGCCAGGACAAGGTGTATTCCAACCGCCCGGGATAATTGGGCCAAGCGCTGTACCGCTGCCTCGGTCTGATCGCGGGATACGCTCATCAAATCCGCAAATTCATCAACGATTACCACTATAAAAGGCATTTTTTCCTGTTTCTCGTTATAGGCCTTTATGTTCCTGGCACCTGCCTTAGATAAAAGCCGGTAGCGCTCTTCCATTTCACCGACCGCCCAGTTAAGGGCAGTATAGGCTTTTTTAGAATCCGTCACCACAGGGCATAAAAGATGCGGCAAACCGTTAAAAGGCATAAGCTCAACCATTTTAGGGTCAATCATAACAAATTTTAAATCCGCGGGAGAGTTTCTGAAAATCAGGGATAAAATCAGGGAATTAACGCAAACCGTCTTACCTGAACCGGTAGTACCGGCAATTAAAAGGTGCGGCATATCATCAAGATCAGTAACTACGGATTTACCGGTAATATCTTTACCCAAGGCAAGGGTTAAGAAAGCAGGGTTTTTCTGAAATTCCGAAGAAGAGAAAACTTCTTTTAAATACACAAAACTGCCTTGAGTATTAGGTACCTCTATCCCCACTCTGTCTTTGCCCGGAATAGGCGCCAGTATTCTTACGGACTGGGCCTTCATATTCAAGGCAATATCATCGCTTAAGGTTACAATACGGCTTAATTTT
Source organism: Candidatus Omnitrophota bacterium (assembly GCA_028710685.1). GTDB lineage: Bacteria > Omnitrophota > Gorgyraeia > Gygaellales > Profunditerraquicolaceae > Sherwoodlollariibacterium. The sequence goes on along the minus strand of JAQTTQ010000002.1, from coordinate 83,714 downwards.
ACTCCGGGTGCCGGCTCAAGCTCATAACGGGTAATGATGGGGCCACGCTCAATATCCGTAACCCTGGATGAAATACCAAAATCCCCTAAAGTATCTTCTAATATCCGGGCATTGCCCTCTAAATCCTCCTTAATTTGCCTTGCCTCAGGAGGCGGAGGGGCATCCAATAAATCCAAAGAAGGTAAATGATAATCCCCGATCTTTAATTCTTGCGGCTTTATCTTTACCTGCTCAACAGGAGACTTAGCCTTAATCTGAATTTTAGGCCTGAAGAATGAAACCGGCTCTTTTTCCGCCTTTGGCTTAGAGTTAACCTGAACAGGATCTTTTTTCTCTGCAACCTTAGGCTTGGGCCTTAAACCCATCCGGCGCTTAAATAGCGCTCCCCAGAAAAACTTAACCTTATCCGTATATCTAGAGAATAAAGAAGAGATAAGAGTTTCGGTGACTAATGCCAGAGAGAGTATGGCAAAGGTAATAAATATAATAAAACCGCCTAAGCGGCTGAAATAAGCAGTAACAAATTTAGCGGATAAAGCGCCAAAGAGGCCGGAATAATAGAACCTTGCGCTTTCATTAAGCAGGTTAAACATCCCGATAAGCGAACTTATTGACACAAGCAGGACAAACATCCCCGATACCCTGGGTATGCTTAAATAAGGCTTCTCTTGCCTGAAAAACTTAACCCCCAAAAGAGTAATTAATACGGGAAGGACAAAACTGGCCGGTCTGCCGAATAAAAAGACGATTAACTCGCCTAAATAAGCGCCGAATACACCTAATAAGTTTTTTGGAGGAATATTGGGATGTGACGTATAAAATGGCAGGTCAAGACGCTCGAACCTTATCAGGCTGGCTAGGACCATAATGCCAACCGCAACTAAAATTACGCCCTTTACTTCATTAAGCCTTTTCTCTCTCACTTCTTATATTAAACAGACTCTATTAAGCTTGCTTCTTGCTCAAATTTATTCTGCCTAATTCGTCTATGCCTATAACTTTTACTTTAATTTCATCGCCGATCTTTACGACCTCTTCCGCAGACTTCACGAATTTATCTGAAAGCTCAGAGACATGGACCAGGCCTTCTTTGCGCGGGGCAATCTCACAGAAAACACCAAAGGGCATTATACGTTTTACTTTACCGATATAAACTCTGCCCACCTCTACATCATCGGTTATTGCCTTAATCATCTTTATCGCCGCCTCTGATTTAGCAGCGTCACTAGAACCCACCAATACAGTACCGTCATCCTTTATATCCACGCTTGCGCCCGTAGAGGCTATTATAGCCTTTATATTCTTTCCGCCCGGGCCGATAAGCTCGCCGATCTTCTCGGTGTTTATCTTGAGAACGTCGATACGCGGGGCATAACTGGATAGCTCATTACGCGGAGCCGGTAAGACCGCACTCATTTTCCCCAGAATAATCATCCTTGCTTCCTTTGCCTCAGCTAGACACCTCTCTAACAACTCTATGGATATACCGTCGATCTTTAAATCTAACTGCACCGCAGTCATACCAGAGGTAGTACCGGCGACCTTAAAATCCATATCTCCGAAATGGTCTTCAAGACCTGCGATATCGGTAAGTATAAGTTCTTTATCATTATCTTTAATTAATCCCAGGGCAATTCCGGCAACCGGGGCCTTGATAGGCACCCCTGCATCCATCAGGGATAATGTTGCAGCACAAACCGTAGCCATGCTTGAAGAACCGTTAGATTCCAAGATCTCAGAAACCACCCTTACGGTATAAGGAAAACTCTCCCTGGAAGGCATAACCGCAAGGATAGACTTTTCCGCCAAGACGCCATGGCCGATCTCTCTTCTGCCCGGGCCCCTTACCGGACCGGTTTCTCCGACGCTAAACGGCGGAAAACTATAATGCAGCATGAAATTCTTATACTTCTTGCCTTCCAAAGCCTCTACCATCTGCTCATCTTCACCCGTACCCAGAGTAGTTACCGCAAGGCTCTGTGTCTGGCCGCGGGTAAATATGCTTGAGCCATGGGTACACGGCAAAACCGAAACCTCACAAGTGATTAATCGAATATCTTTCAGGCCTCTGCCGTCCAAACGAACATTCTCCCTGAGTATCTTGCTTCTTACTTCCTCTTCTTCGACCTCAGAAAGCGACATCTTAACCTGATCAACTGTATACCCCTCAAGGGTAAGTTTTGCCTCCAATTCCTTACCTAATAAATGCACCGACTCTTCGCGGTCCTCTTTCTTAGCTAATCCGTATACCTCTTTAAGCCTTTCGCGCGAGAGCTCTGTAACCTTAGATTTTAATTCCGCAGGGATCTTTTTAAGTTCAACGGCCCTCTTTTCCCGGCCGTACCTTTTTGTAAATTCTTCCTGCATCAATATCAAGTCTTTTAAATGCCCCTGCCCGAATTTTACGGCGCTAAGATAATCCTCTTCAGAAACCTCTTTAGCCCTTGATTCAAGCATGACTATACCTTTATTGTTCATTACTATAATAACCTCTAGGTCGGCGATATCCAGCTGACCATATGTAGGATTTATAACTAACGCCCCCTCAACCCTAGCTACGCGGCAGGCGGCAAGCGGGCCGTTAAAAGGTATATCTGAAATACATAGCGCCGCCGATGCTGCATTAACCGCTAAAACATCGGGGTCATTCTCTCCATCGCTGGATAAAACAATAGCCATTACCTGAACATCATTAAATAACCCCTTTGGGAAAAGCGGCCTTATAGGGCGGTCAATGAGCCGCGCAGTAAGAATTTCGCTCTCCGAAGGCCTTCCCTCCCTTTTAAAAAAACCTCCGGGGATCCTTCCGGCGGCATAAGTCTTCTCCTGGTATTCCACGGTAAGAGGAAAGAAATCGCGCCCTTCCCTTACTTCACGCGACATACACGCCGTAGCCAAGACAACGGTTCCGCCATAAGCTATGGTTACAGAACCATTAGCCTGTTTGGCAATCCTGCCTGTCCCTAAGGTTAAATCACGCTCTGCAAACTTTATTTTCAGACTGTTATCGCTCATTTTATTTATAATTAGTCCTTTATTTTACTTTCTCAAGTGAAGCTTGGCCAGAACCTCTTCGTATTTCTTGGTATCCTTACTCTTGAGATAGTTGAGGAGCCTACGGCGCGTACCTACCAAGGTAAGCAAACCGCGGCGGGAATGGAAATCTTTCTTGTGGAGTTTAAAATGTTCCCCTAGGAGATTAATCCTCTCGGTTAATATCGCTATCTGGACCTCAGCTGAACCTGTATCCCTGGCGTGGACCTTAAAATTATCGATAATCTTTGCCTTATCTTCCTTTACTAAAACCAAAACTGCTCACCTCCTCTTAAATTCTTTATTATTATATGTCAATTTTAACCTTAAGTCAACAGAACAAATATTATTTTTGATTTATTGCTTGCCCTCAGACTCCGACACAAAGGTTTTGATTTCCTCAATATTCTCTAAGATCAGCTTAGCCTTGCTCAGGCCGAATGAAAATGGGTACTGATCATTTTCATCCCTTTTAATCACTAGAACCGGCTTACCCTTAAACTCACTACGCTCAACCATTTTTTCTCCTTTTTTCTTTAGATTGATATTGTATAACTAAAAGGTAGATTGTACAACAATAATTTTCTTTATTTATATCCCCGGGCTCAAACCGTCTCTTTACGGCTGCTTCTGCGTAAGGCCTTAACCATGCGCTCGTAGGCCTCTTTAGGAGTTTTACCCTCAGTCAGGTGGTCACAGCAAAGAGCCGCGTAACCTAAACGGTTTCTAATCTTAAAAATGCTAACCTTCAAATGCCCGATCTTAGCATCCATGTAAATAATCCTTAGCGTATTTTTGCCGAAGGGCAAATTTGATTATAGGCGCAATAGGCGCAGGCCATATAGGCAGGCGTGGCCTTGAAATCTTCATTACCTATGCCCTGGGCAACCTCAACAATGTCTTCTTTTATTTCATCTAAATCTTCCTCGGATATCTCCCTTGATCCGATAATACCTGACTCCAGGAAATACAAAGCAACTCTCTTAGGCAGCCTGCCGAAGATACTCTGATAGGCAAGCGAATAAAGCCTAAGCTGACTGCTTGTCTTTACGCGCTTATCGGCATCTTTCTGATGTTTTATTTCCGAGGTCTTAAAATCCATAATCACAGCGCCTTCAGGCTCTTCATCCACCCGGTCAAAACGCCCGGTAATCTTTATATCTTTAAATTTGAAATTAAAAGGCTCTTCGATAAGCTTCGGGCTAACCTTGCGCCTTTGCTCATCCTTAAAAAATCTGGTTAAGGCTGCCTCTCCCACACAAAGGCGTTCTTCTTGATGCTTTAAATCGATAAAACCCTGCGGATCAAAACTAACCCTGAAGGCATTAAGTATATCGGCCAGAGACATATTCCTGCCGGACATTCTATACTGATAATATTTACTTACCGCATCGTGCATTGCCCGGCCATAGATAACCGTATGGTGTTCCATTATGGGAACGCGAAGAATATTCACATATTTATATTTCAAAGGGCAGGTTTTATAATCGTCAATCTGGTAATAATAGAGCGCTATCGGCTTAGCCTGCAGCTTCTCTTTAATTTTAACCGATTCCTTTCTGGGGGCAAAGCGCTCAATAGCCTCTATCGCGCTTACCTTCTTTTTATCTTTATCCTTAACCTCTTGGCCTAATGCCTCTAAGACAAACTGGCTAACCTTGCGCAATCGCTTTCCTCCGTAATCTTCCGCGCTGGTTAAATAGAGCTCTTCTTTTGCCCTGGTCATACCTACATAAAAAAGCCGGCGCTCTTCCTGTATATGAAAATCTCCGGTAGGTAAAACCTCCTTTATCAAAAGATCGGGTAATTCAATACCGCCGCTCCTGCGTGGCCAGGGGAAACGCCCCTGCACCAGGCTGACTAAGAAAACAACCCTAAATTCAAGGCCCTTGGCCTTATGTATCGTAAGCACATTGACCGCATCGGAATCTAAATCCGCCTCAACCGTAGGAGGGTCATCTCCTGCCTCGATTAGAAGATTAAGGTAATTTACAAAAATCATTACCCGGTCTTCTTTAGCAACCAATTCAAAATCACGTACATGGTTAAAAAACTTAGCCAGATTCTGGATTTTAGACTCATTCTCAAGGCTTTGCTTGCCGGTCAACCTCTTTAAATATCCCGAATCGGAAAGAAAGGCATATAAAAGCCTGCCGGTAGTTTCTCTGCGGCTAATATTAAGGTACCTGTCAATATCGCTTAAAAGTCCGGCGATCATCTCTTTTGACTCCGGGCTGACTGACTCAAGCTCCGCAATGGAACCTATCTCCGTAAAGACAGAATATAAAGATTTATTCCGGCGCCGGGCGTAATGGCTGCAAAGGGAAAGATCGCTAAGTTTTATAGGATAAATTTCGCAGCTTGCCAGATAATATAGGCTTAAAGAATCGGAGGGATTGGCAATCACGCGTAGGAAATTTATGCACAAGCGCACCTCTTCCCTGGTATAAAGGCCCTGGTTACCGCTAAACTGCCAAGGGATACTCTGCATATTCAACGCCTGCAGGAAACTTTCCGCATCGGAATTGGAACGTACCAATATTGCAAAGTCCCGGTACCTGAAAACTTTACTTGCCACCTTATCCTTTATTATCTTTGCCACATTATCAGCTTCAGTAGAAAGGGTATCGAAATGCAGATGCTGCGGCAGCCTGCCTTCTTTAGCTACCCCGGATAAACGTTTATTAATATTAGCCTTTACCTCAAAACGCTCCGGATTATTGCTCTGGATGAGCCTGTAGGCCGAATCCAATATCGGCTGGGTTGAGCGGTAATTCTGAATCAGGCTTATCTTCTCAGCGTTAGGAAATTCCCTGTCAAAATTAAGAATATTACTGTAGGCAGCGCCTCTCCATCGATAAATACACTGGTCATCATCGGCAACCACGGTAATATTCTTATACTGCGCCGCCAAAATCTTTATAATCTGAAATTGAGCGAAATTTGTATCCTGAAACTCATCCACCAGTATGTATTTAAACTGCCCCTGGTATTTTTTTAATACTGCCGGGTGTTTACGTAAAAGCTCAAGGGCCATATAGAACTGGTTTCCGAAATCAAGCAGGCTTTCCCTGGCCAATAATTCCTGATATTTTATATAAGCCCGGGCAACCTCCATCTGCAGCTGCGCCTCCTCCTGAATAGCCGCATCATCCTTATTCTCCTGAGCCCTAACAGCAAATTCTTGAGCGTATCTGAAATATTCTTCCGGAGAGATATCCTCATCCTTAGCGCGGCTAAAAAAAGAAATCATCGCTTCAATAAAACGAGTAGGCTCAGCCAATGGGCGGAAATAGCTCAGGTTAAATTCAAAGAGGTGCTCACGGAAGAAAACCGCTGATTCCGCCTGTGTTAAAACCTTAAAATCGGGGTTAAGCCCGGCTATAAACGCATTCTCCCGAAGAAGCTTATCGCCAAAGGCATGAAAAGTAGATATCCAAATATCGGTATACCCGTAGGGGAGTAATATATCCACGCGCTCCTGCATCTCCCGGGCTGCCTTATCCGTAAAGGTAAGCGCCAATATCTCATCGGTCTTGGCTAATCCTTCAGCAATAAGCCAAGAAATTCTGCGGCTGATAACGCGGGTTTTGCCGGTACCGGCACCGGCAATAATCAATAACGGCCCCTCTCTATGGGTTACCGCCTTCAGCTGTTCATCATTTAAGCTATCTAGTATTTTGTCATTCATCTTTGTATATTCTATCTTGACAATATCCTAAATTCAAGTATACTTATTTAATTAATAATTAAGGAGTAAATAAATGCTTAAAAAATGTGCTATATGTAAAAAAGGCGAACTCAAAGGAAAAACCGTTACCCGTAAAGGACAGTATAAAGCAAAGGGCGGCACTGGCTCTAAGATCAGCCGCTGGACTATGCGAAAATTCTTCCCTAACCTGCAGAAGATGCGTATTATTATCGACGGACACCCAAGAAAAGTCTACGTCTGCGCCAAATGCATCAAAAAAGGCAATATTAAAAAGGCCTAAACCCTCTACCTGAAGAATATATCCTTTGCCTCTAAAATAACCGAGGCCTCATTCAACCAGTTATCCATACGCGCAGTATAGACCATATCAAAAGCTTCCGCTTCTTTAAGGCTGTTCTTTAATGCCCGCATGCCAAAACCAATCACCTCTCTGGTATAACAACCATCGCTAACGTAAAATTTCAATGTCTCGCGCGCTAAATCCCTGGGCTCACCCTTTAACTTAAGTTTCCGCGTAAGAAATAAAGGCTCCCTGTTTCCCACTCCAAAAGGGGCAAGCTTCTCAAGTTCCCCCACTGCCTTTTCCTCTAAATCCGAAAGTCCCAGCTCCATATCAATATCTAAACTCGGCAAAAGGTCTTCCAGTGATAATTGCTTGTGGGCAAGCCTATTTATGCTATCCCTAAAATCATCTATGCTCTCACGGGTAATAGTAAGCCCTGCCGCATGGGCATGCCCTCCGAATCCATCCAGAAACCGGCTGCATTCCCCGAGGGCATTAAAAAGATGGAAGTTTTTTATAGAACGCGCGGAACCCTTGCACATTTTCTCGCTTAAAGAGATAACTATCGCCGGACGATAAAACCGGTCTGCCAACTTCGAGGCAACAATACCTAAAACGCCCTGATGCCAATTTTCTTTAGCTACCACTATAACCTTATGCTCTTTAAAATTCACGTCCTTATTAATAATTGCCTCCGCCTCCTCCATTATCCTGCTCTCTAAACGCTGACGCGCACGGTTATGCTGCTCAAGGAGATCAGCTAACTCCTGCGCCTTTTCATCATCGCTGCTGAGTAAAAGGTTTAAAGAGTCCTGGGCAGAACCAATGCGCCCGGAGGCATTCAGGCGGGGGGCAAGAATAAAACTGATGAAAGCAGGATTAAACTTATTGCCGCGTATACCGGCTTTATTTATAAGGGCTTTAAGTCCGGGCCTTCTAGCCTTAGAGATAACCTTGAGGCCCTCTTTGACAATTATGCGGTTTTCTCCGGTTAAAGGCACTACATCAGCCACAGTCCCTATAGCAACTAAATCAAGTTCATCAATCAGGCTAGAACCCGAAAGAGCCTGGCATAATTTAAAAGCAACCCCTACCCCGGCTAAATCACGGTATTTATACGGGCTGGCATTGACCTTAGGATTAATTATACCTACCGCGCAAGGCAGGTCATGACCAAATGGCTGGTGATGATCAGTTATAATAGTATCGATATTATTCTTCTTTAGCTCATGGATCTGGCGCATATTGCCTATCCCGCAATCTACGGTAATTAATAGCCCTACCCCGCCTGCCTTAGCAATAGATAGAATGTCTTTGCTTAAACCATACCCCTCCTTAATCCGATGCGGCATATAATATTCTGTGAATATGCCCAGCTTCTTTAGGCTGTTGTGCAGGAGTGCCACGCTAGTTATGCCGTCAACATCATAGTCGCCGAAAATCATAACCTTTTCCTTATTTCTTGCCGCCTGCTTGATCCGCTCAACCGACTTCTTCATGTCGGGGAATGAAAAAGGGTCGAGCATCTGCCTGAAACCTGCATTCAAGAATTCATCGGCCTGAGAAACGGAAGAAATGCCCCGGTTAATCAAAACCTGGGAGGTAATCCCGGAAATCTTTAACTCTTTACTTATTTTCTCCTGGAGGGATGGATTAAGAAGCGGGAGATTGAGTATCTTATGGGCATGCATAGACTACATTTTATCAGGTTTAGAGATACCCAGTAAATCCAAACCCGTAGCGATAACTATACTTACTCCTTCGATAAGGGCAAGCCTGGCCTTAGAAAGGGCCTCATCATCGGTTAAAACCCGGTGCAAATCGTAGAATTTGTGGAAGGCTTCGGCAACTTCCTGTAAATAAACAGTCAGCATATAAGGATCCTGGGTATTCAAGCAGGCATTCAATACATAAGGGAGCTTGAGCAGTCTCTTAATTAGGAATACCTCTTCGGCTTCCTTAAGCAATGCAAGATTAGCATTCTTATCCAATTTTACCGTATCGTTACGCAAAATACTACAGATACGGGCATAAGCATACTGCACGTAATAGACCGGATTTTCCGCGGTTTCTTTCTTAGCCACATCTAAATCAAAATCAAGATGGCTTGAGATGCGCCGCGACATAAAAAAGAACCTGGAGGCATCCTTGCCTACTTCATCCAGAACCTCTCTTAAGGTTATGTATTCTCCCCTTCGGGTGGACATTTGAACGGGTTTTCCTTCCCTGAAAATAGTAGCCAGCTGAACTATCAAGATAGAGAGGGAATTGGCATCCCTGCCAAAGGCCTCTACGGATGCCTTAAGCCTGGCGATATAGCCGTGGTGATCCGGGCCCCAAAGGTTTATTAGCCACTTAAACCCCCGCTTATACTTATCGTCATGATATGCAATATCCGGAGCAAGATAGGTATAAGAGCCGTCGCTTTTTATAACCACCCTGTCTTTATCATCCCCGAAAGACGTAGACCTAAACCATAAAGCCCCTTCCTTATCGTATAAAAATTCCTTCTTCTTTAATAAATCAAAGGCCTTCTCGATCTTGCCGCTTTTAGCCAATTCTTTCTGCGAATACCAATAATCAAAATCTACTCCAAAATCCACCAGATCTTTCTTAATCAGGCCTAAAATATATTCTGCCGCAAAATCACCCAAGGCAGAATCATCTACCCCTTGAGCTATAGCTTCCCTGGCTATAGTATAGATATATTCACCCTGGTAATAATTCTCAGGGAATTCTATTCTCTCATTAGATAACTCTTTTATTCTTAAGGAGACTGACTTGCCCAATATATCGATTTGGTTGCCTTCATCATTTAAATAATATTCCTTTTTAACCTCGAAACCTAAGAAAACAAGAATTTTTGCTAACGCATCCCCTACTGCCGCCTGCCTGGCATGAGCAACCGAAAGAGAACCCGTAGGGTTTGCGCTTACAAACTCTATCAATACCGGCTTACCCTCCCCCATATTGGTACGTAAGGCCGCAACATTCCTGCTTAATATACCACTTAACTCTTCGTAGAGATACCTGTCGCTAAGGTAGAAATTGATGAAACCTGCGCCTTCAATCTTCACCTCTTTAATATAATCCTTCAGGCTTGTTTTTTTAAGGTGGACATCAATACCCTCTAAGATATTAAGGGCTATTCTCCCCGCAGCCATCTTTAAGGCCTTGCTTAAACGCATAGCGATATTAGTAGAGAAATCTCCGAATTTAATATCCTGCGGAGAGTCTAAACGTAAATCACCACATAAAGCAGGGTCAATCTTTAAGTTAACTAAAGATAATTTTATTAATTTGATTATTTCTTCCTGAATATTTTCTTTCATGGAGGGATTAGGCTGCTCTTACTCTTTTTGCATCGGACCAGAGGCGCTCAAGACCATAAAATTCACGCATTGGTTTATAGAATATATGGGTGATAACCGAATTGAAATCAAGAACTACCCAACCTGACTCATCATTTTGGGCTAAGGAGGAGAGCGGTTTTATTTTATCCTTGATTAAATCCTGCGCTATTGCCTGGGCAATTGCATTTACCTGCCTCATAGAGGTAGCGCTTGCAATCACAAAATAATCGCAGAAAGCGGCAACCTTACGGATATCCAAGATTACCACCTTCTGCGCCTTCTTGGACTTAGCAATCAAAGCAATACGTTGTGCTAACTTCTTTGTCTCTATTTTAACTATACCTCTTATTTAAAATACCTATTTACCTAATATTTTATACATACCGGTGCCACAGGTAGAACATTTGCCCTTCATCGCCTGGCGGCCGTTCTTCATAGTAACCTTCTGTTCGTCCTTCATCTCTTTTTTAGCCTTGCATTTAACACAATAACCTGTTTCTGCCATTTTTTCCTCCTTATTTTTTTCAACTATACTTGTTTATTATACAACTTTAAGGCAAAAGGTCAATTTTTATTTATAAAGACGGGAGCCATTCTCCTCCTCTATCTCTCCGACTATCTCTTCAATCAAATCCTCAAGAGTTAAAAGGCCCAGGGTCTTTTTATTTTTATCTACCACTATAGCCATCTGGACTCTATCTGCCTGGAACCTGCGCAACAACTCATTCACCCGCATAGTCTCCAAAGCATAATAGGGGTTATGTATGAGGTCCTGCAGAAGGAATAACCCCTTATCCCTTAGAATATAGAGCAAGTCGCGGGCATAGATTACCCCCACAATATTATCGATAGTGCCGTTATATACCGGAAGCCTCGCATGCCCCTCCTCCACAAACATGTTTAATAGCTCCTCAGAGTTAATATTTATATTTACCGCCACAATCTCATCCTTAGGGATCATGCAGTCGCTTACCTTAGTATCTCCGAATTCAAAGATGCGATGGAGCATCTTCCTTTCCTCGTCGCTTACAACCCCCTCTTCCTTGCCCACCTCAATCATAAGCTTTAACTCTTCCTCGGTTATCAGTGGAGAGCGCTTTAGCGGGTCTATGCCAAATAGTTTAAGCAAGGTATTGCTCACCCAGATAAAAAATTTAGTAAAAGGCCCCAACAGTTTTACAAAACCCTCCATTATGGGCGCCACAAACAGAGATACCTTTTCGGTGTGTTTCGCAGCAAAAATCTTGGGGGTAATTTCGCAAAATATAAGCACAAAAAAAGCTGTAATAAAAGTAGCAATTAAAGTACCCCAGTTAAACCCGAATATAGGGATGCATAAAGCAGTTATTATCGCCGACATAGCGATATTGACAAAATTGTTCCCGATCAAGATAGCTGCGATAAACTTATCCATCTTCCCCGATAACCTCTGGATGCTCTGGGCTTTTTTAATACCCTTGGCAACCATATGGCGTAGCCTTATCTTGCTTAAGGCGATAATCGATGTTTCCGACGCCGCAAAGAGAAACGAAACTATCGCCAAGATTACAAACAATACTGAAACTACTATGATATTACCCATATTTAACTTAAATTAAGGCGCTCACTAATTTTATATTCAGCTCCCTTAAGCGGACCGATTAAACTCAGGTTAAGATTATCCTCTTTAAAAAGAAACCTGGCACATTTAAGGATGTCTTCTTTGTTTATCCGGTTAACCTCATTAATTATCTCCTCTAAAGAATAGATCTTATCTAAGGTAGCGGTGGTCTCTCCTATCCAGAGCATATGCTCCATAGTATCTTCCAACCCCAGCTTTAACTGCCCTATATAAAACTCCTTTGCCCGGTTAAACTCACCTTCCTTAACTAAGGATTCCTTGGCCTTAACAAGCTCCTTTAAAATCAAAGATATGGCATCGGGCACCTTACGGTTATCAATCCCGGCATGCACCAGGAAAGCCCCGGTATCATAAAAACGTTTTACCGCTGTCCCGATTTCATAGGCAAGGCCGCGCTTCTCCCTGACTTCATTAAAAAGCCGGCTGGACATATTAGCCCCGAGGATAACATGCAGTAAACCCACAGCATGCCTTAGGGGATGGCCGCGCCTGAATCCCTTGAAACCTAATGCCATGTGCGTTTGCTCGGTCTCTTTATGAAAAACCTTAACCCTTGCCTTACTCTGCCCATCCCTTGCCTTGATAAACATATTTTCTCCTGCCTTAGGCAATGCTGAGAATATTTTACTTACGCCTTTATTTAATTCATCTTCATCAATATTGCCGGCTGCGCTTATAATCATATTTGATGCGTTGTAATAATTATGTTTAAAGGAAAGCAGCCCCTTCCTGTCTACCTTCAGAAGAGAATCAACCCTGCCTATGATTGGCGCGCCTAAAGGCTGATTAGGCCATAAAAGCTCATCCAATAATTCATATACGTAGCTTTGGGGCAGGTCCCTGTACATTTTAAGCTCTTCAAGGATTACGGTTCTTTCTTTTCTAATCTCAACCCTCGAAAGCTCAGGCCTTATTACCATATCCGAGAGGATATTAAGCGCCTGCTCTAAATAAATACTGGGCATTTTAACTAAATAACAGGTTAACTCTTCTGAAGTAAAACCGTTAAGGGAGCCGCCTACGCCCTCAATAGACTCCTTAATCTTACGGCAAGAATAATTCCTAGAGCCCTTAAAAAGAAGGTGTTCCAGAAAATGCGCCATTCCTTTATTTCGGTTGTTTTCATACCGGCCGCCTACTTTAATAAAAATACCCAGAGAAAACGACTCCCTCTGCGGCATCCGACAGGACACAACCCTTAACCCGTTAGCCAATATATTCTTACGGTAACCCATTTTCATTTTATATTCAACCCCCCAACAAAACTGCTAATTTTCTTAACCAAATGCCGGCTTTTAATATTTTCTTTAATTTTAGCTACGATTGCACTGCCGATGATAACACCGTCGGAGAAAACGGCTAATTCTTTCGCCTGAAGGCGGTTAGATATTCCAAATCCGGCACAAACAGGAAGCGCAGTATATTTCTTTATCCGGGAAATGTTAGTTTTTACATCTTTAGGCAGATCCCTGCGCATACCGGTAACCCCGGTTAAGGAAACATAATAAATAAAACCCTTCGCAAACTTAAGGATAAACTTCATCCTTTGTAAAGATGTTGTGGGAGAAATAAAGCATATATTATACAATCCTGCCCGGTTAGCCCTTAGAATAAACTCTTTACCCTCATCTACCGGAAGATCCGGTATAATTATACCGTCCACCCCTGCAGACAAAGAATCTTTAATAAACTTATCCTGCCCGAAAGAAAATATAGGATTATAATAAGTCATGAGCGTTATCGGGATTGAAACCTTGTTCCTCACCTTCTTTACTAAATTAAGTATATCCAAAAGGCGGGTATTATTCTTTAATGCCTGGCATGAGGCATGCTGGATAACCGGCCCATCAGCCATAGGGTCGGTAAATGGCACCCCTAACTCTATAATATCAACGCCTGCCCCTGCGAATCGAAGGATTAATTCTTCAGTAACCTTTAAATCGGGATACCCAGCAGTGATAAAAACAATAAAGGCCTTCTGTTTTCTGCCCCTTAATTCCTTAAATTTAAGATCTATCCGGTTCAATATGCCTTTCCTTTCTTGGATAACCCGGTGATAATCCCCAAATCCTTATCTCCCCTGCCGGATAGACAAACAACGATAATGCAGCCTTTCTTAACCTTACCCCTCATTCTATTCAGGTATGCAATAGCATGCGCAGATTCAAGAGCCGGTATTATGCCTTCCAGCTTGGAAAGCAACCTAAAACCATCCAGCGCCTCTTTATCGGAAACAGCAAAATACCGGGCACGCCCTATTTTCTTATAATAGGCGTGTTCAGGGCCGACCCCGGGGTAATCAAGCCCCGCAGAGATTGAATGCGTATTGCTGACCTGCCCTGAATCATTCTGTAAAAGGGCGGATTTTGCGCCATGTAATACCCCGATACTCCCCTTTACCAAACTGGCGGCATGCTCGCCTAAAGACATCCTCCTGCCGCCTGCCTCAACGCCAATAAACTTAACCTTTTTATCATAAAAGAAGGGATAGAATAACCCTAGGGCATTGCTTCCTCCGCCCACACAGGCAACTAAATAATCCGGGAGCCTTCTTTCTTTTATCCTTAACTCTTCCTTAGTTTCTTTACCGATCACCGATTGAAAATTCCTGACCAACATAGGATAAGGAGAAGGCCCGGCAGCTGTCCCGATAATATAATGCGTGTCACGGACATTTGTTACCCAATCACGCAGGGCCTCAGTCATGGCATCTTTCAGGGTCTTTGAGCCTGACCTAACCGGAATGACCTTGGCGCCCAAAAGCCTCATCCTGAAAACATTAGGCTCCTGCCGTTTCATATCTTCCTCGCCCATATAGATATCGCAGCTCAACCCAAAGAGCGCAGCTACTGTGGCAGTAGCCACGCCATGCTGGCCTGCTCCGGTCTCAGCGATAACGCGTGGTTTCTTCATCCTTAAGGCTAAAAGCCCCTGGCCTAAAGTATTATTTATCTTATGCGCTCCGGTATGAAGAAGGTCCTCTCTTTTTAAATATACCCTCCCAACGCCTAAATACCTGCTTAAACCTTTAGCCAAATACAAAGGGGTAGGCCTTCCGGCATATTCCTTCAGGTAATAATTTAACTCGGCAATAAACTTTTTGTCTTTTATTGCCTTATTGTACTCAGCCTCCAATTCATCCAGGGCAAAGGTAAGCGTCTCCGGGACAAACCTGCCCCCAAAATCCAGGAAATGTCCGCTCTTATCAGGAAATCTTTTCTTTATCAGTTTTATGCTCATTTTATCTTAGTAATAAAATTTCTTATTTTCTTATGGTCTTTTTTCCCTAAAGAAGATTCAACCCCGCTTGAGAGGTCAACCCAATCAGGATGGATTATCCTTAAGGCATACCTTACATTCCGTGAATTCAAGCCTCCGGATAAAAAAACCGGACGTTTTATTTTAGCCAATTTCTTCAATAAGTTCCAGTCAAACTTTTTTCCCGTTCCTCCTGCCCTGCCGCCATCAAAGGTATCAAAAAGATAAGCGTATGTTTTATATTCTGTTATGCCTCTCAAATCTATACTTTTTCCAACCCTAAAAGCCTTAACAACCTTATAGCCTTTGAATCTAAGGCAGAATTCAGGGCTTTCTTCTCCGTGAAATTGCAGGATATTAAGTCCGCAGCGGCGCGCGATCCTCTTAACCCGGGCTTCGTCGGCATCTACAAAAACACCTACCCTTAATATTTTTCTCGGCAGAATACGGGAAATATTTGCGGCCTTTGCCGGATTTATATAACGAGGGCTTTTCTTAAAGAACACAAAACCCAGGGCATCCGCTTTATAAAAAAGCGCAGCTAGCGCATCTTCCAGGTTAGTAATACCGCAAACTTTTACCTTAGGCCTTACCATCCCATGATCTCTTCGACTTTAGCCCTAATATTACCCGACTCCATAAAAGCCGTGCCGATTAAAACGGCGCTTACGCCCAATATCTTTAAGAATAATACATCCTGGCTGCTTTTAATTCCGCTTTCCACAACTACTGTTTTCTCCTTAGGGATTAAAGGAAAAAGCCTCTCTACGGTTTTTGGATCAACCTCCAATGTATTAAGGTTACGGTTATTTATGCCGATAAGCGCTATCTCCTTTAGCTTCAAAACCTTCTTCAGTTCTTTTTCCTCATGCACCTCTACTAACGCATCCATGCCTAATCCAGAAGCAAGAGCAGAAAACTCAACTAATTCATCCTGGGTAAGAAGCTTGGCTATCAAAAGTACAGCATCTGCGCCGTAGAACCTGGATTCGAAAATTTGATACCGGTCTAGAATAAAATCTTTTCTCAATACCGGAGCCTGAATTACCTCCTTAACTTCATTGATATAAGATATATTCCCTAAGAAATAATCCTCCTCCGTAAGGACCGAAACCGCTGCAACATTTGCCTCTTGATAAATCTTTGCAATCTCAAGATGGTTAAACTCCGCACGGATAACCCCCAGGGAAGGGGATGCCTTCTTAATTTCTGCGATCAGGGATATCTGGCGCGGTTTATTTATCGCCTCCACAAACTTGCGGGCAGGCCCTACACAGCCTAATCTGGATTTTAGTTCTTCCTCGGAAATTTGCTGTTTAGCCAAAATGATTTTTTCTTTTTTCTTGGCTATAATATCCTTTAAAATATCTGTTTTCTTCACCTTATGAATACTCCTTTAACATTTTAAATTTTCTTAGGGCTGCACCGCTATCGAGTGATGCTACCGCCAGCTCTATTCCTTCATCTATTGAACCGGCCTTATCTGCGGCATATATAGCGCAAGCTGAATTTAATACCACGATATCCCTCTTAGGCCCTCTTACCCCGCTTAAAATATCTAAGGCAATAGAGGCATTCTTACGTACATCCCCGCCTAAAAGATCTTCCGCAATGGCCCTGCTAAAACCAAAGTCTTCCGGGGAGATCTCATAATCTCTAAATTGGCCGCCAATTGCCTCCGAAATAAAAGTCTTATCAACGGTGGTAACTTCATCCAACCCATCCATGCCGTGCACAACTAAAACATGCTTAGTCCCCAGATCATGCAAAACGCGCGATAAAATTTTAGTCCATTCTAGACTATAAACCCCGATTAACTGGTTAGTCGCCCGGGCGGGGTTAATTAAAGGCCCCAGGATATTAAATATTGTCTTACGCTCTATTTTCTTGCGCGCAGGCATTACCTGGCTCATTGCCGGATGTAAGTTAGGAGCGAATAAGAAAGCAATTCCGATATCTTCCAGGCATTTCTTTATCTTATCCCTACCCATATTAATATCTACACCTAAGGCCTCCAGGATATCAGCGCTTCCGCACCTGCTGGAGACAGAACGGTTACCATGCTTAGCTACGCAAACACCCGCACCGCTAGCTACAAAAGCGGTAATAGTAGAAATGTTAAAGGTGCCCTTTTTATCTCCGCCGGTACCGCAGGTATCCAATATATTCGGCCGGTCAACAATAATGGGGTCAACATATTTAAGCATTGACTTTACCGCCGAAGTAAGCTCTTCTATTGTCTCCCCTTTGTCGTTTAGAAAGGTGAGGAATTCAATTATATCCGCGGTATTGGTTGCACCGCTTAAGATATCCGACATAACGCCTTGCATCTGTTCGGAATTTAAGTCTTTTCTTTGCGCAAGAATTTGTATCGCTTCTTTAATCAGCATATTCTAAGGAAGTTCTTTAAAATATCCATACCCGAGGGAGTAAGAATAGACTCGGGATGGAATTGCACCCCAAAAACAGGATAATCTTTATGCCTTAACCCCATAATCTCTTTTTCTTTTGTCGAGGCGATAACCTCAAGGCAAGAAGGAAGGCTCTTGTTTTCTACGATCAGCGAATGATAACGGGTAGCCTCAAAAGGATTGGGTATATTACGGAAAATGCCCTTATTGTTATGATAAACTAGGGAGGTCTTACCGTGCATAAGGTTCTTTGCCTTGATAATCCTGCCTCCGTATACATACCCTATTGCCTGATGCCCGAGGCAAACGCCCAATATCGGAAGTTTACCGGCGAATTCCTTAATCACCATGCAAGATACCCCGGCCTCCTCAGGCCGTCCCGGGCCAGGAGAAATAATTATCTTCTTTGGGTTAAGCCTTATTATCTCGGGGATAGTTATCTTATCATTACGAAAAACCTTAACGCTTTTGCCCAGAGAACCTAAATACTGGACCAGATTGTAAGTAAAAGAATCGTAATTATCAATCATTAAAATCATTCTTTTTCCCTGCGCACCCTAGCGCCCAAACTTTCTAGTTTCTCTTCAATTTTTTCATAGCCCCGCTCAAGATGATATATCCTGGATATGGAAGTCTTTCCAAAAGCCGCCAGGCCTGCTAAAGCAAGCGAGGCTGAAGCACGTAAATCCGAAGCCATAACGCAGGAACCCGATAGCCTCGCCACCCCTTCCACTATGGCATGCGGGCCTTCGCGCTGTATATGTGCGCCCATACGGTTTAACTCCGAAACATGCATAAACCTATCGGGATAAATTTTCTCAGTTATAATCGTTATACCCGGGGTAACACTCATCAGGCTCATCATCTGCGCCTGCATATCGGTAGGAAAGCCCGGATAAGGAAGTGTTGTAATATTCACGGCATTTAACGGCTTCTTATAACGCACATGCAGTGAATTCTCACCCTTAATAATGCTGACACCGGCCTCTTCAAGTTTATCTATTAAGGCGCCTAAGTGCCTTAAGATAACATTTCTTATAAGAATATCCCCTTTAGTGATCAGGGCAGCCAGGATCATTGTTCCCGCCTCAATCCTATCCGGTATAATTGTATGGGTTGCTCCGTGCAAACACCTAACCCCTTCTATTTCTATAGTAGGGGTACCCTGCCCCTTAATCTTAGCACCCATTTTATTCAAAAAATCTGCCAGGTCTACTACTTCAGGCTCGCATGCTGCAGCTTCAATAACCGTCTTACCGCTGGCTAAAACAGCGGCCATCATAACATTATCAGTAGCCAATACCGAAGAGCCGTAGACCCCTCCTAAATAAATATGGGCGCCTTTAAGTTTCTTAGCTTTAGCAGATATGTATCCTGATTCTATATCCACATCCGCGCCTAAGGCCTTTATCCCCTTTAAATGCAAATCCACAGGCCTTACCCCGATAATACATCCTCCCGGGAGAGATACCTTAGCCTTACCTAACTTTCCCAAGAGTGGCCCTAGAACGCAGAAAGAAGCGCGCATAGTAGAGACAAGTTTATAATCTGCGATGTAATTTGTCTTTTTTAAAGAGGAGATCACCAATACCCCCTTATCAAATTCAACACCCTTGCCTAAAGCACGCAATATCCTTATCATAGTATTGGTATCGCGCAGATCCGGAACCCCCTTAATTATACAGGCATCCTCAGTGAGCAATGTTGCAGCCATAATCGGCAGTACTGAATTCTTTGCCCCGGAAACAGTAACCTCGCCCTTTAGCTTAACCTGGCCTTCAATAATTAATTTATCCATTTATCCTTAACCTCTCCTTGCTACAATTACCCTGTCAATATTATTAAAATCTTTAATTGCCTCGATTGCCTTAAAGGAATTAGAACTACGCAGGATAGCCTCAACGCCATCACGCTGGTTAAAGCCTATCTCCATAATTAAAATCCCCTCATCAATCAAATAATCCGATGCACCCTTAATTATCCTTCTATAAAAACCTAATCCGTCCCTGCCTCCGTCTAAAGCACCCCTTGGTTCATGCCTGACCTCAGGCTGCAGCCTGTCTATCTGAGCGGTTGGCACATAAGGGGGGTTACTTATACAAATCGAATACCTGCGGGTATTTACTGCCAGAGAATCGAATAAATCACTTGCCGTAAAACAAATCCTATTTGACACCCCGTTTAACCTTGCATTATCCAAGGCCACTCTTAAAGCTTCAATAGAAATATCTGTAGCGGTTATCTTCAAATCCGGCAAAAACTTAGCCAGGCTGATTGCGATACATCCAGAACCTGTCCCTAATTCCAATATCCGGCCCTTGAAAGATAGCAAAGATCTTGCATATTTTATTGCGGCATCAACCAGAATCTCAGTCTCAAAGCGCGGAATAAGGACGTGCCTGTTAACCTTAAATTCCAAACCCATAAATTCCGTACTGCCAAGAATATACTGGAGAGGCTCGCCGCTTAACCTTCTTTTTAATGCGGATGAAACGAAAGAGGACTGGCTTGAGGTCAAAGGTCTGTCTTTATCCAGATACAGGCTCTCTCTCTTGCAATCCAGGGCATGCGTAAATAATAATTCCGACTCAGTCATTTTTATTCTTTTGAAATATCCGCTGCTGCCTTAATAAGCGCATCGGATAAAACATCAAATTCACCCTCTAAAACAGCCTCCAGGGCATGGGTAGTAAAATTTATGCGGTGATCGGTAATGCGCCTATCCGGAAAGTTATAAGTACGTATTTTCTCGCTGCGATCCCCCGAACCAATCTGCGACTTTCTCTCCTGGGATAATTTCTTTGACTCTGCCTCTTTCTTTGCATCTAATAATTTAGCCCGTAATACGCGCATCGCCTTAAGTTTATTCTTAAGCTGAGAACGCTCGTCCTGACAGGCAACCACTACACCCGTAGGCATATGCGTGATCCTTACCGCAGAATCAGTTTTTTGCATATGCTGGCCTCCGGGCCCGCTAGAACGATATGTATCTATTCTTAAGTCGCTAGGATCGATAGTGAGATCCACATCTTCAGGCTCCACCAAAACAGCTACCGTGGCAGTAGAGGTATGTATCCTTCCCTGGGATTCAGTAGCTGGGACTCTCTGGACCCGATGAACCCCGCTCTCAAATTTAAGCCTCCTGTAAACGTCTTTGCCTTTTACGCTAAAAGAAACCTCCTTAATCCCTCCTGATTCATTAGAGGCCAAGGACATAGTTTCAACCGACCATCCTTTACTAGATGCATATTTGGAATACATCCGGTAAAGGTCCGCTGCAAAAAGTCCCGCCTCATCGCCTCCGCTACCCTGGCGAATCTCCAGGATGATATCGCGGTCAGCTTCTTTATCCTCTTCGACAAAAAGGGCTTTTAATTTCTCCTCCATATCAACCTCTCTGGCTTTCAGCTCCTGCAGTTCTTTCTTGGCCAGGTCGAGGAAATCCTGCTCGTGCTTTCCCTTAAGCACAGCCTCTAATTCAGCGGCCTCTTTTAATATCCTTTTATACTCCCGGAATAAAACTACGTGCTCTTTAATCTGAGAGAGTTCCTTAGCCAGCTTATTAGCGGCCTCACGATCGGAGAGGACCTCAAAAGAGGCTAAAAGCTCCTCTAGTTCTTTATAGCGGGTTTCAAACTTTTCTAATTTCTTAAGCATTATTTCTTGCCGTACTTCTTCATAAATTTATCCACGCGCCCGGCAGAATCGATAAATTTCTGCTTACCCGTAAAAAACGGATGGCACTTAGAACAAATCTCAACCCTTATGCTGGGCTTAGTAGAACGGGTATGTATTGTCTCTCCGCATGCGCAGACAATTGTTGCATCTTTATAGCTAGGATGAATTTTGTCTTTCATTCCTGATTCCCCTTTCTTTTTGTTTTCTTTTGTTTTTCCCTATATACTACATACTATTTACTATATACTGAACTATTGATTCATGCTATTCAAAAACTCCTCATTATTCTTAGTCTTGCTTAGTTTGCCAATCAAAAGCTCCATTGCCTCAACATTACTTAACTCATTAAGGACCTTTCTCAGGATCCAGGTTTTCTGCAGGACATCCGGCTTAACTAAAAGCTCCTCATGCCGGGTATTGGAACGCTTGATATCTATGGCCGGATAGATCCTGCGTTGGAATAAATTCCTATCCAGCTGTGTCTCCATATTTCCCGTACCCTTAAATTCCTCAAAAATGACCTCATCCATACGGCTACCGGTATCCACAAGAGCCGTAGCAATAATCGTAAGGCTCCCTCCTTCTTCAACCGCGCGCGCCGCGCCAAAGAACCTTTTGGGTTTCTGCAGCGCATTAGAATCGACTCCTCCGGAGAGGACCTTTCCGCTGTGCGGGACGACTGAATTATAGGCCCTGGCTAAACGGGTAATGCTATCTAATAATACTACCACATCGCGCTTATGTTCAACAAGCCTTTTAGCCTTTTCCAATACGATCTCAGCTACCTGCACATGCCTCTCTGGCGGCTCATCAAACGTAGAAGAGATAACCTCTCCCTTAACGTGCCTTTGCATATCCGTAACCTCTTCCGGGCGTTCATCAATCAAGAGGACAATCAATATGACATCGGGATTATTTGTAGTTATGGCATTAGCGATCTTCTGCAAAAGTACGGTCTTACCGCTATAGGGCTGGGCAACAATTAAGCCGCGCTGGCCGCGCCCGATAGGGGCAAGCAAGTTCATAATCCTCATGGAGACTTCATCCGGCTTTGTCTCAAGCCCGAAAGGATCATGCGGATAAACCGGAGTAAGATTATCAAAAAGAACCTTCTCCTTTACTTCTTCGGGATTCTCAAAATTAACCGCCTCCACCTTAAGGAGCGCAAAATATTTTTCTCCTTCTTTAGGCGGACGAATCTGTCCGGATACGGTATCCCCGGTCCTTAAATCAAATTTCCTTATCTGGGAAGGAGAAATATAGATATCATCCGGACAGGGCAGATAATTATAATTCGGGCTTCTTAAGAAACCAAACCCCTCGGGTAGAATCTCCAGCACCCCCTCTCCGAACATGAGCCCCTCTTTCTCCGCTTGGGCCTGCAGTATCTTAAAGATTAAATCCTGCTTCCTTAAACCGCTTGTACCGTTAGCATTTAATTCCTTAGCCAGCTTATTAAGCTCGCTTATCTTCATATCTTTTAAATTCTTAATCTCTAGCTTCTCCACAACTTCCTCCTTGGATTTTCCCCATTATTCTCTTTACCTGCTTTCTGGTCTCCTTCATCGTGCCGCTGTTATCTATAATAAAATCCGCTAAACGCATCTTCTTGCGTAAGGGAATCTGAGATTTCACCCTGCCCATAATCTCCGCTTTCTTTAAAGAAGTTTTCTTAACCGCCCTCCTGATTAACTCATCGTTATCAATGATAACCACTATTAGGCTATCGACCACTTTCTTCAGGCCCGCCTCAATCAAAAGCGGAGCATCTAAAACTATTATGCCGCTTTTTATCTTTTTTATCCTCGCCCTTATTTCACCGATTACCTTGGGGTGGATAATACTGTTGAGCTTATTAATAAGCCTGGGGTTAGCAAATACCAGTTTACCCAATTTACGCCGGTCAATCTCACGCCCTGCCCTAAGGATACCGCTGCCAAAATGATTGACTATAGATTTGTAGGTTTCAGTTCTCGGGGAAAGATACCTGCGTGCTATCTTATCGGCATCAACAATAGTTAAGCCGTAAGCCTTGAAGATGCGCGATACCGTACTCTTACCGCTGCCGAATATACCGGTTACCCCGATAATAATTTTCTTACCTAAGCCTTGCTTTCTCATAAAGTTTCAAATACTCTCCCGTAGATGCCTTCCAGGAAAAATCGCGTTTCATTGCCTGCAATACCAAACTGTACCATTTCTTCTTGTTTGAAAAAGTTTTAACTGCTATTTTTATTGCCTTCACTAAATCCGTACTGCTGTAAGAATCAAAAATAAACCCGTTTGAATCCTCTACGGTATCGGCCAGGCCTCCGGTCTTAAAGACAACCGGGATAGTTCCATACCTTAAGGCGATCAATTGGCCAAGCCCGCAGGGTTCATACCTGGAGGGCATAAGAAAAATATCGGCCCCGGCATAAATTTTATGGGCCAGGGGATCATCGAAATTACAGTTAAAAGAAAGAATATTAGGATACCTCTTTACTGCTTCCTGAAACATCTGGGTATATTTAACATCCCCCATTCCCAAAACAGCTATTTGAACCTTCAGCGCGCATATCTCTTCCATCGCCTCGGAAATAATATCAAAACCTTTCTGCTGGGCTAGCCTTGAGACAATGCCTAATAACGGCACGTCTTCGCGCAGCGAAAGGTTACACCGCCTCTGTAAATCACTCTTATTTACAGCCTTATCTTCAATATTCATAATAGAAAAATTGGCAGCAATAAACTTATCCTTCTTAGGATCCCAAATATCATAGTCTAATCCGTTCAATATCCCGGATAAAGAGTTGCGGCGCTTATTTAGAATGCCCTCCAGCCCAAAGCCAAATTCCTTAGTCCTTATCTCCCGGGAATAAGTAGGACTGACTGTATTGATAAGATCGGAAAAGACTATGCCCCCCTTTAGAATATTTATATTACCGTAGAATTCCAACCCCTCGACATCAAAAAGATTCCAGTCAAGCCCCAGCTTTAAAAATCCTTCTTTTGGAAAAATACCCTGGTAGCCTATATTATGCACGGTTAAAACCGTGCGCGCATCTTTATAAAATTTATCATCTGAATAGAGAGCCTTTAAATAAACCGGAATAAGGCAGGTCTGCCAATCATGAACATGGATAATATCAGGCTGGAATTTTATCTCTTTAAATAAGTAAAGCACCCGGCGGCAGTAATACGCAAAACGCTCCAGGTTATCCCTATAGTCTCCCTGGCTATCCTGATATAAACCCTGCCGGAAGAAATACTGCTTGTTCTCGATAAAATAAACCCTTAGCTTTCCTGCGACCGTACAATATGAAATATCAGGGCTTATCCTGTGAATGCCGAACTTCTTCCTGTCAACATCCTTATAATGGGGCATTACAACGATAACCTCTTGATCCTCCTCTGCCAAAGCCAGAGATAACGCCCCGACAACATCTGCCAACCCTCCGGTCTTGGCAAAAGGAACTACCTCGGAAGCGCATATTGCTATCTTCATGTCTCCTCCCTGCCTGGCGGATACGCAGACATCTCCAGCCAATTATGCCCCTGCTTTATATCAACTATCACCGGCACCTCAAGCTTTAAAACTCTTTCCATCTTATCCTTTACTAACCCGGCTAAAGAAGAAAGTTCCCCTAAGGGCAGGTCAAATAACAACTCATCGTGAATCTGCAAAACCATCTTTGAACTTAGGGACCTTTTCTTTATTTCCTTCTGCACATTAATCATCGCTAATTTGATCAGGTCCGAGGCAGAACCTTGAATGGGGGTATTGACCGCTTGGCGCTGGGCAAATTGGCGTACAGCCATATTCTTACTGTTGATTTCCGGTATATACCTTTTCCTCCCCAGTATTGTGGAAACAAATCCTTTCTCCTGCGCATCCCTTATCATCTCTTCAATATATTCCTTAACCCCGGGATAACGCAAGAAGTAGGCATCAATAAAGGCCTGCGCTTCATCAAAAGAAATATTTAAATCGCGGCTTAACCCAAAAGAGGTAAGGCCGTAGACAATCCCGAAATTAACCCGCTTGGCGCTATCGCGCATCGCTTCGGTTACATCTTTTTCCTCTACTCCATAGACAAGCCCGGCGGTAGCCTTATGTATATCCCTGTTAGACTTAAAATCCGCGATAAGGTTCTTATCCTTGGACAAATGTGCCAATACCCTAAGCTCTATCTGCGAATAATCGCAGGACATAAGTAAATTCTTCTTGCTTGAGGCAATTATGCCTTTTCTGATCTTGCTGCCGATTTCAGTCCTGATGGGGATATTCTGCAAATTAGGGTTACTGGAGCTAAGCCTGCCAGTCTCTGTAGCGCACTGGTTAAAAGAAGTATGCAGCCTCCCTGTCTTACTATCAACTAAAGAAGGCAAGGCGTCAATGTATGTTGTTTTTAATTTACTCAGCTGACGGTACTCCAATAACAGCCCGGGAAGCTTATGTTTCTGCGCCAATTTATGCAGAACCTCCTCATCTGTAGAGGGCCCGGTCTTAGTCCTCTTGACTACGGGAAGCTTAAGGGTATCAAAAAGAACCACCCTTAACTGTTTAGGAGAATTAATATTAAATTCCGAAGTGCTTAATTCGTAAATATCATGGATTAATCCTTTGAGCCGATCTTCCAAGTCCCTGGAAAGAGAGGCTAATAGCCTCAAATCCAGCTTAACCCCGCAAAGCTCCATTTCTGCTAAAACATTAGCCAGTGGCATCTCGGTATCATTAAACAAATTAAGAAGCCCTTTAGCTAAAAGCTCTTTCTCCAGTAAAGGATTAAGCCTCCGAACCAAATCAAGGGTATCCGCTGCGCAAAGATTTTTAACTGAAGAAATATCATCCAGGTATGCCAAAGAAATATCGCCTAGGCCATAACTTGGGCGGGAGGGATTTAATAAATAAGCGGCGATCATAGTATCAAAACATAGCCCCTCCATTAGGATTCCCCTTCTTCCTAAGATTACCTTGGACTTCTTTAAGTCATGCCCGATCTTCCTGACCCTGCCATCAGATAAAACCTTCTTGAAATTCTCTCCGACCTCCTTAATGCACACAACCTCATCCTGAAGGTAAAAAAATACCTTACCGCAATCTTCAACTGATATTAATAACTGGTCTACCCGCCCCAAAACCTTAGCCAAATCACTATCCTGGCACTCTTTTATCTTAGCGGGGGCAAAGGCTTCTTTCTTAGGATCCAGTCCCGCCAATAACTTTTTAAATTCAAGCCGCTTAAAAATCTTTGCCAAAACAGTTAAATCAGGGGTGCCTACCTTTAACTCTTCCAAATTAAATTCTATTTCGGGACGGCTGGATAAAACCACCAGCTCTTTATTCAACTTAGCCCTCTCCTTATGAGCCTTAACTGCATCCCTTATGCCCTGACTGCTTATTTTATCTATATTACCTATCAAACCCTCCAATGATTTAAACTCCTTTATCAGCTTTAACGCCGTCTTCTCTCCGATTCCGGGTATACCGGGGATATTGTCGGCGCTATCTCCGGTAAGACTTAAAATGTCTGCAATCTGATTAGGCTTAACACCGAATTTTTCTTCCACCACGCCCTCATTATAAACCAGACCATCATCCTTATATGGATTAAAAACTTCAATACCCTTGCCTACCAATTGCAGCATATCCTTATCTGAGCTTACTATGGTAACAGCAAGTCCTAAAGATGCGGATTTATTGGCAAGGGTTGCGATAATATCATCAGCCTCATAGCCTTTCTTTTCCACAACCCTAAGCCCGTAACCAGATAATATCTCTTTAATCAAAGGAATCTGGGAAGAGAGCCCATCGGGCATAGGCGGACGCTGCAGTTTATAATCGGAAAACTTGCGGGATCTAAAGGTATCCCGCGAGACATCAAAACACGCCGCAAGATAATCGGGGTTGCCTTCCTTAAGAACCTTGTTTAGAATATTGACAAAACCGTATGCTGCCCCGCTAGGCTGGCCGAAAGAAGTAGTCAGGCCCCTAACCGCATAAAATGCCCTGTAGCAAAAGGCCATAGCATCTAAAAGATATAATTTTTTACCGCTCATTAATATAAGATTTGAGAATCAATTTTGGTAGGTAAGCTTCTTTAAGTGGCTTCTATCGCGTAAGCGCCCTATGCTGAGTCCTCTCGATAAATTCCTTTATATCCTTATTTTCAGGGTCTAAATGATAGGCATCTAATGCCTGTTTTACGGCGGTAGCATAATCATCTTTGGCATAGCTATCTTTAGCTTTATTAAAATGCTTGCGCGCAAGCATTTTATCATCGTGCCTCATGATATACTTCTCATTTGCAATATCCTTCATCATCTTTACTACGTCCTGCTCTTTTGAGTCCTGTATAGGCCGCGGAGAGAGGCTCAAACGGATATCTGAGAAACGCTGCCTCGCCTTCTGAGTCCATGGGTCCTGAAGATCGCCTAATTCCGCCCTTTTCTTCCAGCAATAAGCCGCTTTATTCAACTCTCTTTTTTCTTCATAAAGAAGGGCCAGATTAGTATAAGTACTTAAATAATAAGGGTCGGTTTTAATAGCCCTTAAGTAGCTCTCTTCCGCCCTATCGATCATCCCCTTAGCTTCATAAATAACCCCTAAATCATTATATGCCACCGCATAAGAGGGATCTAGCTCTATTGCCTTTTGATAAAGCTTCATCGCCGAATCAAAATCTCCCATATCCTGGGCCCTAATTCCATCCTGGCGGTATGCCCGTGCCTGTACCTCTAAAACATTAAGTTCTATCGGTTTAGTAAAAGAGGATGCATCCTGCGCAAAAACAGGAATAGCTAAAAGGGCGAAAAAAAGAGTTAGTTTTAAGGTTATTTTTTTCAAGCGTCTCTTGAAGATTGCGGTTGGCATTTATTATTGCTTATTATTATATAGTATAAGCGTTGGACGTCAAGAGAAAAAATCAAATTAATGGGTCCATGCAAAGGGATGGGTGATTAGCCTTCGAAAGGAAACTTTCAAGTTCACCGAGGCTTACAGCATCATCCTCATCAGCAATCTCCTCAAGCAGGCCGAATTCTCCTATATCAAGGGCTGCCTGCTCAATCTCTTTCCCTAAAAGCTTTTTTAATTCTTTTGGCATCCAAACTAAGCGCTTAAGCCCGCCTTCCGCTGAAATAAACTTCCTGCTTAAAATATAAAGCTTGCTTATGCCTAATAAACCCGGAACCTGAGCACCTGTCCTTAACAAAGCAGATAAGTCAGAAAAACTCATGCCACAAGGAGTCATGCCAGGATAATCCCGGTTAACTACCATTACCCCTTTTACCTCAGGCACCACCGCAAGAATACACTCAAAATACCCGCTGGAAGTCTGTGGGGAGTCTACAATTGAATAAATGCTTACCTTTTCTATTGTTTTATTAGACTTATCCCTTACATATTTATTTATACTCTCCCATTGCCCCAGCCTTAAATCTAAGGGCTTACCCTTTAATATAGGCTGGTTAGGCCCTGTCGGGACAATCTCAGAAGAGATCTTAGCATCCAGCCAAGAATAAGCACCGCATAAACCCGGCCTCTGGGGAGTAAGGATACAAACATGGTTAGGGGTAATTGACTGGCAGATCAGGCAAGAATAATAGGTGCCTACGCCTTCATCAGTTAGGCCGAGCATACGCTTATCGCGAAGGGAAAAAATCTCCCTTGCGCCGCTCAACAACCTATCAACATCCGCCTTATCAGTATATAATCTAACCCCTACCTTATCAATGATTGCGCTATACTCCCTATGAAACATAGCATGCAATATAACGCCCAGGTCCTTAAGCCGGAAACCCCTTGAGAATGCGTCGCAACTTACCCTGATTAAACTGTTGTCCCTTTGGCCTTCATGCATTATCCCGCAAGCATAATTGATAAAACGATCAATCTGGCGCTCCAGCATCGACTCGAAATCTTTTTGCATCTTGCGGCCGTAAACATTTACCACTACGGCTAAAGGCAAAAACCTGTTCCCTCTCTCAAGGCTATCCAAATCCGGCCCGAAAACTTCAATCCTGCCGTCTTCCACCTTAGCCTCTTCTTGGGAGACTAAAAGCTCAAAAGACAAATTTGCCTTCCCGCCGAATTCAACTTGAAGCTCCTCATGCCTTACCTTCTCCCCCTCAAAGGCCGCAGCGTAAGATAAAGGCATCTCCATATTTATAATCTTTGGCTTAATCCCGCGGGCAAGCATACACCGGGAAGGAATCTTTTTATAATCCTTTTCTACTACTAAGGCCTCAATAAAAGTAGCATCTATTTTGTCCAATTGAGGCAGGCTTAAATCAGTTATAAGAGGCATGCCCAACACCATAACCCCCAGGCCATAAGCTATAACCTCCTCATCAGCAGTACCTAACAAAAGGCAAAAGGCCAAAATACGCTTGCGGATATAATCTATTATCTGCTGACACTGCCCTGCCTGGAAATTACCGTAGATTAAGGGAAAGCGGGCTATAAAATTCACCGCATATATTGCAGACAGGTAATCGCTTCCCAAAGCAATAATACCATTATCTAACCCTAATTCCAGGCCCCTGCTCTTAAGCTGGCCTTCCATAGTATTGCCGTTAATATTTCCCGCTAGCAGGCTCACAATCCCTCTAGACTTAAATTCTCTAATAAGGCTTACGGCAGAATCAACGTCTTTTGCCGGCCCTAAAATTACTGCAATTGCCGATACCCGCCCGTCAATAAGCTTAAGGCCTAGAGAACGCAGCATACTATCAGGTATAAAGCCGCTTCCTTGCAGCGGATGCCCTTTATTGAATACTGCCAAGGCAGCCAGCACTTCCATACATGCTAAAACAGAGAAGCCTTTATTCAATATACCTTCTGCAAAAGGTAAAAATTCATCTTTTTCAACTTCATCCAAAATAAAGGCTAAATCGGCTAAAGTCTTTACTTTTACATTTAAAATGGAATTAATCAGGGGGAGGTAATAATTTGTTACGGGGAAAGAAATCTTAGTCTCTTTTCCATAAAGAGAAAACGCCTTATCTAAAGTTTGGCGGGCCAGATTTGATAACGCGGCTCTTCCCTTTTCACTTAACTGCGCTAATGTTTCCGGCATCCTCTTGGCCTAATCTATTAGTTATATTATCCGCCAGCATTAAACTTACAGCTAAACTATCCCTGCCCACAACACTGCCGCAGGCAAAAATATTATCGTAATTAGTAGCCATAAGCCCATTCACCGCGATACAATCCTCTTTAATTTGTATATCCGCATTCTTCAGGAAATCAATATTTGCCTTGTAATTATCCATAAATAAGACCGCCGATACTCCCAACACCTTGCCGCTTGTAAGCTTAACTGCCTGGACTTCCCCCTCGCCGATAACCTCGGCCAAGGTATCATTAATAACCTCTGACTTTGGGGGTAGATCCGCAAGGTTAAAAACAGCAGGGCTTAATATTTTTGTCTCAACCCCGTATTTCTCCGAGACCACCTCTGCTATTTTTAAAGCAAAACTACTGCTGCCTACTATACAAACCGCAGAGGCGATATAACGTTTAAGAAATTCTTTGGCATCATCCAGAGTATAGAGGCGATAGGCCCCTTCCTTTCGGGCACCCGGAATATCCAAAATAGTCGGGCTCCTGCCGGAGGCAATTATCAGAATATCATAATTGATATTTCCCTTATCCTTGAAATAAAGCAAGCGCCTCTGTATGTTAATGCTTGCAACCTTCTTATTCTTAAGGAAATTTATATCCTGACTTAAATAATCATCCTCATTACATAAAAATACATCCCTTTCACTTATTGTCCCGCTAATAAAATCAGCCAACCTCAGATGATCATAAGCTAAATAACCTTCTTCACTGATCAAGGTTATCTTACAGCCTTTATTTCTCTCTCTTATCTTGAAGGCAAGATTATGCCCGGAGGATGAAGCCCCTATAATAACAATATGATTCATCATAGCCCTGAGGCATCTAAAACCTCTGGGACGAGCCTGCCCCAACCAATAGGCATAATATGAACCCCATCACACATAGGCTTTAATTCCTTTATAATCCCTGATGCAATTTTGACAGACTGCTTAACCTTATCTTTTGCCTCTCCCATCTCCTTAATCAGTTCTTCGGGTACGTTTACCCCGGCCACATTTTGATTCATATATTCAGCCATACCTGCAGATTTAAGCAAAACAATCCCGGCCATAATCTTAGTTTTAAGATGCTTGGTTTTTTTAAGGAAATCCTCAAAAACCTTTATGTCATATACCGCCTGGGTCTGAAAAAACTGCGCACCGGCGGCTATTTTCTTCTCCATTTTTATAATCTGAGGCTCTAGGGGATCTGCCCCGGGGTTAACTACCGCCCCCAGGCAAAAATTCGGCGCTTTACCGCTTAGCCTGTTTCCCTTTATATCAAACCCCTGGCTTAGCCTGTTAGCTGCCTGTAAAAGCTGTACGGAATCCAGGTCAAAAACGGGCTTCGCCTCAGGATGATCCCCGGCGGTGGTATGATCTCCGGTTAAGATTAAAACATTCTCAATGCCTAACACCGCTGCGGACAAAAGGTCTGATTGCAGCGCCAACCGGTTTCTATCCCTGCAGGTTAACTGATAGATAGGTTCAAACCCGTGGTGCTTTAAAATACTGGAGACCGCCAGAGAACCAAGGCGCATAACCGAGTTTTGCAAGTCCGTAACATTAATCGCATCCACGCGGTTACGGATAAGCTCAGATTCTTCCAAAAGGCCCTTGACCTCAACCCCCTTAGGAGGCCCGACCTCAGATGTCAATACGAATTTATCGGATGCTAATTTTTCTTTAAAATTCATCTTTAATTTATTAACTCCATCAACCCTGCTGCAGCCTGGCTGCCTCAACTAAATTACGCATTAACATAGCAACAGTCAAAGGCCCAACGCCTCCGGGAACCGGAGTAATGAATGCAGCTTTTTTTTCTGCAGCGGAAAACTCTACATCCCCGACAATCTTGCCATTTACCCGGTTAATCCCCACATCAATAACCACCGCGCCTTCTTTAATCCATTCCCCTTTTATCAGGTTTGCCTTCCCTACGGCAACAACTAATACTTCCGCCCTGCGTATATGATCCTCTAATTTACCGGCCTGGCTAGTGCCTATATGGCATATTGTGACTGTAGCAAGCTTATCCAATAATAAAAACACTAAAGGCTTACCCACTATTGAGCTATGCCCGACTATCACCGCCTCCTTGCCGTATAAGTTAATCCCGCTGGCAGATATCAACTCCATTACCGCATAGGCAGTACAGGGAATAAATTTAGCCCTGCCGGTAATAATCCCTGCAATATTAGCAGGGTGTACTCCCTCAATATCCTTTTCAGGGTCCATAGAAAAGCTCACCGCTTTATAATCTATCTTTTCAGGGAGCGGATTCTGGATAATAATTCCGTTAACGGACTTATCGTTGTTTAGCTTCCGGACAAAACCTATGATATCCTCCTGTGAAGAGGAAGAAGAAAGCTTATGTATTTGGTATTCTACCCCCAGTTCCTCTGCGGCTTTAGCCTGAGACTTGACATAGCTGACTGCCCCCGAATTATCGCCCACCATTAAGCTGGCAAGAGAAGGCCTTATCTTTAAGGACAAAACCTTAAGCCTGATATCTTCCTTTACCTTTTCTGCAATATGCCTACCCTCTAATAATATCGCCAACTCTTTCCTCCACCTGCATCCTTATTTTACTTATTTGCCGGTTATTGCGGGATAGTTCCTTCCTAACCCCTGCGCAAAATTTCTTATCGCCTAAGCTTTTTAAGTTAATCTTAACATTAAAAGATGCGGAAACAAAAGCGGATTCAAAGAAAACTGCGGCTACCGCAATATCGCTCACTAAATTAATATTCCCCTCCTTCAACAAGGGAGGGCATAATTTTATACCCTCCAGGCAAAGCCGGGCGACCATAAAAGGGACATTAACGGCATCCCTCATATTATTGGACTTATAGGCAATAGCATCTAAGTCTACGAGCCGCAAGAACTCTTTTCTTAAGAACTCGGATTTATTAATAACCTCCTTGAGCCTTTTTTCGTATTTCTCATATTTTGGCTTTCCCAAAGTAAAATTAACCACCATACTCACCAAGGCAGCTGCCATAGCGGCACAAAGCGCAGCCGAAGATCCGCCTCCCGGAACGGGAAGCTTAGCTGCTAATTCATCAAGGTAATCTTTAAGCGTATTGTCCTTATACATTTTCCTAATAATTAAAATTACCCCCTAAATCAAAGGCATTTCTAATCAAATCTAATTTTATCCCAAAAGAAGAGTAATCTAGGGCAACTACGTCAAATCTAGCCCTTCTGTTTAAAAAACCTTTTTCCTTAAGAAAGCCTATCGCCGCTTTAGCTATCTGCCTCTGTTTTCTCACTGTCACAGATTCTTTAGCCAGGCCGAACCGGTTGCTTTTGCGGGCTTTCACTTCTATGAAACAGATAACCCCCCCGTCTTCTGCTATAATATCAACCTCGCCTAATTTATTCTTGTAGTTACGGGATATAATCTTATACCCGTTCTTCATCAAGAAACAGGCGGCCGCCTCTTCACCTCTTAACCCTAAGCTCATCCCTGCCTTAGGCACAAACAAAACTCTTTCTGTGTATAACACAAGGGCCGATCTCCCTTAAAATACCTCTGTGCTCCTTAGTGGGATAACCCTTATGCCTCTTAAATCCATAAGCCGGGTAAATCTTGTCATATGCATACATCATTCTATCACGAATGACCTTAGCCAGGATAGAGGCAGCGGCAATACTCTTAGATTTATTATCGCCCTTAATAATAGACTGATAAGGAAAACCGAGACACAAATCCATGTTGCCATCTGCGATAACAAAAACCTCATCATGATTTATGTTTCCCAGTTTGTTTACCAGAGAGATTACTGCCTGCTGCATGGATAGACGGGTAGCTTCCAAAATATTAATCCGGTCAATTATTTTCTCGTTTACAATACCGATGCCGTTTACCGAATTTCTGTTAATCTCTAAAAAAGCCTTTTCCCGCGCTAGAGGAGCAAGTTTCTTGGAGTCATCTATAAGATTATTGAATCTTCTTCTGTTTAACAATACCGCGGCTGAAACTACCGGCCCGGCTAAAGGGCCTCTTCCGGCTTCATCTACCCCGATAACAAATTTATACCCAAGTCGATTATATTTATCTTCATAATAAAGCATTTAGCTTAAGCCAGCCCTTATTTAGCCTCTGCGCTAGCTATTTTGGTGGCGCGTTTACCAAATTTATTCCTCAGATAATAAAGCTTAGCGCGCTTTACCTTGCCCAAACGCACAACTTCGATCTTATCTATGGCCGGTGAGTTCAAAGGAAAAACACGCTCAATCCCCTCTCCGTAGGATACCTTTCTAATGGTAAAATGCTCCCTTATCCCTGAGCCCTCCTTTGAAATAACTACTCCCTCAAAAGGATGGAGGCGAAACTTATCCGGACCCTCGGGAATCCTGGTAAAAACTTTAACTGTATCACCTACGCCGAAAACAGGGTGATCTTTCTTGGTAAATTGCGCTTCAACTAATTTAATCTTATTCATTACTTCCTCCTTAACTTAGGCTTCAATAAATCCGGCCTGCGTTCTTTTGTCCTAGTAGCTGACTCTTTCTTCCTCCAGGCCTCTATCTTATTATGATCTCCGGATAAAAGCACCTTCGGGACATCCATATTACGGAATTCAGCGGGACGGGTATAATGCGGATGTTCTAATAGATTACCCTCAAAAGACTCAAATTTCAAGGAATTTTTGTCTCCCAGCACACCGGGGATAAGCCTTACGATTGCATCTATCAAAACCATTGCCGGAAGCTCTCCTCCGGTTAAGATGTAGTCCCCTATAGAAACCTCCTCATCAACCAGCTCCTCCCTCACCCTCTCATCTACTCCTTCGTAATGCCCGCAAATTAAGATAAGGCTCTTAATCTTAGATAGCCTCTTTGCAACAGCCTGGGTTAGCTTTTCCCCTTGGGGACAGAGAAGGATTACCCTGGGTTTCATACTCCTTAACCTTGACTTTATATACTCAACACAATTAAATATCGGCTGCGGGCACATTACCATTCCAGCGCCCCCTCCAAAAGGACGGTCATCGACCTTTTTATGTTTATCAAAAGTATAGTCCCTTAGATTATGGATCTTAAATTCAACCTTCCCTTTAGCCTGGGCGCGCTTTACGATTGATTCATTAAGCACAGCGTCAAACATCCCGGGAAAAATTGTAACTAGGTCAATTCTAGTCATGGTATATATTATCCTCTTAAATTCTTAATCGCTTAGGTAACGGCCTAGAAAATCGTTCTTAAATTCCTTAAACTGGTTAACCTTAATTGCCTCACGGATACCCTTTGCCAGATTTAAGAAGAAATGCACGTTGTGCAAAGACAAAAGCGTCAAGCCCAACATCTCCTGCGCATTAAATAGATGCCGTAAATAAGCTCGGCTAAAATTACTACAGGTATAGCAGGAGCATTTCTCATCAAGCGGCTTAAAATCCTCAATATAAGGAGAATTCCCTATTTTAACCTTACCGGTGCTTGTAAAGGCTGTGCCATTTCTTCCGTAGCGCGTAGGCACAACGCAATCAAACATATCAACCCCTCTCTCCACCGCCTCCAGTATATCCTGAGGATAACCTATCCCCATTGCATAACGCGGCTTTTCAGCAGGCAATAACTCAGCGGTTATTTTAAGTATATTATATATTAAATTACTGGGTTCGCCAACCGATACCCCGCCTATAGAATAGCCGTCAAAATCAATATCTGTTAATTCTTGCGCGCATATATTCCTCAAATCTTCATAGGTTGCCCCCTGGACAATACCGAAAAGAAACTGCGCCTTATTGGGTCCGTGTTTCCTAAGGCTATCCTTATGGCTACGGGAGCGCTTTGCCCAATTGATTGTCCTTTTCATGGCAACCTCTGCCTGAGCCCTGGCGCAAGGGTAGTGCACGCATTCATCCAAGGGCATCATAATATCTGAGCCTAATTCAGACTGAATGTCAATAATATCTTCGGGAGTGATAAAGTGCTTTGCGCCGTCAATATGCGACTGAAACTCAACGCCCTTATCACTTAATTTACGCAAAAGGGCCAAGCTAAATACCTGGTATCCTCCGCTATCGGTCAAAATAGGTTTTTCCCATGATATAAACTTATGCAGCCCACCCGCCTTGCGGATTACATTCATCCCCGGGCGAAGGAATAAATGATAGGTATTAGAAAGCATAATTTCAGCGCCGGATTCTTTCACATCCTTGGGATAAAGGCCCTTTATCGTACCATGGGTACCTACCGGCATGAAACAGGGAGTCTCAATATCCCCGTGGGTAGTAGAAAGCTTCCCCAGCCTTGCTTGGCTATTTTTGTCCGAGTGAATTAATTTAAACATATTTATCCTAAATTATCAGCATGGCATCGCCATAGCTGTAAAACCTGTACTTATTATCCACTGCCTCCTGATAAGCCCTCTTTATAAGCGACTCTCCTCCGAAAGCACAAACCAGCATAAAAAGCGTAGTCTTAGGTAAATGAAAATTGGTCAAAAGACAGTCTGTAATCCTAAATTTATAACCGGGGTAAACAAATAGGTCTGTAAAACCTTCTTTTACTCCTGCGGCATAAGTCTCTAAAGCCCTGAGAACAGTTGTCCCCACAGCGATGATTTTGTTTTTATTATTCCTGGCGGTTTCTATTTTATCCTGCGTGGCCTTAAGAACCTGGAAATATTCCGATTCCATCTTATGCAAGGCTATATCCTCACAGACTACGGGCTTAAATGTCCCTAAACCAACATGCAGGGTTAAATAGCCGATATTAACTCCAGAAGCAGATATCTCCTCGATCATTCTAGAGGTAAAATGCAGGCCTGCCGTAGGAGAGGCTATCGCACCCTCTTTGCTGGCATAAACAGTCTGATAATAATCCTTATCCAGTTCTTCAGGCTCCCTTTTGATATAAGGAGGCAGGGGGATTTGACCCAGATTATAAATAGTATCCGCATCTTCTTTTTTGAATGATATCTCCCTACGATTGGTGATTATGCCTATAACCTTCCCCTGATTAAATCCTATTCTCTCTCCTATCTTTGTACGACTGGGTTGTATTAAGGCCTCGAATCTCGAGCCGTCTTTACGCTTAGTCAACAAAACCTTAACCTTGCCGCCGCTATCCTTATGGCCTAACAGCCTGCAGGTAAGGACTCTGGTATTATTCAAGGCTAAGAGGTCATCTTTATTTAAGTAACCCTTAAAATCTTTAAATACCCGATGGGTTATCCTGCCGCTTAAACGCTCTACAACCAACAAGCGGGCTGATTCACGCTCTTCTAAAGGGTATTGCGCAATTAAATCTTTGGGGAGGGAATAATCAAAATCAGATAGTTTCATTTTATTGTGAAAGAAGGGCTCATAAGCTGCTTAAATACTTAAGGAGTACATCGTCTATATCATCGTAGGCAAATATAACTACCCCGTCGGGATTAAGACTAAGAACGGCCTTATATTGGTCAATAAAGGTATTGAAATTGTCTTTCATCAGATACAGCCCTAACCCTACAAAAACCTTACCCCTGCCTCTATGGGAAAGGGAAGAACGCACTAGCTCCTTGGTCAACTGGTTATCCAGGGTATAGTTCATAAGTACTACATAATCCAAAATACCTTCTTCAAGCCAAAAAGCCCAATTCTGGAACAAGCTGGCATATGCCCGCTCTCCCGCAGGGATAACCGCAGCAGATACTAAAAGATCCCGGGATTTCTCTTTGACGCGTTTAGCTATTCTTCTTACAAGACTAGTTATCTGATCCCTTCTCCAATTATCCCACAACAGATAATCCTTAGTACTCTTCAGTCCAGAGCGAGGGTCTAAACCCGTCCATTCCTGAAAACGCTCTATATTCTTCAGGCCATAACCATAACTTAACCCGTAGTTATTAAACCTTGATCCGGGGATAAAAGGGACCGTCATAGGATAGCGCACATAATCAAGATGCACCCCGCTGAATAAGGGATACCTCTCTATAACTTCCTCCACTACGGAAATTAACAACTTGGCTACTCTTTGATCCCCTGGCTCTAAAAATAAAAGCTCTTCCCTTAAATAATACTTATCGGACTCATTGGGGTTACCCCTGCCAGAGATCCGGTTATATTGATCCCGCGTTAAAACCTCCGCCCCAAATCTTTTGATTACATCCGCATTATTGTTTTGCCCTAAGCTCAAAAGGTTAATCCAGGCAAACACCTTTATATTATTATTTCTTGCCTCTTTTAACAAAAAATCGATTACATCTATCTGCGCAGTTTTAACCATGCCTTGGTATTTTGAATTATCAAATTCCTTTGAATCATAATAGGCATGACCGGATTGATAAACCTGTAAATATATCTGGCCTATTTTTGCCTTCTTACATAATGCAATTAATTTTACCGCCTCATCCCTGGAGTAAAGAACCTTACTCGCGGAAAACACACTCACCCATACCCCTCTTGGGATATCGGCTCTTATATTATCTCCGGCAAAAGATAATGTGATAAGGCTGTTCCATAATGAGCAGCCGATTAAAAACACAAATATGAGTTTACGCATATTGTTTTTTCTTATTCCTTTCTATCTCGGAATAAATACATCCGCAGTAATTTTGCATATAGATGCCCTTCCCCCTTGCCTCTTCATGGGCCTTTTTAAAACCCGGGCGGAAATTGGCATAATAAAACTCTACCCCTGCCTCTTTAGCGGCCTCTACCCCAATTTTCTTTAAGGATTCCTGATCCTGATAGGGGCTGACCAAAAGGGTGGTAGTAAAATATTTAAAGCCTCTCTCCCTTGCTATAGTAGCCGTCTTCTTCAGCCTTAGCTTCCAGCAGATCGCGCATCTTACAGGAGAATCTTCTTTCAGGTTTATCGCCCGAAAAAACTCCTGCGGCAGATAGTCGGAGTCAATTAATTCAATCCCCGGATTTAAAGCTATCAGCGCTTTCTTTCTTTCGTTATATTCTAAAGATGAGTGGATATTCGGGTTATAAAATATCCCGGAAACATCTATCCCCTTAAGCTTTAATACCTCAAGGGGATAGATAAGGCAAGGCGCACAGCAAATATGGATTAATAATTTCATTGATAAAAACTAGAATAACTCTTCCTGTTTTTCTTTTGTGTATTTTACGTTGAAATGATCAAAGGTAAGCTTAGTAGCAATACGGCCACGAGGGGTACGCTTAAGATAGCCGGCCTTTAAAAGGTACGGCTCAACCGTGTCCGCAATAGTATCTACCTCCTCGTTGAGGCTTGCGGCTAATGACTCTATGCCTACCGGGCCTCCCCCATACGACTCTAAAATCAGTTTTAAAACTCTACGGTCCAAATCATCAAGCCCGGCCTGGTCTATCCCCAGCCCGTCCAAAGACTTAACCGCAATCTTTAAGTCTATTCTATCCACAGATGCCACTTGGGCATAATCCCTTATGCGCCGCAACAAACGGTTAGCTATACGCGGGGTTCCGCGTGCCCTACGGGCTATCTCATAAGAGGCATCTTCTGCAATCTCTATACCCAGTATTTTAGAAGAATGCTTAATAATCTTAGAGAGGTCTTCAATTTTATAAAAATCCAGGGTATAAAACATTCCGAATCTTCCCCTTAACGGGGCTGCCAATAAACCCGTACGGGTAGTTGCGCCTATTAACGTAAAGGGCTTAAGGTTAAATTTAATAGTTTTGGCATAAGGACCCTTATCAATAACAAAATCAATCTGAAAGCTTTCCATTGCCGGATATAAAAACTCTTCAACCACCTTAGAAAGCCTGTGTATCTCATCGATAAAAAGAATATCCCCTCTCTCCAGGTTAGTCAAAATGCCGATCAAATCTCCGGCACGCTCAATGGCAGGACCTGAGGTAGCGGTTATCTTTGCCTGCGATTCATGGGCTATGATATGTGATAACGAGGTCTTGCCCAGACCGGGAGGCCCGCTTAAGAGGACATGCTCCAGGGGCTCCTTCCTCTGTTTGGCTGCCTGGATAGAAATCTTTAAGTTATCAACGATATCCTTATGGCCTACAAATTCAGAAAACTTCTTTGGCCGCAAAGACATATTCAATACTAAATCTTCTTCAGATTCCTTAACCGCGGCTAAATCAATATTCCCCTTAATCAGTGCTTCTCTCGTCTCTTCGCTCATAAGGTATGATATTCTCCTTATTCCTCAAGATTTCAATGTCTTCAAAAAGCTGGTTTTGCCTGGCGATAATCTCTTTCACCCGGATCAATTCCAATACCGCCAGAAAGGTAACAATTATATCCATTTTATTCTTTGCCTTAGAGAATAACTCTGAGAGTTTTACCTGCGACCTCACTAATAATAAATGCAGTATTTCATGAGTAGCCTGCTCAACCGTAAATTGGTCCTTTACTACCTCATAAAAAACT
This sequence comes from Candidatus Omnitrophota bacterium, assembly GCA_028710685.1. Lineage (GTDB taxonomy): Bacteria > Omnitrophota > Gorgyraeia > Gygaellales > Profunditerraquicolaceae > Sherwoodlollariibacterium. Next base: position 42,940 of record JAQTTQ010000002.1, on the reverse strand, counting down.
TCCTTAGGTACATCTTTAAGGGCCTTAGAGAAAGCATTAATCAGGTCAAATATGCTAGCCTCAAAATATACATCCTTGCCTTTTTCTTCTTTCGTATCTATTTCTACTTTCGGCCTCTTGTATACCTCGCGTTGATCAGATTCTTTTTGCCTTAAATTTTCAGCTATCTCTTTAAATTTCTCATACTCCAGAAGCCTCTTAACTAATTCCTCCCGCGGATCTTCCTGATCCCCGGACTCTTCCTGGCCTTCCTCGGCGGGCAAAAGCATCTTAGATTTAATCTGCATAAGGGTAGCCGCCATAACTAAAAATTCTCCTGCGATATTCAAATCCAAAAGCTGCATAAGATTAATATACTGAAGGTACTGCTCGGTTACCTTGGCTATAGGAATATCGTAAATATTCAGATGATCTTTTTTTACCAGGTATAAAAGCAGGTCCAGCGGCCCCTCAAATAACTCAAGCTTTATTTTATAGCTCATATATTAACCGCCTTAGAAACCTCTTTCATAGTCTTAGCCGCCAAAGACTGGGCCTCATTATTTCCTTTAAGGATAATCTTTCTTACCTCTCCTATATCTTTGCAAAGCTCTTCCCTTTTTCTTTGGATAGGAGAAATTTTATCAATAATATTCTCTGCCAAGATCTTCTTACAATCAGTGCACCCTTTTTTTGCGGCTATGCACCAACTGTAAACCTCATCTTTCATACCGGGGATAAATGTAGTGTAGTAAGAAAAAACATTGCAGCTATTGGGATGCCCCTGGTCGGTTAACTTAATCCTCTTTGGGTCCGTAAACATAGTCGAGATCTTCTTAGTTATAACTTGCGGGGGATCAGAGAGGTTTATGGTATTGGCATAGCTTTTACTCATTTTTCTTCCGTCTAAACCTAAGAGCTTAGGGGTCTGCGTTAATATTGCATCCGGATAAGGAAAAATATCCTTTTTATACAGATTATTAAAAAGGCGGGCTATCTCCCTGGTAAGCTCTAGATGCGGTAGTTGATCGCGCCCCACCGGAACCTTATCAGCCTTATAAAGCAGAATATCTGCTGCCTGCAATACCGGATATCCCAGGAAACCATAGGTATTTAAATCCCTGGTTTTAACTTCTCTTAATTGCTCTTTATAGGTCGGGCAACGCTCAAGTATGCCCAAAGGGGTAAGGCAGGAGAAGATCATGTGTAAATTAAGGTGTTCGGGTATTTTAGATTGTATAAATATGACCGATTCTTTAGGGTCAATACCCACGCTCAGCCAGTCCACTACATTATCGATTATGTTTTCTGAGAGCAGCGAGGTATTCTCATACTCGCTCATCAGCGCATGCCAATCAGCAACCATGAAAAAACACTGGTATTCCTTCTGAAGCTTAACCCAGTTATCCAATGCCCCTGCAAGATGCCCTAAGTGTAATTTACCCGTAGGGCGCATCCCGCTTAAGATCACCTTTTTCATATTGTCCTGGCTATTCTCTCTTCCAAATAGGCCTCGATAATATCGCCTTCTAACATCTGATCAAAACCGGCTAAGCTGATACCGCACTCAAAACCCTCCAAAACCTCACGCACATCATCTTTAAAGCGCTTCAGGGATGACAGCTTACCTTCAAAAACAACCGCTCCGTTCCTGGTCAAACTTACCAGACAAACTCGGTTAATCTTTCCCTTAGCTACAAAACAACCCGCGATTAAACCCGCACGGGTAAGCTTAAAGACCTTACGCACCTCAACCTTTCCTAAAAATACCTTCTTTATCTTAGGCTCAAGCATCCCCTCAATAGCTGCCTTAATATCATTGGCTAATTCATAAATAATGTTATAGGTCTTGACATCTACCCCCTCCTTAACCATCAATTCTTTAGCCAAATCGTCTACGGCCACATTAAAACCCAGAATTAAGGCATCCGATGCAACAGCCAGGATAATATCGGAACTATTGATATTGCCGACACCGGAATGTATAAAATCAATTTTTATCTCTGAGACATTCATCTTGTTTAATGTCTCTCTAATAGCCTCAAGCGAGCCCTGGACATCTGCCTTTATAATAAGCTTTAACTCTTTTATCTTTCCTTCTTTAATCTGAGAATGCAGATCCTCCAGGCTTATGCGTTTTACAGACTTAACCTGTTCTGCTTTTTCTTTCTCCAAACGTAAAACTGCCAATCCTTTGGCCTCTTTCTCGTCGGCAATGGAAAAAAACTGCTCCCCTGCCGCAGGAATACCGGATATCCCCAAAACCTCCACCGCAACAGAAGGAGATGCAGAAGTAACTGCCTGCCCGCGGTCATTAAACATTGCCCTGATCTTACCGTAGAAACTGCCTACAATGATATTTTCATTTAGATGCAATGTCCCATTTTGAACTAAAAGCGTTGCTACCGGGCCCCTCCCCTTAGACATCTGGGCCTCTATCACTACACCTCGGGATAAACGGCTTGGATTAGCCTTTAATTCCAGCATCTGAGACTCCAATATAATCATCTCCAAAAGATTATCTATGCCTTCCCCGGTTTTAGCTGATACCGGTACAACTATGACCTTACCTCCCCAATCTTCAGGATTAAGACCAAGTTTAGCTAATTGCTTTTTCACCAAATCAACATCAGCCCCTGCCTTATCAATCTTGTTAATAGCTACAATGATAGATACTCCTGCTGCCCGGGCATGATCTATGGCTTCCTGGGTCTGAGGCATAATACCGTCATCAGCAGCAACAACCAAAACAACAATATCGGTAATCTTAGCTCCGCGTGAGCGCATAGCAGTAAAGGCTTCATGGCCAGGGGTATCTAAGAATGTAATCTCGCCGTTTGGCACAATAACCCGGTATGCGCCAATATGTTGAGTTATGCCTCCATGTTCGGATTCAGCAACCTTGGTCTTCCTTATCGCATCCAAAAGCGAGGTCTTACCATGATCAACATGGCCCATAAATGTAACTACCGGAGAACGCGGCTTTAAATCTTTTTTACCATCTTCCACGGTATGCATACATAAGGCCAGCTCCTCGCCTTTCAAGGCCTTCTTAACTTTAAAATGATATTTCTCGCAAATAGAATTAACAGAGTTCTCATCCAGGCTCTGGTTTATTCCGGCCATTATTTTCATGCCCATAAGGATCTTAATAATAACCGAGGGTTTCTCCTGAAGCTTAATAGCAAGGTCTTTCAGGGTGATTGGAAGCTCTAGTTCTAACTCCCTGGACTCAACCGCAGGAGGAGAAACCTTAGGCCTTTCCTGAATTTCTTCCTTAATTTCAACCTTAGGGGTAACCACAGCCTTGGGAATAACTACAACCTTAGGCTTTACCTGAGCCTCAACCTTAACTTCAACTTTAGGCCTTGGTTCATGCGTAATAGAAACAGGATTAACTATTTTTTTAATTTTAGTTTTTGCCAAAGTGGCGGACTTTTTAACAGCCTTAACAGCCGTAGCTTTCTTAACCGCCTTTTTTACCGCCTTCTTAACCTTAAGGGGAGACTCCTTCTTTACCGTCTTCTTTACCTTGCTCTCTTTCACCATAATATTCTACCTTCTTCCTGTCTTATGAATAATTATTTTAACTTCTTGGCATCCGCAATTAACTTAGCAGCTTTTTTTTCGCCAATTCCCTTAATCTTCATTAAGCCCTCTTGCTCAGCACCAATAAGCTCGGCTAATGAATTTATTCCGGCATCCTTTAAGGCTACTATAGTTTTCTCACCTAAGCCCGGCAAATCTTCCAGCGAGGCTAAAGGCTTCTTGGACTTCTTCGTCTTTTTCTTGGTTTTCTCAACCACTGCTGATTCTTCCTGCCCTAAGGAGAGGGCTTTTTCTGCCTTCTCTTTCTCCTGATCCTGCTCTTTAGCGGCCTTGGTGCGGATATCAAGTTCCCAGCCAATCAGCCTTGATGCAAGCCGCACATTTTGGCCGTGCTTGCCTATGGATAAAGAAAGCTGGTCATCTTCAACAATAACTTCGGCCTTAAGTTTTTCCTTATCCAATTTTATTTCCGAAACCTTTGCCGGTGAAAGGGCGTTTTTAATATACTCGCGTATATCTTCATTAAAACGCACTATATCTATCTTCTCCCCGTATAACTCATTAACGATATTTCTTACCCTATTGCCGCGCATACCTACACAAGCGCCTACAGAATCGACTTTATCATTCTTCGAATAGACTGAGATCTTTGTACGCTCTCCGGCCTGGCGGGATATTGACTTAACCTCTACTATGCCCTCATAAATTTCCGGCACTTCAAGCTCAAACAGTTTCTTAACCAGATTAGGGTGGGTACGCGAAAGGATAATCTGTGCGCCCCTGGATTCTTTTTTTACATCCAACAATAGGGCGCGTATACGCTGCCCTTGCTTAAATTCTTCCTTGGGAGACTGTTCGCGCTTAACGAGTATCCCCTCAGCCTTACCCAAAAGATCTATAACGATATTGCCTTTTTCAAACCTATAAACTGTGCCGCTTACAATCTCGCCCACCCTCCCCTGGAACTCATTGAAAATAACATCTTTTTCTGCTTCACGCATCTTTTGAATAATAACCTGACGCGCGGTAGAGGCGGCAATACGGCCAAAATCTATAGAGGTAACCTCTTCTTCATTTCTATAGGCGCGTATCTTACCACTGTTACGGTCCAGCTCTACCTTGAATTCTTCATCGGGCTTTAAATCAATGACCCTTTTAGCCGCGCTGAGCAGGGCACTCTCCACTGCCTCGATTAAAACCTCCTTCTTAATCCCTTTTTCTCTCTCTATCTGTTCGATTATTGCTAACAATTCCTGGCTCATTTTTACACTCTCCGATTATGTCAAATGATAAGTTTTGCCTTGTTAATCTTTATAAAAGGCACCTCAACATTCTCCCCGTTTATATTGACAAAAACACTCTCTTCCTCTACCCGTACTATCAATCCATCCCACTCTATTTTACCGTTTATAGGATTGTTTAAAAAAAACCTTACCTTTTCATTTAAAAATCTCGAAAAATCTTCTTTGGTTCTAAGTGCCCGGTCTAACCCGGGAGAGGCCACTTCAAGTATATACCTATCCCTGATAATATCTTTTTCATCCAGAAACCTGCCTATATCACGATTGAGTATCGCGCACTCATCCATATTAATCCCGCCCTCAGGCCTATCTGCAAGAATTCTTAAAACAAGGACTCCTCCTTCATATCTAAGAATCGTCTCAACCAGGATAAAGCCCGCAGACCTAAAATAATCCCTAAGGGATAAATCCAGTTCCTCCGTTAATAGATCTCTACCCATGAATCTGTTGAGCCAGCTCCTTTAATATCTCTACTCTGGACTTAATAAGTTTTTCCTTGGTAATCCTGTTTTTCAACTCAAGCGAACCATCCTTTAGAGACCCCTTACCGACTATTAACTGCAAAGGTATCCCCAATAGGTCGGCATCCTTAAACTTAACCCCTGCCCGTTCATCCCGATCATCCAATAACACGCTAATACCTAAAGCGCCAAGCTCTTCATATAAACTTAAAGAAATTTCCATTATATCTTTATTGGTAACATCTAAGGCCGTAATTATTACTTGATACGGAGATAATTCTTTAGGCCAGATGATTCCGTCATTATCATGATTTTGTTCTATCGCCGCCGAGATAATCCTGGAGACGCCTATCCCGTAACAACCCATAATTATAGGTTTAAGGTTGCCTTTGGCATCTAAGAAATTAGCGCCTAAGGCAAGGCTGTATTTTGTGCCTAGCTTAAAGATATGCCCGATCTCTATCGCATTTATCTTTTGTAGATGGGCCTTACATTTAACACAAACCTTATCAGCTTCTTCTTTAAAGGCCATGACGCTTTTACAAGTAGGGCAGATTAATACCGCGTCTTCTCCGTCTTTTGCCGAAACCATAAATTCATGAGATACTTTCCCCCCCATAACCCCGGAATCTGCCTCTATCGAAAGCACGTCCAGCCCGCATCTCTTAAAAATCCTTAAATAGGCCTCATACATAATCCGGTAATTCTTCTCTAACCCTTCTTCATCCTGGTCAAAACTATAGGCATCTTTCATGATAAATTCGCATGCCCTGATTAAACCAAAACGCGGCCTGATTTCATCGCGAAATTTCGTCTGGATCTGGTATAAAAGCAGGGGCAACTGTTTGTAACTAGAAACATGGTTTTTTATCAACTCTGTAATGATTTCTTCATGCGTAGGCCCTAAACAAAGCTTTCTGCCGCGGCGGTCATTAAATCTGAACATTACCTCGCCGATATCTTTATCGCGTCCCGAACGCTGCCATAACTCTAAAGGCTGTAATGCCGGAAGCAATACCTGCGCACCAGAGCAAAAATTCATCTCTTCAATAATAATCTTTTGAATATTCTCTAATACCCTTAGGCCTAAAGGAAGATAAGAATACGCCCCTGCCATCAGCATCCGGGCAAGCCCTGCGCGCAACAATAGCTGGTGGCTTACTGATTCAGCCTCTTGCGGAACCTCTTTTAAAGTAGGTATTAAAGTTTTCGTCCAGAACATTTTAATCCTTATTAAATATTTCTTTAGGCAAAGGCACTCCGGATTTCTCAAATCTCTTAAAGAACTTAGGGATTATACCCGTAGCCTTCCATTTACCCGATACTACCCCTTCCTTACTTACCCCTTCTAAATCGTAAATAAATATATTCTCCAAATTTACCTGCCCGCCCTCCAAACCGTTAATCTGGGTGATATAAGTAATCTTGCGCGAACCATCCAACAGTTGCTCCTGCTGAACAATGATATCCATAGCCGCAGTCATCTGGCGATGAATAGCATCAAGGCCTATCGGTATGCCGGAGGTTAATATCATGGTTTCAATCCTGTATATTACTTCTTGCGGAGTATTGGCATGCAATACCGCAAGCGAGCCTGTATGGCCAGAGCAGATTGCCTGAAGCATATCAAGCGCCTCGGAACTTCTTATCTCGCCTAAAATAATCCTCTCCGGACGCATACGAAGGGAATTCTTAAAAAGGTCCCTTATGCTAACCTCTCCCTTGCCTTCAATACTCTGCATCCTCGTCTCTAACCTTACTAAGTTTGGTTGATTTAAATGAAGCTCGGCAGTATCCTCTATGGTAATAATACGCTCTTCCCCGGGTATATAATTTGCAAGAACCCCAAGGGTAGTAGTCTTGCCTGCACCGGTTGAACCGGAGAACATTATGTTCACTTTAGCCTTAATACAGGCAACCAGGAAATCAGCCATCCGCCTATCTAATGTATTTGCATTAATCAGATCCTCAACGACTCTGAGGTCTTTTAAGAATTTTCTTATAGTCACCGTAGGCCCATCTAATGCAAGAGGCGGTATAATAATATTTACGCGCGATCCGTCCTTCAGGGATACATCATTATACGGTGAAGACTCATCGATCCTGCGCCTTGTTGGAGCAAGGAGCTTATAAATTAAATACATCAGCTGCTTATCATCTTCAAAGGTAATATCAGAGAGCTCAGACTTGCCATTACGTTCAATAAAAACCTTTTTAGGACCGTTTATCATTATTTCAGTAACACGGCTATCTTTCATCAGGCTGTCAATCGGGCCAAAACCAATAAAATCATCCAAGATATCGCGGATAATCACTTCTCTCTCAGCAGATCCCAAATTAATACGTTCGTGATAGATAATAGTATTTAAGGTCTGCACGATAGCCTCTTTTAATTCATCGGAGGAGATATCCTCTGCGGAAAAAAGCCTGCCATATTCAACTATTACCCTGTCCCTAACTTTAATCTTCAGGTCCTTAACCATCTTTATTCTCCATTTCCTTTAATAAGATATCGCTGCACTCTGAAAAATTAATCTTTCTTATAGGCTTACCGCCCCTAAACAATAACCCATCCCTCTTGCCAAAGGCTACGCCAACATCTGCCTCTTTTGCCTCCCCGGGCCCGTTAACCACGCATCCCATAAGTGCCACTTTTATCGGCTTCAGGTTCAAAGAAGATACCCTGTTTTCAAATGCATTAACCAGCTTGACCAGGTCTACTTCACAGCGTCCGCAGGTAGGACAGCTTATAATCTTAGGCCCGAAACTACTCAGGTTTAGGGATTCTAATATTGCCTTAGCGGCATAAACTTCACGCACCGGATTATCAGTAAGGGAGACTCTTATTGTATCGCCTATACCCTCAAGCAATAAAGCGCCTAAAGCAATACTTGACTTTATCACCCCTGCGAATGAAGCACCGGTAGCGGTTACCCCCAGATGAAGGGGATAATCACAAGCCTTAGCCATCTTACGGTATGCCGCAATAGTATCCAATACATTCGAGGCCTTAAGTGAAACTATTATATCGCGGAATTTATAACCCTCAATTATCTTTATATAAGAAAGGGCGCTTTTAACTAACCTATCCGGCATGCTTATCCCTCTTTCTCCAGCCCCATCAACTGATCCTGAATTAAGCCCGATGCGTAAGGGTATTCTTGCGGATTTCAAGGCACTGACAACCTCCATTATCTCTTTCTTCTTATATATATTACCGGGATTAAGCCGCACCTTATCCGCGCCACTATCTATGGCCATAAGGGCAAGCCTGTAATCAAAATGTATATCCGCTACCAAAGGCAGTCTGGATTTACGTTTTATCTTCTTAAAAGCAAGGGCATCATCCTTATCCTTAACGGCTAAACGGACAATCTGGCATCCGGCATCGCTTAATTCAGCAATCTGCCGCAGGGCCTTCTCTATGTCAGAGGACTTCACCTTGAGCATAGACTGAATAACAATAGGATTATTCCCGCCTATAGCGACTTTCCCGACTTTTATTATTCTCTTTCTATCTCTATTGATAACCATTTATCTGATAAAAAATTTAGAGACCTTATCCCCGAAATTCCTGACTATGTCATTATAGGTGACAAAAACAGCCAGGGAGAGAATAAGGGTAATTCCAATTTTATTAACCGCCTTATCCATTTTAGGGCTTAAGGCCTTACCCCGCAACTTTTCCAATGCCAAAAACATAATATGCCCGCCATCTAAAATAGGCAAGGGCAAAAGATTGAATATCGCCAGGCTCAAGCTTAATACAGCCATTAGGTGCAATAAGGGTATAAAACCTAAACTAGCAGCCCTAGAGGTAATAAAAAAAATCCCCAGAGGGCCAGTCATAGACTCACGCATAGAAATTCTTCCCATAACCAAAAAACCTAAGGCCTTATAAGTCATTATTGTTAAATCTTTAGTCTTATTGAAGGACGCGTAAAAAGAACCCAATAATCCATGCCTGACCGTAATTACTTCGTCAAAGGGGGTAATGCCTAATAAGCCGAGCTTACGTTTCTGGCCTATTTGATCCTCTATGCTCCTCTGCTTTATCCTAACCGCAAGGGTCAAGTCTTCATCGCCCCTTTTCAGGGAAACATTTACATAGTCTTGAGACTGCCGGGAATAAACCTGCTTTTGCAGCTCTTCCCAATACTTAACTTTATTGCCCTCTATTGCAATAATCCTATCCCCTTCCATTATCCCGGACTCTTCTGCCCCGAATCCCTCCAGTAAACCGCCAACCCTAGTAGTTAAGGAAGGATAACCGATAAAACAAATTAACCAGAAGAATAAAAACCCCAAAAAATAATTCAACAACGGGCCAAAGAAGATAATCCAGAAACGCCTTCCCGGCTTCTGCGAAAGATATTCATCGCTCTTGCCTGTAAATTCCTGATAATTATCTCCTGCCAATTTCACAAACCCTCCTAAGGGAAAGAGATTCAGGCTATACTCGGTACCGTTTTTCTTCTTTTTAAAAAGCGTAGGGCCAAAACCTAGAGAGAACTGCTCAACCCTCACCCCCATTCTTTTAGCAATAATAAAATGACCGAATTCATGCACCAGTATAAGTATGCTCAGAATAACTAAGAATATAAATAAATTTATCATTTTCTTACATTAGGGCCGAACTTAAGCCAGCCCATAAGCCTCCTGCCTCGCCCAGACATCAGCCTTGAGTATATCATTTAACCCGGGCGCTTTATTATTCCTGTGATTACGCATAACCTTAGCTACAATCTTAGGTATATCCATAAATTTTATCCTCTCGCTGAGGAACTTACTGACTGCCACCTCATTAGCAGCATTCATTACTGCCGGTAAGCTGCCAAGTTCCTTGGCAGCCTGGTATGCTAAAGATAAACAAGGGAACCTTAAACAATCAGGTTTGCTGAAATTCAAGGCTTTTAGATTATAAAAATTTATCCCCGGAGAAAACCCATTTAATCTGTCAGGATATGACAAGGCGTATTGAATTGGTATGCGCATATCCGTCTTAGAGAGCTGAGCCAATACAACGCCGTCAACAAATTCAACCATGGAATGCACCAGGGCCTGAGGATGAATGAGCACCTTAATCATCTTATGGCTTACATTGAATAAAAACATCGCCTCCAGAAATTCCAACCCCTTATTCATAAGTGTCGCCGAATCTACTGTAATCTTTTTCCCCATCTTCCATCTGGGATGCTTAAGCACCTTTAAAAGTGAAACGCGCCTTAAAGATGCATCGCTTTCATTAAGCAAGGGGCCTCCCGAAGCAGTAAGATAGATAGTTTTAAGCCTTACCCTGTCTTGCCCGTAAAGGCATTGCCATATCGCTGACTGCTCGCTGTCTATAGGAATGACTTTAACCTTCGCCTTTTTAGCCATGCGCATAATAAGCGGCCCAGCCATGACTAAGGCCTCTTTATTGGCTAAGGCAATATCTTTACCGCTTGCAATTGAGCTTATCAATGGGGCCAGCGCAGCCGATCCGCTTATAGCAAAAAGAGACTGGTCTATGCTTTTTTCTTGGGCAAATTGAATCAAGCCCTCATCCGTTGAATAAACCCTTATCTTGCTGCCCAAGCCCTTTTTAAGCTTAAAGGCAGACTCTTTATCCCTGATACAGACAAAGGAGGGGTGGAATTCTTTAATTTGTGAATATAGGCCTCTTATATCCGAGCTTGCACTTAGGCCCACAACCCTGAACTTATCCGGGAACCTTCTTATTACGCTAAGCGCATTCTTTCCTATAGAACCAGTGGAACCGAATATAGCAATATTCTTCATCTTAATAAAATTACGCTCATATAGAAATAAAAAACCGGCGCAGTAAATAAAAGACTGTCGATCTGATCTAATGCCCCGCCCATTCCGGGGAATATCCTACCTGAGTCCTTGACCTGACAATCGCGTTTTATTAAAGATTCCGAAAGATCGCCTAGCTGGGCTAATATACTGATACCGACACCTAAAATCACAAGTTGCAAATAATTAAAATTAAGCAAAGGCTTACATATCAAAACCGCCAAGAGGCTAAAGGCTGAACCCCCCAAGGCTCCCTCTACGGTTTTATTAGGGCTTATACTGGGAGCAAGCGGGTGTTTACCAAGCCAACTTCCGATAAGATAGGCGCCTATATCGCAGGCCTTAGTGATTAAAAGGATTGCGGCAAGGAGACCCAACCCTCCCTCTAAATACCTGATCTTGACCAAGAAACTGAAAGACCAAGAGATATAAACTATTCCAAACACCGTAGTAGATATTCCTATTATAGCCCCGCTATGCTGCCTGCGTTTAAGCTGCATAACCACAAGGAATAAAAGCGCCAGGATAATAAAAAGAAATTCCCAGCCTTTGGTCAATTCAAAACGCAACATTATAGATAGGGGGATCAAAACCCCTATGCCTATGCCGAAATACTTATAGGTAAGCGTGCCCTTAACCTCCAGCATGCGGAAAAACTCATAAAGCCCAACGGCTATGAATAATGCAACGGTCAGGCCGCAGAGCCAATCAATAGAAATCACCCCGATTATTATCAGTACAAGCAGGGTTGAAGTTATCAGTCTTCTTATCAGCATCTAGATACCACCAAACCTTCTCTCTCTTTCCTTATAATCATCAATAGCTTCGTAGAAATCTTTAGCCTTAAAATCAGGCCAGAGTTTCTTAGTGAAATACAACTCCGCATAAGAAAGCTGCCAAAGCAGAAAGTTGCTTATACGCATCTCCCCGCTTGTACGTATCAGGAAATCCACATCCGCAAGAGAGGCTGTATAAAGGTATTGACTGAATTTATCTACATCCAGATTCTCGGCCTTAAGATTGCCCAAGATTACCTCATTTGCAAAACTCTTAGCGGCTTCAACAATCTCCTGTCTTGAGCCGTAATTTAAAGCTAATACTACGGTTAGGCCGGTATTCCCTGCGGTCTTAGCTTCAGCCTTCTTAATCTTATTCTGAATACCCAAAGGCAAGGGATCGCTTCCGCCGATAACCCTAAAACGCATATTATTTTTATGCAACCGGTTGACCTCTTGAACAAGGAAGTTATCGAGGTAGCTCATAAGCATACCGATCTCCCTTTTAGGCCTAACCCAATTCTCAGTAGAGAAGGCAAAAAAGGTTACCACCTTAATACCTAAATCAGCGGCAGCCTTTACAATATCTTTAACTCTTTTAACCCCTTCGCGATGACCGTAGCTGCGCGGTAAATTACGCTCCTTAGCCCATCGTCCGTTACCATCCATAATAATAGCAACGTGCTTAGGGATCATATTCCTCTCTGTCATATTTACTGATGAGCCTTATAATCTATATCAGGAAATATATTATCTTTATATTCAATGCCGCTAAGCCAATTCTGGTCAATAGAGTTACCCTTAACCCCTTCATAAAGGCGGTTAAAATTCAGCAGATGATCCTTAGTGCGGCGTATAGCATATTCAGTATGCGTTCCCGTCCCCAATATAAAGGCCCAATCTGAACTCTGAGCAAGCAAAAGCTCGCGCAATGCCTGGTTTAAGGCCCTCCTGGTTAATCCCTCTGCACTAGGGTAAGCCTTGACCAGCTCCGTCATTCTGTCTGAAGCATTATGAAGATGCCTGTAAATCCAATCATTAGAGCCTTGCAACCACATCTCGCTATAACCCTTCCAACCCCAACTTGACATTGAAGGCGTAATAACCTGATTGCGCGGATTTTCGCTCAGGTATTGTGGCGCCGTAGTTAACTTTATCTCATCCTGGTCAAAGGCTATCTTACGGATTAAGAACTCAAGCCACATTGGGCCTTCATACCACCAATGCCCGAATAGCTCTGCATCATAAGGAGAAACTATGATCGGCTTCTTTCCCAAAAGCTCATACAGATATTCCACTTGCCTCTGGCGGTTAAACATAAAATTACCGGCATGATCAGCCGCTTTCTCGCGCGCCCACCTAGAGACATAAGGCTCCTTATGATTACCGGTACCGGTGATCCGGTAATACTTTATTCCGGTGTTAATCCTAATCCCGTCGGGATGAATATAGGGCTTAATATAATCATACTCTAAATCAAAACCGATATCCCGATAGAATTCCCGGTAATTATAATCTCCGGGATAACCTTCAATCGAACTCCAAACTTGTTTTGAAGACTCTAAATCCCTGGAGAAACAGGCAACGCCCGTGCCCTTGCAATAGACCGGGGCAAATACCCCGTATTTAGGCCTGGGCTTACCGTGCAAGGTACCATGGGAATCAGTAAAAAAATAGCTTAAGCCCGCCTCTTTTAATATCTTATCGTGCCCGGGATAATAACCGCACTCAGGCAGCCAGATACCCCTGGGCTTTCTGCCGAAAACACTCTGATAATGACTGACCGCTACTTTTATCTGGGCTGAGACAGACTCCTTACAAACATCCATTAAAGGTAAATAACCATGGGTTGCACCGCAGGTAATAATCTCCAATTTACCTAAATCCTGAAATCTCTTGAAAGCATTGGTTAGATTACGCCCGTACCTTAAGAAGGTATCGCGAGCGGATAAAAATTCATCAAGGTACATTGAAGACAATGCCTCAAATTGCGGCTGCCAACGCGTCCTCTCTTTTTCCTTATTAGCTAACTCTATAAGCCTGTTTATATGTTTCAGGTAACGCTCCTGAAGCAACTCATCCGATAGCATGGAAATTAAGGTCGGGCTAAGGGTCATGGTAAGACGAAAATCTACACCGTCATTAACCAGCCGTTCGAATACCCTAATTAAAGGCACATAGGTTTCGGTTATCGCTTCATAGAGCCAGTCTTCCTCAAGAAAATCCTCGTGTTCCGGATGACGCACATAAGGAAGATGCCCATGCAAAACCAAACAAAGATATCCTTTATGCATTTATTTAGTCTCCCTCCTCACTATCGGGGTAATCTTTCTCTTATCTATACCGTCTTTGGAGACAGCCTTAACCGGAATAACCTGAGTTCCATCAGGCAGGGCAAAACGCAGGGTGAATGTACCATCGCGCCGTAAAGATATGGGCTTATCCTGAACAGTTACTTTTGCATCAGGCTCAGTCGCCCCATAAACAATTAACTCGCAATTAACTTCAAGCCAGAAGTTTCTTAAAGGCTGCTTTCTTACTGGGCTTGCCATTGAAGCAATGCCGGGAGAACTTACAGCGCCCTTACGCCAAACCCCTCCCGCGGGAGAAGTCTTACCCAAACCAAACCCCATACCATAGAGGCGCATAAACATCTCATCCGGTATCATCCATTCTTCATCAGTAATCCAGGAAGGGCCGTCAAGAGGCGTCTCCACAATATTAGAACGTAATATGGTAATAAACCTTCCCCCCGGCAATAAAAGCCCGAAATCTACGCACCAGGACCTTCCCGGGACTGCAATATCTATATACCAACTTAAGGCATCTTCGCGCACCTCTAGGTCAAAAAATTTATTTGCGTTAAATCCGTTAAAGGCGATATTACTGACATCATAAACGCGCAATACCCTCTTAGCCTTGTTAAATTCTTCCCTAAGCTCTGCCTTAAATTTATTCCAAGTAGTATCTTTAACCTCCCAATAAGTATATAGCCACCAGGGATCCCTTACGGCTAAAACCATCGTATCCCTGCCATACCTAGAAGGTAGCTCCTGTTGAAAAGAATCCTGCATAAGCATAGACTTGGCATGTGAAAACTTTACCGCGCCTATAGCTACTTCCTGCTTGCTTAAATCATCCTTTTTTTCTTTAGGCACAGGGGTAACTTTGGCAGGCCTTGCCTTCTTAAGCCTGCTAACCGCCCTTAGCTTAGGTTTTGACTTTTTTAATTTTATTTTAGAATTTGCTTTTGGTTTAACCCGCGCTATTTTAGCCATATCCCCCTCCGCTTTCTTGACAATAAAAAAGGGGAAATCCATCCCCTTTAAAGAACCTTGAAAAGTACTGTTCTTTTATCGCCCCCCCTATATCATTTTTTAGCCTTTTTCACGGTTTTTAAAGATTCCTTTAATTTCAATTCCAGCGCTTCATTAATCTTAGTTAATTTCTGCAGGTCATCCTTGATAGTCTGGCCAACGAGCTGTTCCTGAAGCAAGGACTTTTTAGTTGCCTCTAAGGCAGCCTTATCCTCTTGAGACTCTTTTTCCTGCGCCTTCAACTTCTCCGTAAGTAAGGCCTTCTCCTGAGAAAGTTTGACTATCTTCTCTTCGACATCAAATCTCTGCGCCATCTCTTTTCTATAAGCGGATGTCTTGCTGTATGAATTTAGACAAGAGCCTATATTAAGGAGAAAGAGCAGTACGCACAAAACCGATAAAATTAATACTGGTCTATTCTTAAACAAAAATTCCATTAAACCGGCCTTGCCTTATTTTAGGTTTTCCCCTAAGCTTCCGCCATCCTTAACCTTAGAGACCTTTGGCTGTATAACAATCTCAACCCGGCGGTTTAACTTTCTACCCTCTCTTGTATCATTAGTGGCAACCGGTCGGTATTCACCAAAACCAATCGCTGAGAGGCGTTCCGGAGAAATACCTTTCTCATTAACTAAGAAATGCAAAACGCTTAAAGAACGGGCAGTGGATAATTCCCAGTTCGACTTCCAGCTGGAATGTTTTATCGCAACATTGTCCGTATATCCTTCTATGCCTATGTTAAAACCACCCATATTATCTTTTAATATCCTAGAAACCTTATCCAGTAAAGGATACGCCTCTTGCCTTATTTGGGCCTTTCCCGAATCAAATAAAAGATCCCCTACTACCGTAATAACCAGCCCCTTTTCCATCATCTGCAGCTTAATCTGCTTATCGGATATCTCCTTGCCTAATCTCTCCTCCAAAAGCCGCTTAGCCTGCGCTAGCTCATCTAATTGGTTAGAAAGTTCTTCGATTTTTAAGGCATCGGATCTTCTGCCCTTCTGAATAATAAAAGTACACCCGGCTAAAGCAAAACTCAGCACAAACACCAATAAACCTTTAAATAAATTTTTCATATTATACCCCTCCTTCTTCTTTTGAAAATTAACTATAACATAAGCCTAATTAAGAGTCAAGAAAAATAGTGTCTTCCCTGGCTGAGCCAACCGAAACCATGCTAATTTTAGCCCTAAGCATATCAGAGAGCATTTTAAGGTAAGTTTTAGCATTAGGATGAAAATCCCTATAAGACCTTGGCTTAGTTAAGGTTTCAGGCCAGCCTGAAACTTCCCGGTATACCGGCTTAACATTGCTTAAGGCTTTGAAATCCTGCGGGAACTCCTTAAGAAGTTTACCTTTATACCTATAAGAAATACACAGATTAATCTTCTTTAAGCCATCCAGTATATCCATCTTCATAATCGCTAATTCTGATGCACCATTAAGCATTACCGCTTCCCTTGCCATTAATACGTCAAACCAGCCGCATCTTCTGGGTCTGCCGGTAGTAGCGCCGAACTCATTGCCTTTTTTACGCATAAATTCGCCAAACTTTATAGGAAATTCCGTCGGGAAAGGACCTTCTCCGACCCTAGTAGTATAAGCCTTGGCAACCCCGATAACCTTATCTATCTTAACCGGCGAGACTCCGCTACCGGTACATGCGCCACCGCTAGTAGTAGAAGAAGAGGTAACAAAGGGATATGTCCCAAAATCTATATCCAGATATGTACCCTGGGCCCCCTCAAAAAGAATATCCTTTTTAAGCTCAATGGCGCGGTTTAAGATAGCCGCAGTATTAGAAATATAAGGGGAAAATATCTTGCCGTAGTTAAGATACTGGCGGTATATAGAATTAAAATTAAAGCCCTTATGCCCATAAACCTTCCTGAAAATCTCGTTTTTCTCTTTCAAATTATCTTTTAATTTCTCCGCAAAAACCTTGGGGCTTAAGATATCCGCCATACGTATGCCGCAACGGCTGATTTTATCCGCATAGCAGGGGCCTATACCGCGTCCGGTAGTACCTATTTTATGTTTTCTTTTTGTTTCTCTTAATTGATCCAATATTCTATGATAAGGCATAATTACATGAGCAAGGGAAGAAATCCTAAGCCTGCTATTAATACTTATCCCTGCATTTTCTAACCCCCTGATCTCCTCAAGAAGGACAGCCGGGTCAATAACTACCCCATTGCCTATACAGCAAATCTTATTTTCATGCAAAATCCCAGAAGGCATCAGATGGAATATATACTCCTTACTCCCCACCACCACTGTATGCCCTGCGTTATTACCGCCTTGATACCGGACAATATAATCTACCTTGCGAGATAAAATATCGATAACCTTTCCCTTGCCCTCATCCCCCCATTGTATGCCAACAAGCACCATATTCATTTTTTATTTTACCTTTTCCTTTTGTTTGTACCTTTATACTGCCTTGTTTATAAATTTAGGGCGCCATGGTAAATATCTTGCGTGCGATATCGGGATATTTTGCGATGAATTTAAGCTCGTCATCAACCAAAGGCTTCTGGTTATGCACATTGGCATACCTGACTAACTCCAGCACTTCGGTAGCCTCGGCATCGCTAGCAAAAGCAACCTCTATCTTCTCGTAAACATTCCTGAAGCCCTTGATTCCCGAATATTCACCGGCGGTAATCTTACGCCCGGTCTCAATTATCTCCGGTTCCCCTCTGCCAAGCTCCTCAAAGTCATAAAGTTCATAATTACGCCTGTCCTTTAAGGCGCCGTCGGCATGAATGCCTGACTCATGCGCAAAGGCATTAGCCCCAATCCCCGGCTGGTTTATCGGTATGGGCACTCCGAAAGCATAAGAGGCATACTTACAGACCTTCCAAGATTTCTTTAAATCAATCTTTTCATCAAGAACATATCCCCCCATCCCGCTGCCGTACTTTATCGCCAGTATAACCGAAACTAAGTCCGCATTCCCCGCGCGCTCCCCCATACCGTTTACGCAAGTATTAATATAGGTATCTACCCCGGCGTCATTAGCTGCGCGGGCACCGGCAATAGAATTAGCCACCACCAGGCCCAAATCATTATGGCAGTGTATTTCTATGGGAATCTGCACTGATTCAGCCAGAATCTTTATCCTTTCGTATATACTAAAGGGGGTGTCGTAACCCAATGTATCGCAATAACGGATCCTTTCTGCCCCGGCCTTCTTTGCGTTTTGGGCAAACTCAATCAGATAATCAATTTTTGTACGCGAGGCATCCTCGGCATTAACCCCTATTGAATCCGCTCCCAGGCTATGCGCCTCATGGACCGCCTCCGACATCTCCTTTATTACTGAAGCGTGATCCAGCTTACCCTTAAACTTATTTACGATCATCTGGTCTGAAGTAGATATCGATAAATTAATATGTTTTAAGTTAGGGATCAATTTAAAGGCCTTTCTAACATCATCGCTGGTCGCCCTTAACCACCCGCCCAATCTGGTCGTAGCCAGGGCACCTTTTTTAACTAATTCTAAATTTGCATTAAGATAATTAGTTTCATGCCGCGTCAACGGAAAACCAAACTCCGACTGGAATATCCCCATTTCATCGAGGTAAAGGTTAAGCATGGTCTTCTGCAATTTGGAGAGGCATATCCGCGAAGTCTGCACCCCGTCTCGGTTAGTTACATCAATTAACGATATCTTTGGCTTTTTATTCATCTCTCACCTCTTTATTATTTTTTTGAAATCTTCTTTCTTAGGAACACCCTTAGACCCAAAAATCTCCCTGTTATCCAACAGGTATACGGGCCCAAACATAATCTTTAGCTCCCGGTTTAGCTGGATATTCTCCTTTAACAAAGAGACCCCTTGAGGGCCCCTGGCGCATTCCCTAATCTTCTCGGTATCGAAACCCTTTGCGCAATCCTCCCACCATGAACTATTAATGTTTTTCGCCCTACAGGATATATAATCAAAGAAAAACTCGGGATAATATTCATTCAGGCATACGCCACGCAGCCCTTCTTCAACCTCCATCCTTCCCTGAGGGGCATCAAACCCATCTTCTAAGGCAAGGGCAAGAAAATGTATCTTAGGGTTAAAATCACGCACTAACTCTAAGATCTCAAAAGCATCTTTATTATATAAACTTATAAATACGTCTAACCTGCCCTTAATCGCTTCCCTGTCTAAAAGGTAGGCAACCCCTGCAACCTCGGGTTTCAAAATATAGGAATCGCCCGTTTTCTCAAGATTGCCCTTTAAATTATCAAAAACCTGCGTTTTCTCTATACCCGCATCTAAGATGTAGGCCGGAAGCCCTGATAAGCCCAACTTTTCAATTAAACCTATCGCCTCTTTTTGCGGGTAATAAAGGCTTGCTACTTCCAAACCCGGCAATTTCTGTTTTAGCGAATTAACCGCAGCCTCAGTATTGCAGGCAGCGCAATCCTTAGCAGTGACCACTGTTAATTTTACCTTAACTGCCTCGCTAAAAAGGCATCGGGAATTACCCTCTCCCGCATCCAGGCAGGAACCGACAAGGCCATCCTGCTTACAGTTATTATCAGAAAAACAGCGCGGCAATATTGAAAGCACTTGCGGGTCATCGGTTATTTTATCGGAAACCCTGATCTCTTCTATTTTTGAATCAACTATTCTTTTATTCTTAATCTTTAATACCGCCTTACCGAGCTTGCGGGCCTGCCATGCGGGCCTTAAGAATATCGTCTCGCCTTTCTTATAAGTAATCTCCTTTTCAAAAGATCCCCCTCCCTCTAAAACCAAATCTATGCCGGGAACCTCCTTAACTAACCTTTGGCATTCCTCCAGCCCTACATTACTTAAGAGTATAACAATATCTGCGCCTCTCTCCTTAAGTTTTGCCACCGAGTCTTCTAAGGCCGCAAGGGGCTCTAAAATCTTTAAGGCAACCAACTTACCCTTAACCTTATTATTAGCCAAGCCAACTATACCCAGCTTTACCCCTGCTATCTCCTTAATTATATAATAGGCTGTTCTTTCGGACTGAATGTTTGAAGATATAAAATTCAACTTAAACTTAGCCGCGCTCTCCTCAAGGAACCTCTCCCCGAAATTAAATTCATCATCGCTAAGATTTAACGCATCATACTGCATTAACTCCATCGCGCGCAGGTTTATAACGGTCCTTTGCATATCTAACTGGGTATTTTGTGTAGCCTGGTCCAATAACCCGCCCCCGAAATAATTACCGGAGTCCAGAAGCAGTATGTTAGGATTGCCTTTTCTTAACTGCTTAATTAAGGACGCTCTCCTAGCTACGCCGCCGTCAGCCTCAACCGGGCAATCACAGGGATAAAGCATGGCGTGGGTTTGCCCGGTATAAAGCAAGGTAATCTCTTGAGCAAAAGCAGCCCCACAGATTAAAAACATAAAAATTGCAGCCAGAAATAACCTTAATATATTTTTCTCCATATCCTCTATCTTTATATCTTGATACCCTTAGCGGTCAGTATATTCTCAAGTTTCTTTATCTTCTGGGTTAACTCCGCCGAAACCGAGCTATCCACATTCCATACGCTGATTGCCTTACCGCCTGGCTTATCACGCCCGATAGTCATAGCGGCAATATTTATCCCTTCTTGAGCCAAAAATGTACCTAAGTTTCCGATCAGCCCGCGTTTATCCAGATTCTCGATATAGATCATCTCCCGCGATGGGGCAAGCTCAATGTAATATTCATCGATCTTAACAATCCTAGGCTGCTTATTGCCGGATAAAGTACCCGATACAACCCTGGTCTGCTTATCAGTCTTGATCTCAAGCTGTATAAGGTTGACAAACTCATCCTCTTTAGAAGTCTTGGCCTCCTTGATTTTAATCCCCCTATCCTTGGCTAAAGATACGGCATTAATGAAATTTACATTTTCTTTTAATATAGGAGAAAGCAACCCCTTGCACAAAGACATGGTCAAAGGGCTTAAATCATAGGCAGCAATCTCTCCGCTATAACTTATATCAAGCTCCTTAAATCCTCCCTCTACCAATTGCCCTGCAAATGCGCCTAGCTTCTCGGTTAAATTAATATAGGGATCTAATTTCTTGCAAACCTCAGCTTCCAAGCAGGGATAATTTGCGGCATTACGGATCCCTTTCCCCAAGAGGGCATCGCGCACAATCTCGGCTACCTCTATAGCTACATTTACCTGAGCCTCTTCTGTTGAGGCGCCCAGATGCGGGGTCACTATAACATTGTCGAACTTCAAGAGCTCATGGTCGGGGGGAATAGGTTCTTTCTCGAATACATCTAAAGCTGCGCCGGCAACTTTACCTTCCCTAACAGCAACAGCTAAGGCCTTTTCATCAATAATACCCCCCCTTGCGCAGTTAATAATACGCACCCCCCTTTTCATTAAAGCGAATTCTTCGCTTGAAATCAAATGATTGGTCTCCTCGGTCATTGGGGTATGCACCGTAATATAATCGGACTGCCGGAACAATTCCTTAAGCTCTACCACCTCAACCCCCAAAGATTCCGCTACATTCTTAGATAAAAATGGGTCATAGGCTAATACCCGCATGCCGAAAGAAAGGGCGCGCTTTGCCACTTCCTTACCTATCCTGCCAAAGCCGATTATCCCTAAAGCCTTAGCATAAAGCTCAACCCCCATAAACTTAGAACGTTTCCACTCCCCTTTCTTAGTGGATGCGTTTGCCTGCGGGATACTCCTGGAAAGAGAAAGAATCATACTCACTGCGTGTTCTGCGGTAGATATAGTATTCCCTCCCGGAGTATTCATCACGATTATCCCCTTGGAGGTAGCGGCATCAAGATCAACATTATCAAGGCCTACGCCTGCGCGGCCTATAACCTTAAGCCTGGAGGCAGCATTGATAATATCCTTATTTACCTTTGTAGCGCTTCTAACCAAAAGCGCGTCATAATCCTTTATAATGCTTTTTAGTTCTTCCGGAGGAAGGCCTGTCTTCACATCAACCTCAAAATCCTTAACCTCTTTCAATATTTTTAGGCCTTCGTCGGAAAGCGCGTCGCTAACCAAGATCTTAAACATCTAAAACCCTCCTGTTATTTTTTTAAGAAAGTCTCTTCTGCAGCCCTTATCCCCGTTCCCAGGGTAAATTTATAACCCATCTGGGTTAATACTTTTTCTAAACAAGATATACCGGTAATAATATCGAACTCCTCGATAAAACCCATATGCGCAATCCTGCAAACCTTCCCCTTAAGGGAGTCCTGGCCCCCGGCAATAGTAACACCGTAAGTATCGCGCATGGTTTTAACTAATTTCTCTCCGTCAAGCCCTTCGGGCAGGCAAACCGCAGTCACCACATCCGAGCCTGCCTCGGGAGCGAATAATTTAAGCCCCAGGGCTAAAACTGCGCTTCTAACCGCATCTGCCATCTTTTTATGCCTGGCAAAAATATTTTCCAGGCCATCTTCTTTCATCATCTTAAGCGCCTCATTTAAAGCAATAATAAGGGTAATTGCCGGAGTAAACGGGGTATCCGTCTTATCTAAAGCCTTTTTAGCCTTCTTCAAATCCAAATAATACCTGGATCCCTTGGAAGATTCGATGAGCTTAAAGGCCTTAGGGCTTACTGAAATAAAACCCAAACCCGGAGGCAACATTAAGCCTTTTTGGGAACCGGATACTACGATATCGCAAAACCAGTCATCGGTCTTCAAATCAATAGCCCCTAAGCCGCTTATGGCATCTACTACCAGGAGCGCATTTGTATCTTTAACAATCCTGCCTATCGCAGCGATATCATTAACGACACCGGTGGATGTTTCGCAAAGCGTAGTGAAGACTACTTTAATCGCAGGATTATTCTTAACCTTCTCCTGGATATCCAAAGGATTTACTGCCCTACCCCACTTTACGTCGATAACTTCAGTATTTATCCCGTATGCCTTGCAGATCTCCGTCCATCTCTCTCCGAATTTACCTCCCTGTATAACCAAGGCAGTATCACCGCAAGATAAGAGATTAACCACCGCAGCCTCCATTGCCCCTGTTCCGGAAGAAGCTAAAATAAAAACGTCATTTTTGGTTTGGTATACATACCTCAGGCCTTCGGTGGCCTCTTTTAATATTGCCTGAAACTGCGGGGTACGGTGATGAATAATAGGCCTGCTCATTGCCTCCGAAATTTGGGGAGGAAGAGGTGTAGGCCCCGGTGTCAAAAGATAGTTCTTTCTCATCGCGTTTTCCTTTCTCTAAAATATATTTATTAAGAAATATTATTTTTTCTTACCCGGCATGATTACTTCATCAACCAACCCGTATTCCTTGGCTTCTTGGGCAGACATAAAATAATCCCTATCGGTATCTTTTTGTACTTTCTCCAAAGACTGTCCTGTGTGCTGAGAGAGTATCTGGTTAATCTTATCGCGCATATTTAAGATTTCTTTAGCATGGCGCGAAATATCCTCGGCTTGGCCCTGAACCCCTCCCCAAGGCTGATGGATCATTACCCTTGAGTTAGGCAGAGACTGGCGCTTACCCTTGGTGCCGGCGCACAACAATAGCGCACCCATGCTGGAGGCCTGGCCCAGGCAATAAGTAGCTATATCACATTTCACAAACTGCATTGTATCGTATATAGCCAAACCTGCGGTAACAGAACCGCCCGGAGAATTAATATAAACATTGATATCTTTGCTGAAATCCTCCATCTGTAAAAAAAGAATCTGGGCGATAATTAGGTTTGCCACGTAATCATCAATAGGAGTACCAACAAAAACAATGCGGTCTTTTAAAAGACGGGAATATATATCGTAAGCCCTTTCATATCCCCTTGCGGTCTGTTCAATAACCATAGGGACCAAAGTCTGATTTCTTATATCCATACCCACCTCCTTAGTCACTAATCTGTTATCTTCCAATTTGCCTCCCTTAGTAAAAACTCCATAACCTTGCGCGGCATATGGTCATCAAGCGGGATATTCTCCTTCTTGGCTATTGCCGATAAAACCAGATATACTTTAACCTGATTCCTTGCCTCAGGATCTAATTCTTCACGCATCTTGCCTTCCTGCGCATCTATCTTTTCGCGAGGGACGCCCTTTAAGGCTAAATCCAGCTTGGCCTGCCTAAGCATATCCTCTAATTGACGTTTCACTAAAGATTGCGGTAATTTAAAATCCAGACCCTTCAGTAAATTATCGATAATCTCGCTCTCAAGCTTCTGCCTCTGATTATTCTCCTTTTGAAGAAAAATCTGTTTCTCTAATACCTTTTCTAACTCCACCAGGGAAGGATAGCCTAATGACCTGGCTAAACTATCGTCTAATTTCTCCAGCTTACGTGATTCTTTAAAAGAATCTATACTGCGCTTTACTTCATCTTCCGCAACACTTACATTCTTGTAATTAACGGGGATATGCCTGTAGTTTTTAATATCAATATCGGGGCTTATCTCTACCTTGGCCTTAAAAGAGAGGCTATTATTATCAAGCTTTACCTCTGATATTTGAGGCAATTCGATAACATCAAGCTCCTCCTTATTCACCGCCTGGTTATAAATATCCGGGATTAATTCTTTTAAGACCTGTTCGTGGGCCACGGCAGAAAACTGCTTCTCAAGAATATCCATAGGTGCATGCCCGGGCCTAAACCCCGGCACCTTAGCCTCTGAAGAGATTCGCTTAAAGACTTCTTCAAACTTATTTTTAACTACATCCCCGCTCACCTCAACGTTAATCTCCCTGGTGTTATTATCGATTTTTTTTACTTCCGTTTTCATATTTTCCTTTCTGAAGGCAAAAACCTACATCCTGAATTTTTCTCCCAAATAAACCTGACGCGCCCTAGTATTATTGATAAGTTCATTGGCTGTCCCGGAAATAAGAATCTTGCCGTCAGCTATCAGGTATGCACGGTCAGTTATAGATAATGTTTCCCTTACGTTATGATCCGTAAGCAGGATTCCCAGGCCCTTCTCTCTTAACTCCTTAATAATCTCCTGGGCCTCATTCACCACGATTGGGTCGATTCCCGAAAAGGGTTCATCCAATAATATAAAGGAAGGATTAGTTACCAAGGCCCTTGTGATCTCCAGCCTTCTTCTCTCCCCGCCCGATAAGGTATAAGATTTATTCTTCCTTAAATGCGCTATATTTAATTCATTAAGCAGGCTATCCAACCTTCTCTTCCTCTCGCTCCTGCCTATCGGCAGCGTCTCCAGGATAGCCAGAATATTTTCTTCAACGGTAAGCTTTCTGAATATCGAGGCCTCTTGAGAAAGATAGCTTATGCCGAAACGACAGCGCTCATGGATAGGAAGGTTAGTAATATCATAATTATCGAATACTATCCTCCCGCGGTTAGGAGGAATGATACCTACAATCATATAAAAGGTTGTAGTCTTTCCGGCTCCGTTAGGACCCAGGAGACCAACGATCTCGCCGCGCTTAACCAGAATATCGACTCCGCGCACGACCTCTCTCTCGCCGTAAGATTTACTTAAATCTTTAATTTCCAAAAGATGCATTTTTAAACTCTTCCGTAGAATAAAAAACTAATCTGGGGCGGCCGTTCAAAACAATCTTTTTATCCTGCGCTGTGTACACCGCCTCTTGGCTGTAAGAAACATTATCCCCGCGTACTATCCTCACATTGCCACTAGCCACAATCCTGTCTATGCTACCGGCCATTGATTCGGTTGTCTTAATAGACTTAGCACTATTATCTCCTGCTGTAAAATAAATATCCATTTTATCGCTATAGATAATGATATCGGGCCTTTCCACCCTGACGTTAATATTAAAAGAGGCAATATTCTTGCCGTAATCCACTTCCATCGACCCATCACAGGTTATAACAACCCTGTCCTTAAGCACTATATCATCAAGGCTATCCTCGGGACTGAGAGGATTAATGTCAACACGTATATCCTTATTTAAAGCCATCTTGTTTAATCCCGGCTCCCCGTACGCTCCGATTCCTACGATGTTTATATTATCCTTATCTATATTCACCCTGTCCTTAGTTGTAACCACCTGATTCTTTCTGTCCCAATCCATGGAATCGGTAGTAAGCTTAGCACCGCCGGATGTGGTAATAACCACATCCTCTCTTAAGGAAACCTTGCCGTCTTCCTTATTAAAATCACCTTTTTTAGCGGTAAGATTGACATCCTCATCCTTGCCGTATAAATTCCCGTTTACATCCTTTAATTTAACCACCTCTGTAAAAATATCTGCGGAACGCCCGGATATATCCCAGCTCTTTTTGCCTTTTTCCTCATAACCCACTAAGGAGAAATCGCTTATCTGCTGTGCGGCTTGGTCAGGGAGAACATTCGCGAAAACAGGAGAAGCAAGCGAGAAGAACAAAAATAAAACTATATATATTCCTTTATAATTCATAATTCTTTATAATAGCATCCCACTTCCCCTGGGATTTAAGAATCAATTCCGCTATCTCTCTTACTGCTCCCCGGCCTCCGTGTTTTACGGTTATACAAGCAGCCGTATTTTTTATCTCCGGGCAGGCATTAGCCACAGCAACGCCAAACCCAACCAGTTTCATTAAACCTAAGTCCACCAGATCATCCCCAACAAAGCAAACCTCTTTTTCACTAACGTTATACTTCTTAAGAAGCTTGCCTAATATAGCGCTTTTAGGAGAGACATCGCCAAAGACCTCTGCCACGCGCATATCCCTTGCCCGAGGCTTAATGGTAGCGGAGTTTTTAGCAGTAATAAGAACGGTCTTTATCCCTACCCTGCTCAAGAGATATACTCCCAGGCCGTCGTGAACATCGAAAAACTTAGAATCCCTGCCCCGGGAATCATAAATGATGCGCCCGTCAGTAAGCACCCCGTCTACATCCAAGAGGAGCAATTTTATCTTACTCGCCAGTTCTATTATTTTCTTATCGTCTTCCATATAGAATAGTTAAACTAAGCCCGCCTTAAGTAAGTCCTGGACATCCAATAACCCCACCGGGCGCCTCTTTCCATCAACTACCGGCAATTCATCAATACGCTTATCCTGTAAAATACGCATTGCCTCAGCTGCCAGCATATCCTCGGTTATTACCGAAGGATTCTTAGTCATTACTTCCCTTATATCACGAAAAGGCATCCGTGCATCTGTTTTGAGATTACGGCGCAAATCCCCGTCTGTAAATATCCCCGTTAATTTACCGGACTTATCTACTACCGTAGCCGAGCCGGCGCGGGCCTGAGTAATTTTAAGCAGCACAGCGGAAACTTTTTCATTTTCCTTCACTATCGGATTATTCCTACCGGTACGCATAATATCCGAGACACTTAAAAGTAAACGCCTCCCTAATGCCCCTCCGGGATGGAAAAAAGCAAAATCCTTCTCCTTAAAACCTTTTAATTCCAGCAAGCATACTGCTAGGGCATCGCTCATTGCCAAAGATGCCGTAGTAGAAGCGGTGGGCGCTAAACCTAATGGACAGGCCTCTTTTTTTACCGATACGTCTAAGACTACATCGCTGTATTTACCCAAAATCGACTTAGTGTTGCCGGTGAGGGCAATTACCTTACAGCCTATCTTTTTTAAAAGAGGCAGCAGCTTCCTCATCTCCTCGGTTGATCCGCTATTAGAAAGAATAACCACCACATCTAAAGAAGTAACCTTGCCTAAATCTCCGTGTATAGCCTCGGCAGTGTGCA
Source organism: Candidatus Omnitrophota bacterium (assembly GCA_028710685.1). Classification (GTDB taxonomy): domain Bacteria; phylum Omnitrophota; class Gorgyraeia; order Gygaellales; family Profunditerraquicolaceae; genus Sherwoodlollariibacterium. The sequence continues at coordinate 15,123 of JAQTTQ010000002.1, read as the reverse complement.
AAAACAAACTGGGAGTACCGGTTGAAGCCAAGGTCGCAGAAAACTTCTGGGCAATAATCCCGGTTTTTCCCATACCGCTTACAACAACCCTGCCCTTAGTCTTTAAAATTAGGTTTACGGCCTGCTTAAAATTGTGATTGATACGTCCCTTAAGGTCCCTTATAGCCGAGGCCTCGATCTCCAAGACCTCTCTGCCTCTCTTTAAAATATTTATCTTCACTCAACTCTCCCCTTCTCCTAAAGAACGCCTTATCTTAATTACCTGCTTAAGCAGCTTTTCTAGCCCCTTAAGGTCAATCATATTCGATCCGTCGCAAAGCGCCTTATCCGGATCAGGATGAACCTCCAGAAACAACCCGTCGCAACCAAAGGCAACTGCTGCCCGGGATAAACCCTCTACGAACTGACGCTGCCCCGAAGAACAACTACCCTTGCCTCCAGGTATCTGGATACTATGGGTAGCATCATAAATCACCGGATAGCCTAATTGACGCATGATTTCTAAAGCCCTAAAGTCAGTAACCAAATTGTTATATCCGAAAGATACCCCGCGCTCCGTAATAATAATATTCCTATTCCCCGTAGACTCTATTTTCTTAATTATCGGAAGAATATCCCAAGGCGCTAAAAACTGCCCCTTTTTTATATTTACTATCTTACCGGTCTTAGCTGCAGAAACAACAATATCGGTTTGACGGCTTAAGAAAGCGGGTATCTGGATAATATCCAGAACCTTTGCCGCCTGCGCAATATCCTTTGCGCAATGCACGTCACTTAGTATCGGCACCTTTACTTTTTTCTTAATATTACTTAATATATCCAGCCCTTTTTTTATGCCCGGCCCCCTGAAAGACTCTAAGGAGAGCCGGTTAGCCTTATCAAAACTCGACTTGAATATAAACGGAACGCCTAAGCCTGAGGTGATATCCTTAATCCTCTTGGCGATATTCAAACAGGATCCCTCTGACTCAATCACGCATGGCCCGGCAATAAGAATTAATTTACTTCTATCGCCGATCTTAATATTCCCCAGGCTCACCTGCCGCATCATATCGCCTCTTTCTTAAGATACTCCTCAACCTTGATCAAGTCATCAGGGGTATCTATGCCGATAGTATCAAACCTTGTCTCAATAACCTTAATCTTAAACCCCTCCTCCAGCACCCTTAGCTGCTCCAGCTTCTCGCTTCTCTCCAAGCTTGAAACCGAAAGGTTTTTATAAATAAAAAGGAAATCCTTGGTGTAGCCGTAAAGCCCGATATGCTTAAAATATTGAGGCCCCTTTATATCCGCATTAGCTGCCGCATAAGGAATAACGCTACGTGAAAAATATAAAGCAAAATTATTTTTATCTGTTACCACCTTTACAACATTAGGATCGTTTATTAAACCCGGATCATCTATCCTTTTCATAATTGTTGCCATGGAGACAGAATCATCTTCGAGCAAAGCGCGGGCAACGCTATCAATCATAGTCGGATGAATTAAGGGCTCATCTGCCTGGATATTAACCACTACCCTTACGTCCAAAGGATTAATTACCTCGGCAATTCTATCGGTACCGCAAACATGCGACTTAGAAGTCATTACGGTCTTTGCGCCGAACCCTTGAGCAATCTCGGCGACTTCCTCATGATCGCAGGCAACGATAACATCATCCAGCATCCTTGCCTGCTTAACCCTCTCCCAGACGTGCTGAATCATGGGTTTGCCCATTATATCCGCCAGGACCTTACCGTGAAAACGGGTCGAAGAATATCTTGCCGGTATAACCCCTATCACATCCATCATTAACCCAACCCCCCTATCAACTCATCTAAAGTTAAAGTAGCCGTGCCTATTTTACCGACAACTATACCGGCGGCATAATTGGCAATATGAGCCGCTTCTATTTTGCTGGCACCCACAGCCAGGCTCAAGGCAAAAGTGGCAATCACCGTATCTCCCGCGCCGGAAACATCAAAAACCTCCTGGGCGACCGTAGGTATGTTTGTTATCCTGCCTTTATTTTCAAATAGCTTAATCCCCTGTTCCCCTAAAGTCACCAGCAAAGAATCAAGCCCCAGATATTCCAATATCTGCTTACCGGCTGCCTCAACATCGGAATCAGAAAAAAGTTTGTCGCTCTCCAGATTTAATTTATTGTTCCTATCTTTAATTTTCAGGTTTCTTACGGCATTCTCTAATTCCTTGCGGTTAGGGGTAATAGAGGTAACCCCGCGGTAATACTGGAAATGGTCCTCCTTAGGGTCAACCAGAATTATTTTCTTATGCGTCTGGGCAAGAAGAATTAAGCCCTCGAGAAGCTGGGGATTAATGACCCCCTTACCGTAATCCTCTATGATAATAGCATCAAAGTTATTAATATTCCTCTTGATAAAACTAAAAATCTTGCGAATTGTCTCCTTTGGCAAGGTTTCGGTATGCTCCCAATCAACCCTCACTATCTGCTGATGCCCACAGATAATACGGGTTTTTACCGTTGTACACCTGCCCAAAGAAGTAAAAACTCCTTTTGTATCTATATTTGCTTTTTTTAATGCCCCCTTTAGGATGCCTGCATTTTTGTCTTCTCCGATAACTCCGGCCACAGAAGCACAGGCCCCATAGGAGCTGATGTTATTTGCCACATTAGCCGCCCCGCCGGGGACATGGGTCTCTTTATTTGCCCATACTACCGGAACCGGGGCCTCCGGGGAAATTCTTTCAACCTTACCCCAGATATATTCATCTAAAATTAAGTCGCCGATAACTAAAATACGCGCGCGCTTAAACTTTTTTACTATATCCTTAAGCCTTTTCATATTTTACGGGAAATTTTATTTAAATCGCCTTAAGCTACTTTGAACTAATAATTTTAGCATAATTCCGAACTAAATCAACTATAAAAAGGTCAAAAAACCTTCAATAAGGTATCCGCAGCCTCCAATACATCTTCTACGGTAATTGCCTTAAGGCAGGCAAAATCCTTTTTGCAATTATGTGCCAAGCAGTCAAGGCAACCTACATCTTTATGCAATACCTTATCCCTAAGCCCTACCGGGCCCCAACGCCTGGGGCTTAAGCCGCTCTGCTTTCTGCCGAAAATAGAGATTACCGCAACCCCTAAGGCCGAAGCGATATGGACAGGCCCGGAGTCATTCGAAATAAATAAAACGGATCTTTTCAACAGGCTGGCCAGCTGAGAGAGCGAAACCTTACCTGCTAAGGAATAAGCAGGGGCCTTCATCTGAGCGAGGACATTCTCAGCGATAAGAATATCCTTAGGGCCGCATACGATTATAACCTTTAGTCCGTATCTTTTAACCAGCCTATCCGCTGCTTCCGCAAAACGATTTGCAGGCCATATCTTTGAAGGGCAGCTTGCCGCAGGATTAATGAGCAGCAGCCTGTCGATTTCTTTAATCCCCTGCAATTTAAGAAAATCCGCTGCCCACTCTTCAGACGCAGGCCTTATGGGCATAAAAAGGCTCTTGTCATTTATCTTTAACCCTAAATCCTTCAATAAATCCAGGTTATATTCTAATTCATGTTTCTGGCCCAGCTGCTTTTTGTGGCTGAATTTATCGGTTAAAAGAAAACCCATCTTTCTGTCGTAGCCTATCCTTTTGGGGATACCGGCTAAATACGCTATCAAATGCACCCGGTTAGTCGGATGCAGGATTATTGCCAAATCAAACTTACTTCTACTTAATTTCCGTGCAAACTTAATAGAGGAAAACCACCCCTTTTCCTTGGCGTCTTTATCATAAAGCACCACCTCATCAAGATAAGGGTTTTCATCCACAATCTCTTTAGAATAGGGAGAAACCATCACCGCAATAAAGGCATGCGGATAATTATCCCGCAAAACTTTAATGACCGGGGTAGACAAAAGTACATCCCCGATCCTGTCCGTACGCACAACTAATATTCTTTTATACTCACGCGGCAAGGCAGGGCCTAATTCCCGGCCTTCTTCAGGAAGAAGAATTTTTCTTACCGCCCTTAAAACATCTTCCACCTTTACCAGGGATAGACATCTAAGGTTGCCATAGAGGCATTGCGCTTTTTGGCAGGGACGGCAGAAGATTTCTTTCTTTACCAATACTTTATCCCTAGACCAGGGCCCGTATTTAGTGTCATCGCTCTTGCCGAAAATAGCCACTGTCGGAACATCCAGATAACTGGCCATATGCATAACCGCGCTATCGTTACTGACTACTAACCTGGCCTTTTTTAATAAATAGGCCAGCTCCCTCAGGTTAGTTTTTCCGCTTAAATCTAAACAAACTCCGCTTAAGAAACTGTTAATATGCTGGTTTAGAGGCTGGTCTGTTTTTTCTCCTACCAGTATAATCTTAACCTTAAATTCCTTTATAAGCCTGGCGGCTAATTCGGCAAATCTTTCCTTGGGCCATCTCTTAGCCTGGCTGAGCGATCCGGCGGATATAACAATATAGTTATCCCCGCTATTTATTCCGGCGTCAACCAATAAAGACTCTATGTATTTCCCATCATCAAAACTTGTACAAAAATATCTCTCTGCCGAAGGAATGGCGCCTTGGCGCCTTAACTGACATAGATGCCTATCCCTCATGTGCCTTATAGACCCGGGGATCCTTAGAAAAGGCATTGAAAATACCTTAACCTTAAAAATAAACCCCATTAAAGAATTACGCAAATCTACTACCAGATCAAAGTTTTCTTTATTTAAACTACGGAATAAACGTAGTTTCTCTCTTATCCTTATACGCTTGTCATAAAGAATAAACTTATCCACGGCAGGATTACCCAAAAATAAATCCTGAGCCCTTTTGCTGCTTAGAACGCTGATATGGCCTTTAGGAAAAATACCCCTGAGGGCGTCTAAAACCGGCAAGGCAAGAATGCAATCGCCGATATTGTTTAAGGTGATAAAAAGGATCTTTTCTGCCATAATATTCTAGGAAACTGCAGCCCTGACTACATCATCCGGAGTAATCGCCTTCATGCAGCGGTTATCCCTGCACTTCAATTCGTAGCATGGAACCTTGCACCCTACATCCTTTTGTAATATTACCACGTTTTTTAAGGGGTAGGGACCGGTAATTTGGGGGGAGGTCGGACCGAAAATAGCAATTATCTTTTTCGCCCCTACGCTATTTGCGATATGAAGAGGCCCGGTATCAGCGGTAATAAAAATACTGACCTGCTTAGACAAGGCAGCAAGTTGTTTTATATTGAATATTCCGCAGGCAATTATAGGCTTAGATTTCATCTTCTCTTTAATCTGCCCTGCCAGGGATAAGTCATTATGGCATCCGGTTATGACAATCTTTGCCCCAAATTCTTCTACCAGCCTATCGCATACCTGCGACCAAAGCTCTTTAGGCCAGCGCTTAGAGAGCCAGTTACCGCCCGGATTTATAGCTACTATAAAATCATTTTCTTGCGCCAGATTGGCCTTTAAATATTCCCGTACATACTTTTCATCGCTATCGCTATAAAAGAATTCCGTATATCTGTCTTCAACCTTAAATCCTGACCTTTCAATAATATCCAGGTAATAATCTATACGGTGGAGAGAATCCCTATGCGGAGGGATAATTTTTTTGGTCAATAAAAATCCTCTTTTCCTGGTGTAATGGCCAATTCTTTCGGGGATACCGGCTAACCGGCATATAAGCGCCCGGCTGAAGGAACGATGCAAAAGAAAAACAATATCAAACTCCCTTACCCTTAAAGCCCGGACAAATTCAAAACGCTGGAATATGCCCTTATGCCGGTCCTTCTCATCAAAGATAAGAATCTCGTCTAAATTAGGGTTACCCTTTAATATAGGGTAACACCTGCTGGGTACGATACAGGAGATAAAGCTATGCGGGAAATTACGCCGGATATTCCTGATTGCGGCGGTAGAAAACAAAACATCCCCTAACCAGTTAACATTAAAAATCAAAACTCGCTTATGCTCTGAATCCTTCATTTATAAACCCTGCCTTTTAATTACCCTGCAAACACTTCAGGTATATTCGCTCCGTTTCTAAAACCATCTTGTCGCGGGAGAAATTATTCGCCATATGCTTATGTGCGTTCCTCCCCAAATCAAGGGCCTTCTTAGAATCAGAGATCAAGCTGATAATAGCCTGAGAGATTCCGCGGGGATCTTTCGGATTAACTAATAAGCCATTTTCCATATCTTTGATTAATGTCTTTATCCCCCCCACGCTGGAACCTATAACTGCTAAACCCATGCTCATTGCCTCCATCAACGCCATCCCCAATCCTTCATTGAGGGAAGGCATCACAAAAAAATCTATGGCAGAAAGGACCTCTCTGGCATTTAATGTATTAGTTACGAATATGACATTCGCTTTAATGCCGAAATCCTCGGTTAATTTTTTTAACTCTTTCTCCATCTTCCCTTCCCCTGCGATAAGCAATTGGGCCCGGGGATAAACCGGCAAAACATCCTTCATTGCTTCAATAAGATACCTATGCCCCTTAACATCGGATAAACGGGCTAAAATCCCCACTACTGGCGACAACCTTAACCCTATTTTTAATTTAGCCTTCTGCCTGTCTTCAAAAGAGGGCGGGCTGAATTTATCCGTATCAATACCATTATAGACTAAATCTATCCTCGGCGCTCTTAATTTAAAATCGTTAATTAAATGCTCCCTAACCTGATCGCTTATAGCAATAATTTTATCCGGCCAACAGGGGAAAACCCTGCGCGAAAAACGCCTCTTAAAAAAACCATGACAGGTAAAAATATGCTTTACCCCTGTAAGCCTCTGCAACAAACAACCCAATACCTGCGTAGTCCGGCTGTGAGAATGCAATATATCAATGTGATTCGCCTTAACCACCTTAGTTAATTCAATTAAACTTAATAAAATTTTCGGGCTTAACTCATTCTTGGTCTTTAAGGGAACCAGAACAGGCTCTGCCCCAAGGCTGCTAAATTCTCCCAGCAATTCTCCGCCAGAGGAAGCAATAAATAACCGGTGGCCTTTCTTTATTAGGCCTGCGGATAAATTTAAGGCATAACTTCCGATACCGCCTATATTAAGATGATTTATCAAATGCATTATCTTCATTTTAAAAACTTCTCTATTCCCCGGATAACCTCTTCTACGGTTATCGAATTCATACATTTGTTATGTTTACATTTTGCCTTATAACAAGGGCTACAGGATAATTCCTTGCGGATAAGAAGATAATCTTTAGCCGGAGGCATATGCCTTAGCGGATCCGTCGGCCCAAAAAATGCTATTACCGGAGTATTGACCGCTGCGGCAATGTGCAATGGCGAAGAATCAGCGGATATATATACCGCGCAGCGCTTAATTAAAGCGGCAAGCTGGTTAACCGTAGTCTTCCCGCAGGCATTAATTATCTTAGTATTTTTAGCGGTATTGACAAGCATGTTCGCCGCAGGCAAATCATCTTCAGTGCCGGTTATTACTACCCGCATATTCCTTAAACCCAGCTCATCGCAAAGCTTAATTATGTATTCCTTAGGCCAGCATTTAGTTGCCCACCTCTTGCTTGCACTGATATTTATCCCGATAACTCTCTGCTCCTGGCTTAACCATTGGGTATTTAATAACTTTTCTATATACTCCTCATCGCTTTTTGAAGGCCATAGCTCCAAATGGCTATCTTTTAAATCTATACCCAAGAGCTTAAGCACTTTAAACTGATGCTCTATCGGGCCTATCCTTGGCTTATTGTCTTTAATCCGGTAATTAAGCAAAAACCCCAGCTTCTTATTATCATAACCATACCTATTGAGGCTAAGGGAAAGAAAGGAAAGTATATGGCTTATGCGGTTATTCTGAAGGTCAATAACCAGATCAAATCCTTTCTTTCTCAGTTCCCCAGCAATACCCAGAAGCCCCTTAAGGCCCTTATCCCTGTTTTTAAAATCCGCCACCAAAAGTTCATCTATATAAGGACACTTAAAGAGTAAATCCTTAGACTCCTCCCCCACCAGCAGGCTTATCTTATGATGAGGAAATTTTCTTCGTATCTCCCTTAAGGCCGGGGTAGATAAGATAATATCGCCCAGGGAACTTAATTTGATAATTAACAGGCTGAACTTGCTGGATGCCTCTTCATAAACCCTAAGCGTATTCTCAACCATCAGGGCGATATTATATTTCTCCCGCACCCTGGCTATGGCTGCCTCGGATAAAGAAAGAGCCAGCTGAGGATCCTTAAATATCCTTATCGCTGCCTCAGCCATACTAACAGGATCGGCAGGAGGCACAAGAAGGCCGTTTTTATTGTTCTCAATAATGTCTACGACTCCGCCCACTTCAGTAGCCACAACCGGAACTCCCGCGGCCTGGGCCTCAATAATTACTCTGCCGAATGCCTCATGGGTAGTAGTAGCCAAGATTAAAAGATCTAGATGAGAGAGGATTTCAGGAATATTCTTTTGCGTACCTAAAAACTCGGTGCAATGCGTCAACCCAAGCCTTCGCACCAGGACGTGTATTTCTTCTTTATAGGCCTGGCGGGATGCCGAGGCATCTCCGACAATCCAAACCTTTAGATACGGTATGGCCCTGGCAACCTTAGCCATAGCCTTAATAAAGTAGAGGTGCCCCTTAATAGGGGTTATCCTGCCGATAATACCGATATTAAACTCTTTGCCTCTTTTCTTATCAGGGCTTAAATATTGGAATTTATCCAAATCCACGCTACGCGGGATTAAACGTATCCTCTCATGAGGGACAGAAAAATCTTCAATCATATGCCGGGCTATAATATTACTTAATACAATCACCCTCTTCCCCCATCCCATTACATAACTAAATAGATGTTTTGTATAATAACCATGGCAGGTAGTAATAAATATGGCCCGGCTTCTGCGGCAGGCAAAATAAGCTATCCAGGCAGGAACCCGTGAGCGCGCATGCACAATATCTATATCTTCTTTTTTAATAATATCAACCAGGAGGGGAACTGCCCTGGCCATTGATAATATCGATTTCTTATGGACCGGAAGTTGGTAATGCTTGGCCCCGGCCTCCTCCAGGTCTTTAACTAAGGCCCCTCCGGCAGAAACTACAACCGCTTTATGGTTTAGGCGGATAAGCTGCCTGGCTAAATCCAAGGTACCAGTTTCAACTCCCCCCACATTTAATTCCGGCAGAATTTGGAGTATATTCAATTCAAGCCTCCTTTACGCCTACAATATTTTATTTAAGGCCTGGTTAAGCAACTGGGTATCACTTAAAGAAGGCAAAACAGGTTTAGTCGCCCAAATATCTTTAATCCTGTTGCCAAGATTATCGATTTCATCCCTGTAAATATATTTTCTTTCGGTTAGATATTTCAGAAAACGCTTATGCTTTAGGCTTAAACCCGGGGCATCAAAAATAAATACATATTTTCTACTATTTACTGCCTCTGAAACCATAGAGATGCTCTCGGGGGTAGAAATAACAATACTGCTTAATCCCAATATTCCGCCTATTGCCTCTGGGATATTTGTTTCATTGGCAATAACCATAAGCTTCACAGCATAAAACCCTTCAAGCTCCCTCTTAATAATTTCTTCCACTTCCTTAGGCGTACGCCTTGAGGTAGTAAGAAGAATTTCGGCATTTAAACTAAGACTCAAGGATTTTAACTGCGCCATAAGCTTAACGATTGAATTTGAGGAAAGCTTAAAACGCTTGCTATTACCACCGACTAATACTGCGATATAAAGGCGATCCTTATTTAAGCCCTTACTGGCGGCAAGCTTCTTTGATTCTATATCAAGAAATTCTTCATCGATTAAGTTTAGGGCAGCATCCGTAACAACCACATTCTTCCTTTTTGCCGGAAGGTCATGGCGGGGCACAATCGCAAGGCTGAACTTTTTTGGGCCTAAAAAGGCCGGGCGCATAATAACAATCGACTTGCTTAAATTCTCCCGTGAGAGGAGAAAATTTACCCCAGAGAGAGAAGAACCCGCGGATATAATTATATCCGCGGAAATATTAGATACCGCCCTGAAGGAATCAAGGGAAAGCGATTTACTGAGGCAAACAGGGAATAAATTTGAAAAAATCCTGCGGAAATTATTTCTAAAGCTTACCTCTACCTTTTCAATTTCTGATTGTATATTTCTCCGGGCTAATACCCTCTGGGCTTCTCTTGCTACTGCCTCTGACTGATGCAAATGCCCTGCCCTGCCGTCGCTTAAAATAAGTATTTTCTTCTTATTTGAATGTTTCCATATTTTATAAGTCCAGAGGTATTCCTTAGGATTATTAAAAATAAAGTCTTCGAATATAGCGATGATCTTACGCAAATTATCCCTTATATCAACACCCTCATCTTCACTTGCCGATAATGAAACTTCTTCGCCTGCCCAAACCTTGATTTTAGGCCCGTTGACACGCGCAAAAAATATCGGGATTAAAACAGCCTGATGCCTTAGGGCCAATTTCACTGCTCCCTTGGGGATAGAGGCCGGGAGGCCAAAAAAATCAATTAATAAACCTGCGCTCCCACCCTGGTCAACAGTCATACCGATTGCTTCGTTATTATTCAATGCCTTAATAGCCTCTTTCAGGCCTCCTTCGCGGCTGATGATGCGGCAGCCCTTCTGTTTACGATAATCATTTAGCAATTCATTAAGCCTGGGCAAGCCCTGCTGCCTTATAAACATAGAAAAGGGGAAACCAAGGTTAGAGCTGATAATATTAGCCAACTCCCAGCTGCCGGCATGAACAGAAACAAGTATTACCCCTTTTTTCTTTTTAAAGGCCTCTGAAACCTTGTCTTTACCTTCAATGGTAATATACTTATCTATATAATTTTGATTGATTAGGGGGATTAAAAATACCTCGATGATACTTTGCCCGAAGGATTGGTAAAAATCGCGCGTTAAACGGGATAAACCGCTAGAAGGCATGCTAAAGCCAAATACCTTCTTAATATTTGCATATGCTATTGCCTTATGCTTGGAATCAAAATAATAAAAAAAGTCCCCCAAGCGCCTCCCCAAAAAGAAGCTTAAGCTTAAAGGCATTGCCCTAAAAAGGGGGCCAAATACCTTAAAGAGAATACAACCCAAGTAATCGATTAAAAAAGAGTTCTTCATTCTTTACAATCTTCAATTCTATGCGCAAAACAAGAATCTCAAGGTCCTCTAGGATAGAAGCAGCCTCTTGCGAAATTCTTGCCGCATCTTTTTCCGTAGTAACAATAAACTTTAAACCGCTATTCCTGGCCCTATCGGAAATTACCTCTATCTCCCTGCCGGTATAATAATGATGGTCAGCAAAAACCAATTCTAATCCTACCTCTACCCCGAGCCCCGCGACCGTCTTTAAAAACGATGCGGGATCGCCGATACCAGATAAAAGGACAACTTTTTCTTTCTTAAGGTAACCTAACCCGAGTAATTTGCCAGGATTTTTTATATTATAAAAACCAACCGGTTTGTGGATAGATTCAACAATTAATGCCCTGGGGTTATATTTTGTCAAAGAAAGCCTAATTTTATCTAAGGCCTCCTCGGTAACAAAATTGGTCTTGCTCAAAACAAAAATATCCCCCCTCTTCAAAGAACTTAAAGGCTCGCGCAATAAACCTCGCGGCAGCATATGCCTGTTACCAAAAGGATTAAGCGAATCGATCACCACTATATCTAAATCCTTCTTTATATGCCACTGCTGGAAACCGTCATCTAATATAGCCGTATCGCAATTATACTCCCTTACCGCCCTTCTTGCTGAACGGGCCCTATTTTTGTCAATAATGACCGGGATATCCGCGAGATTCTTAGCAAGCATCCTAGGCTCATCACCCGCATAATCAGCGCCCTTACGCTTATATCCGCGGGTAAGGATAACCAGAGAGTTACCGCGGCCCTTAAGATACCGGGAGATTAATTCAACCAGGGAAGTTTTACCTGTACCGCCTACGGTAATATTGCCGGCGCTGATTATCCTTAAATTAAAGCGATTCTGGTCAAAAGAAGAACAAAAAATTAAAAGGCGGATAATAATCCCGTAGGCCAAAGAGAGAAGAAATAAGGCAGATTTTATCAATGCTGCCAAAAACCCTCCCTGTCTGCCTGTTACTATCCTATAAAAATACCCTCTCATCTTAATATTAAACAACCTTGATCAGCATAAGTATGCCCAAAATAATAAAAGTGCCTGCGCCGAAATAACGTATTATTTGAGGATCAATAAACTTAGCCATAGCCGCTCCGATTACAACCGAGATAACCGTAACGATAATATATGCGCATACCGAACCAAACCCTACCAAAAAGGGCTTACCTGTCTTAGCGGCCATAGTTATCCCTACCATCTGCGTTTTATCAGCTAATTCCGCAAAGAAAACAGCGCCAAAGGTACCTAAAAATACTTTCCAGTCCATATGCCCTCCCTAGGTTTTTATTATAATAACACAGCCCTATGTAATAAACAATATTTTTGTCAGAGAGAGAAACCTATAAAAGACAAGGAGATGTATAAATTTTCCTTGAAAATTAAACCCCGCAGGAGTTTTCAATAAACCCGAAAATATCGCTTAGCTTATCGGCTACAATATCTGCTTTGCTAAGGTATTCCCTGGGCAGACTGGTAGTCAAAGCAACACAAAACATCCCTGCTTTTTTAGCCGATTCTATACCGAAGGGGGCATTCTCAACAACCAGGCACTGCCTAGGCTTCAGGCCTATTGACTGAGCGCATTTAAGATAAGGCTCGGGGTGAGGCTTGCCTCTTTTAACCTGGTTACCGGCAACTATAGAATTAAATAATAACCGAATTTTAGCCGGGAGTATTTTCTCAACCTCTTCTATAGGGCTACCGGTAACCAAACCTAAAATGTATCCTTGTCTCTTCAGGCAGATCAGAAAATCTTCTACTCCCTGGAAGATAAAACGCTTAAAATTCTTTTTGAATATAATTTGCCGCTTTAGAAAAATTTCCTTCAGCATCCTTGCCGAATATTTTATTTGAGCCCTGCCTAATAAGTCTTTTAGGGTTTTCTCCCATTTCTCCCCTTCTTTAGAATATACGTCAAAACAGCTTACCCGCACTCCGTAGGGCCTTAAGGCTTCATACCAGGCCAGGAAATGATAAGGCATGGAGTCGATAATAACTCCATCCATATCAAAAATTATCGCTCTAGGCTTAACTTTTAATCTATGCATTTTAATAATTAATCCGAAGACATAAAAGAAAGGTTTCTTTCGATAAACTCAACCAGTCTCTGCTGGGTATCTGCAGGAATCTTGGTAAATTCTAGGCCCATCCCGGGATAGGCGTGCGGCTGGACCTGCTTATCAGGAATCCAAACAACCCTGGCATCTAGCTCTATCTCCTTTTGGTTCGGGGGCAATTTCATCTTGAAAACCACCTCATCCCCCAGTTTAAATTTGTCGCAACCGAATATAAAAGCGCCTACTGCACTTAAGTTAATCAGGTCCAAATGCAGGCATTGCGGGCTCCTTGAGTCTTTGGCCTTAAGCTCTATCTTAATATCTATAGGCAGACGCTTAAACCTGCGCCTAAGCTGCAGCCTCTTTATATCTTCGATAATCCTATCCTCGCTAAAACTCTTTAATGCGGATTCTTCATCAGGGTATATCTCTACAGCCTTATCTAACCCCGCAATACAAAAAATATTACGGATATGCACCGGTACATTGGTAAACTTAATCCTCCCCTTGGAATTAATAACCTCCTTGTAGGCAATTACCACAACCGAGATACCCATGTAGTCAATAAACTCCACTTCCTCAAGATTACATACAATATCACAATAACCATCCCGCAGGCACTGTCCGATAGCCTCCACCAGATTAGCGGAATTTACATCAATCCTGCCGGATAAATCCAAAATAACTATACTATCTTTCTGCCTCGCCCTTATATCCATAATTTGATAAATGGTAACATAGTTAGCAACCTTAAACAATGAGTTTTCTTACTAAATTAAAGCTCTTCTCGGTAGCGCCCTGATTATTCAATATCACCTCTTTTGAATTTCTGGCTAGCTCAATTATTTTAGGCTTATCCCCTAGGAGTTCCTTTATTATAGACAGCAGATCTTCCGGAGTTAAGGCCTGTAATGCCGCATTACTCTTTAAAAACTCTGCGGCAATATCGCGGAAATTAAACATATGGGGGCCAAAGATTACCGGCTTTCCCAAAGAAGCAGGCTCCAGAATATTCTGCCCCCCCTTTTTCACCAAACTGCCCCCTACAAAAACGATATCTGCGGCCGCATAAAATGTGATTAACTCTCCTACCGTATCCAAAATGAAAACCGTATCCTTCAAAGCCTCTTTAGGCTGGGATAAACTTATCCGACAGGGCTTAAATCCAAAATGCCTTACCAAGGTTGCAATTTTATCCGCCCTATCCGGATGACGCGGGGCAAGCAAAAGACGAAGATAAGGAAAAGTCCCTAGAAGCTTACGATAGATATTTAGTAAAATTCTCTCCTCTCCCGGATGAGTTGAACCTGCCACTAAAAGAACCTCTCCCTCCTTCAGCGATAATTTGTCCTTGGGGCTATTTACCCCCTCTGATAATTTCCGGGCCTGATCAAACTTCATGCTTGCGGTAACTTCTATTCTTCCAGGCTCAACCCCTAAAGAAATCAACCTATCCCTGTCGTTTTTAGATTGAGCACAAAAAATATGGATTTTATTTAAAATTGGCTTAAGTAAATATTTTATAGCTAAATACCCTTTAAAAGATTTATCTGAGATTCGGGCATTAAGCACGGCAATAGGCACCTTCAGGTCGTAAAGAGAACTGATAAGATTAGGCCAAATTTCAGTTTCGTCAATAATAAAGACGCAGGGCCTGACTTTTTTTATCACCCTGCTTGTGATAAAACTTAGGTCAAAAGGAAGGTAGGTAACAAAGTCTGATTTTTCTGCAATGGATTGGGCAATCTTATTTCCGGTAGGGGTAACGGTAGAGATTACAAAGCTCTTAGAAGGATAAGCGGCCCGCAACCGGACAATTAAACCACGCATTAATACAGCCTCGCCTACGCTTACCGCGTGAATCCAGATAGGGCGGGAAAAATCTACACCCTTGGGTATAACCCCAAACCTTCTCATAAACCCGCGGTGAAACTTACCCTTAAATAAATAGGCCGGGAGGCTTACGAGCA
>JAQTTQ010000047.1:2087-5660 GCA_028710685.1 Candidatus Omnitrophota bacterium | reverse complement strand
TTCTTGAAGTATTATATATATTTTGAAGATATTGTAAACTATTGCAACATAGGGAATTGCAAGGCGGAGAACCGTCCCCTTTTATTTTCAATAATACTTGAAGATTGGAGATTAAAGTAGTATAATCTTTTTCAAAGGAGATTTACAAGAATGATGCAGAGGGTTTTAACATTTATTATGGCCGGAGGCAAAGGCGAGAGGCTGCTTCCTCTAACCAAAGACAGGGCTAAGCCGGCGGTTCCCTTTGGCGGTATTTATAGGATTGTAGATTTTACTCTAAGTAACTGTATTAATTCGGGCTTGCGCAGGATATATTTATTAACCCAGTATAAATCAGCTTCACTGCATAGGCATATCCGTTTGGGGTGGAATATCCTTCCCTCTGAGCTAGCGCAATTCATAGAATTATTACCGGCCCAGCAGAGAGTCGGTGATTCATGGTATCTGGGTACCGCTGATGCCATATACCAGAATCTCTATACCCTGGATATGGATAAGCCGGATGAAGTTTTGATTCTCGCCGGGGATCATATCTATAAGATGAATTATTACGATATGATTGATTTTCACCGTGCTAATGATGCCGATCTTACTGTGGGTGTGGTGGAGATAGATAAGTCAAGCTCTCCGCATCTTGGTGTTGTGGAAGTGGATGATTCTAATAAGGTAAGCGGTTTTCAGGAGAAACCTAAGAACCCAAGGACAATCCCCGGGAATGATAATAAAATTTACGCCTCTATGGGCATTTATGTTTTTAAGGGTAAGGTAATTGAGGAAGAGCTGCATGAAGATGTTAAGCGAATCGGTTCTTCACATGATTTCGGCAGGGATATAATCCCTCATATGCTTAAGAAAGGGAGAAAGGTAGTAGCTTATAATTTTGTTGACCAGAATAAGCACGAGGCGCTTTACTGGAGGGATATCGGGACAATTGATGCTTATTTTGAAGCGAATATGGATTTGATCCAGGTTAATCCTACATTTAATCTTTATGATAAGGAGTGGCCGATCAGGACTTATCAGGAACAGTTCCCGCCGGTAAAGACCGTGCATTCAGGAGATGAGATTGCCGGTAGGGTCGGGCTGGTCCTGGATTCAATAGTCTCAAGTGCCTGCGTTGTCTCCGGAGGCAAGGTGCAGCGTTCAGTCCTTTCTCCGAATGTAAGGGTAAACAGCTTCTCTGAGGTATATGACTCCATACTTATGGAAGGGGTTAATGTAGGCAGGTATGCCAAGGTTAAACGTGCTATCATTGATAAAGATGTGAATATTCCCCAGGGAATGGTTATCGGCTATGACTTAGCCGAGGATAAGAAGAAGTTTTTTGTTACTGAATCCGGGATTGTGGTTGTAGCAAAAGGCACCGAAATCAAGTAATGCCAGTAGGGACTGTCCCACGACAAGAATAGTTTATGATAAGAAAAGCGAAGATAAAAGATGTGAAGCAGATGCAGGAGATGATTAATGCTTTTGCCAGGCAGGATATTATGCTGGCGCGCTCCCTAAGCGAGCTTTACGAGAATATACGCGATTATTGGGTTAAAGAAGAAAAGGGAAAAGTTGCCGGCTGCGCTGCCTTGCATATCTCATGGGATAATTTGGCGGAGATTAAGTCAGTAGCAGTCTTAAAAAGGCGCCAGGGCAAGGGTGTGGGCAGGGAGTTAATCGAGGCATGCCTGAATGAGGCTGTTGGTTTAGGAATAAAAAAAGTTTTTATGCTTACTTATAAACCGGAGTATTTTAAAAAATTTGGTTTTAAGAGGGTCAGCCACGCAAGCCTTCCGCATAAGATCTGGGCAGAGTGCATCAACTGCCCGAAATTCCCTAATTGCCAGGAAGTTGCCCTTCAAAAAATCTTGTAAAATAAATATTTTATGCTATAATTTTCAACTATTCATGAGAAAAAAGGTCGCTGTCCCTATTTAAAGGAGGAAGAATGGATTACCTGTTAACTGATGAACAAAAAATGATTAAAGACCTGGCCCATAAGATTGCCGAAGAGAAGATCCGCCCGGCAGCGGCTAAATATGATATCAGCGAAGAATATCCCTGGGATGTATTAAAGGTTATGGCTGAGTCGGACATGTTCGGTCTTTTTATCCCTGAGGAGTACGGCGGATTAGGGACGAACGTGATGAATTTATGCCTGGCAACTGAGGAGTTCTCCCGCGCCTGCGGAGGTATTGCGGTTTGCTACGCTGCCTCGGCACTGGGGACTTTTCCTATAGTATTATTCGGAAATGATGAGCAGAAGAAGAAATACCTCCCGGATTTAGCAAAAGGAACAAAGGTAGCCGCATTTGCAATTACCGAACCTGAAGCAGGTTCGGATGCTTCCGGGATTAAGACTACTGCCAGAAAAGAAGGCGACTATTATATATTAAACGGCCTTAAGCATTTTATTACTAACGGCGGCGATGCAGAGACCTATGTTGTTATTGCCATGACCGATAAAACTAAGGGTGCACGCGGTGCTACAGCATTTATCGTAGAAAAGGGTACACCCGGTTTTACTTTCGGCAAGAAAGAGGATAAATTCGGTATCCGCGCGTCCTCAACCCGGGAGCTGATATTTACCGATTGCAAGATTCCCGCAAAGAATCTTTTAGCTAAGGAGGGTATGGGTTTTATCGTAACTATGAGGACTTTTGATATGTCCCGTCCCGGTGTTGCTGCCCAGGCCTTAGGTATTGCCCAGGGCGCTTTGGAGTTGGCAGTTAAATATGCCAAGGAGAGGGTGCAGTTTGGTAAGTCAATCTCCAGCTTCCAGGGTATCCAGTGGATGCTGGCGGACATGGCTACTGAAGTTGAGGCTGCAAGAAGTTTGGTTTATTCAACCGCAAGAATGGTGGATGCCGGCATTAAGGATGTCTCAAAAGAGTCAGCCATGGCCAAGATGTATGCTTCGGATGTAGCAATGAAGGTTACTGTGGATGCCCTTCAGATATTCGGCGGTTACGGGTATATGAAGGATTATCCGATTGAGAAATACGTGCGTGATGCCAAGATTACCCAGATTTACGAAGGGACTAATCAGGTCCAGCGCGGGATTATAGCCTTGAAAATCATAAAAGAGTTAGCAAAATAAAATATGAATATAATTGTTTGCATAAAACAGGTCCCTGAAACAACCGAGGTAAGGATTAACCCGGAAACAAATACGCTTATGCGCGAAGGGGTAAAGGCTATCATTAATCCCTTTGATATGTACGCCATTGAAGAAGGGGTAAGGTTAAAGGAGCGTTTCGGCGGAAAGGTAAGTGTTATCACCATGGGCCCTCCGCAGGCAGATGCTGCTTTACGCGAGGCTATCTCCATGGGCGCTGATGAGGGATTTTTGGTTTGTGACCGCGCCTTTGCCGGGTCCGATACATGGGCTACGAGCTATACCTTAGCCGGGGCAGTTAAAAAGGTAGGCGCATTCGATATTATTATTTGCGGCAAGCAGGCCTCTGACGGAGACACGGCACAGGTGGGCCCGGGGATATCGACGCATCTGAATATACCCCAGGTAACTTATGTAAAGAAGGTTGAAGAGGCTACTGATAAAATGATGCGGCTTGAGCGTATGCT
>JAQTTQ010000047.1:0-1987 GCA_028710685.1 Candidatus Omnitrophota bacterium | reverse complement strand
AGCGGGGTATTGATAGGCAATAAGATGGAGGATCAGCTTGATGAGCTTATCTTCTGCGGAGCCGATAATATCTACTTGGTAGAGGCGCCTGAGCTGGCTAATTTTCAGGATGAGCCTTATACGAATGTTTTGGTTGAATTAGTCAAAAAATATAAGCCGGAGATACTCTTATGCGGGGCTACTAATATAGGAAGGTCGCTTATTTCTCGTGTGGCAATTAATATTAAGGCAGGATTAACAGCTGATTGCACGGGTTTAGATATAGATCCCGATAAAAAGATTCTGCTTCAGACCAGGCCTGCCTTTGGCGGTAACATCATGGCTACGATTATATCCCCTAATTATCGCCCGCAGATGGCAACGGTGCGGCATAAGGTATTTGCTCCGATGGCAGCGGATAAGAAACGCAAGGGAAAGATTATAAGGGAAAGTTTTGAGAGCGCCTTGTATGTTTCGCGCACCAAGCTTCTGGATATAGTTGAAGAGATTGAGTCTTTGGTAAATTTAGCTGAGGCGGATATAATTGTCTCCGGAGGCCGCGGTATGGGTGGGCCGGAGAATTTCAAGATATTAGAGGAGCTTGCTCATGTTTTAGGCGCGGCAGTGGGTTCTTCGCGTGCTGCGGTTGATGCAGGATGGATGCCTTATTCCCATCAGGTAGGGCAGACCGGGCGAACTGTTGCCCCGAAGATTTATTTTGCCTGCGGTATATCCGGGCAGATTCAACATCTTGTGGGAATGCAGTCTTCAAAAATAATCGTCGCCATCAATAAAGACCCTGAAGCCCCCATATTTAAGGTAGCTACCTACGGGATAGTCGGGGATCTCTTTCAAATAGTTCCAGCCCTTACCAGTAAATTCAAAGAAGTGCTTAGAAAATAAATATAACTGTTTTTATTTAAAAATGGGGAGATGGGATGAAGAGGGCAATTAAGCGTGCTTTATTCTTACTGCTTGTTTCTATTGCGTTAGGCTTAATTATATGTTTTGTCCTGGGGGATATCCCGGTAATCAACCCTAACCAATCCACAGCCGATGAAAGAACGCTACCGCATAATAAAGAGGCCCTTAGGGATATGGCTAAGGGGATGGGTTTGAGCGAAAGCGATATAAAGGCAGCCCGCTCAATCCTGAATAACCTGAATAAATAATGGAATAAAGTTAAAGCCAGCTGCGTCTTATTACCGGAAGGAAGCTATGGATGAAGATTCGGGATATATAGCAAGGTTTAAATCCGGTGATTTGGAGGGGTTTGAGATGCTGGTAAAGAAGTATCAGGGTAAGGCTTTAAATATAGCGTATTCCCTCACCTCTAATCTTTCAAGCGCGCAGGATGTCGCTCAGGAGGCTTTTATTAAGATATATAACCGCCTTCATTCATTCCGCTTTGAATCAAAATTCTCCAGCTGGTTTTACAGAATTGTAGTTAATAGCGCCTATGATTTCCTGAGAAAAAATAAATACCAGCCGATCTCCATGGAAGATCCTGCTTGTCCTGAGTTGTCTTTAATAGAGGAAAATCCGGATCCTTTGGCAAAGGAGCTTGTAGGATGGGCTTTATCAAAAGTCCCATTTAAATACCGCAGCGCCCTTATTTTAAGGGAGATTGAAGGGTTATCCTATGGGGATATCTCAAGGTCTTTAGGGGTAGGCGTAGGTACCGTAGAATCCAGGATATTCAGGGGCCGGAAAATACTGAAGGATATCTTGCTGGAAAAGGGGGTATTTAAAGATGCGCTGTAAGGAACTGGTAAAATTAAGCAGGTATCTTGATAACGAACTCTCCTTAAGGGATAAAGAGGATATGGACGTACATATTAAAACCTGTCCCTGCTGCAAGCTTGAGGCGGAAAGATTTTGGGAGTTAAAGAAGATTATTAATTTTGGCAAGGTGAGATCTGATTCTGATTTATTCTGGAATAGGCTTAAGCTGCGTATAGATAATGATCTTGTTGCAGCAGCAGAGAATATATTTTCGGGGATCAAT
>JAQTTQ010000046.1 GCA_028710685.1 Candidatus Omnitrophota bacterium | reverse complement strand
AATATGCAATTGCCTCTTTATGCCGGTTAGACCACTGGTAGGAATAAGCAAGGTTGCCGATAGCCTCTTTTCTAAAAGGGTCTACAGCCAAAACTTTCTCGAAATAAGGGGTTGCCTTCCTGAATTCACCTCTCTCTAAATAAGCCTTACCCCGATAATAATTTATATCCGCCTGCTGAGTCTTATTATATACAGCCGTCGTAGCAATAGAGCTGAATATTAAAACAACAATCACTGCGATTAATTTAAGCATATTTTCGTATATTTAATTTAAGGTTAACCCTAAATTATAAGCTTTATTTAAAATACCCCTGCATTTCTTAGAATTAAAGTCCCATCTTCCGGTTGCAAAGATTGTTTTAATATCCCCTTTCATCATCCCAAAAAACAGCTTCATTGCCCTAAAACACCCCGGGATAACACCCATAAGGTGCGAAAATGGAAAAGGCGCAAAACAACTGGTAATTAAAACAATCTTCCTGGGCTTTCTGTGCGGCCATTTAGGGCCGAAATTTGTCATCTTAAACATAGAGATACCCCGGTCGAAAAAAGCCTTTGCTACGGAAGTGACATTACCCACATAGACCGGAGAGGCAAAGGCCAACACATCCGCGTCCGATAATTCCTTAGAGATATTTTTGAAATCATCAGCTATAACACACTCCTGCGTTCCCCGGCAGGCATAACAACCGCGGCAGGGCTTTATATTTAAATCATAAAGATAGACCTTACTAACCTCTGCCCCTCTTTCTTTTAATCCCCTTAAAACTTCATCCAGCATACGGTCTGTTACCTGCCCCTTACGCGGACCAGCAAGAATGCCTAATGCCTTCATTATCAGCCTCCATAAGAAGTTAAAATATCTTTTTAAACTTTATCATAACCCTGTCATCCGGCTTTTGTGCTTCTTCGCAATCTTGCACAGAAGAAACCTGCTTAATCTCTTTTTCGGCAGCTACTGAAACAGAATCCGTAACTTTTACCTCTCCGGATATCTTATGAGTAATGTCCTGCACCTTCTGCTCATCTTCCTCCTGAAGTATGCCGTAACCTAATTCTGCTTTTTCATGCACAGACTTTTTTACCGCAACACCCCTTGCATCCTTATCCATCGTTATCGAGAAATCGGTTATTCCCAAATCACGGGCAAACTTGCTTCCTTCACTGCCTAATAGGAAATAATCAATAAAATCCATTGCCAAATCAGGGGGAATTTCTCCATTCTTAAGCATAGCGTCAGCGCCGCTCCATTCTTTCCCGGTTATTAACATTACAAGCAGGCGCTCCTGAGGTAAGGGCGGAATTGAAGATAGCCTTAAATCAGGCATATCCGTAGTTCCTTTTAGGAATAAGTTTATCTTAACTCCCCCCACCGATGCGAAACCTTTAATATCAAGCTCCGGATTTTTAAGGCCCTGCAGGAATACAATCCGGCTATGTTCGAGATAAATCAAAGCGGTAGATTGGCCGGAAACTTCACCCTGAATTAAAATAAGGTTCCCTACGGCCTTATCATATTCAGTGAAGTTAAAATCGCAGCTGAAAGGAGAATCTTTCAGGGAGAATTCCCCGTAAACAAGACTCTTAAAGACAGCCCCCCCTTTAAAAACTAATTTTCTAAGAGGCCCCCTTAAACTAAAATCAACGTCTTCTAAGGTACCCTTAACCTTAGCAAGCGGCTTGTTAAAATTTACTGAAGAGAGGAGGCTGCTTATACTTAATTCCTTTGCATAAATATTAAGTTCAAGCAAGCCCCCGGTATAATCACCGTTGAATAAAATCAACCCCAGATTGGGCACCGACAAGCGACCGTTAAAAACCTTAATAACTACGGGAATAAATTTACGGATATCCAAGCCAATTTCTATAGTTTGAATATCAACCAGGCTATCCTTAGGCAACCCCTTCAATCCCTCTACCCTTAAATTACCTACCCTGATTTTAGTTAGGATACTGCCACTGAAACTCTGAAATTCTACTCTCTCTGCCTTAACAAAGATTGCGATAGCAGCCTTAAATATAAACTTATTTCCGGCTGTAGTAAGGAATAACAAATAAAAAACCGCTAAAAAAACTAATAAAATTCCCAGTGCTAATTTCTTCATCTTGCAAATACGCTGCCCTTTTTAGCCTTATCGGATTGCTCAATAATTTCATAGAGTATTCCGCTGGCAACTTCATGCTCAGGGAAAAACAGCCATTTAGCAGTAATGCTTATACTGGTTTCATCCTTTGTTTTTTGTTTTAACTGCGCATTAACGCTTGCTCCGTGAATTTTAGCATATATATAACCTTTATCAATATTATGCCTTTTTATATCACCTAAATCATCCAGCACCTTAAGGGTTAGTTTATACAGGTTATCTAACGGAATTTTAATATCTTTACGGACATTACCCTTACCCATACTATCAACTGCCACCACCAGAGGAATTGCCAACGGCGTACCTAAAATAGCATAGAACCCAAAAATCTTAGCTCCCTTAAGCCCGGCTTCCTTCAGCGGATCAGCAAGCATAAGCAAAATAAGCTGGTTAATGCCCGTGATATTCCGGTATGATTTCTTTATATTCAGGTCATGGCCTCTGATAAAAGGCTTAGGGTATCGGTAATCCCTCTCAATAACCTGGTTAATCTGTAAATCTAAAAGGCTGATACGAAAAACAGGCGCCGGCTTGGCCTTATGTGAAATCTCTAAAGAATCGACATTCATCCGTCCCTGCTTATCTTTTTCAATTAACAGGCTCTTCAAGTGTATATCGGCATGGCTGGAATAGAGCCTTCCCGTAGTAAAAAGTATCGGATCGAACTTTACCGCGATCTTAGGAATATCTAATAAAATATTATCGCTAAATCCGGGAGGGTTTCGTATCTTAAGGCCTTCAATATTCAAATGCCCCAAGGCTATATTCAGCTGGAACTTATTCATAGAGACTTTTGTCCCCAGCCTGCTGCTTAAAAAAACCTCCACCGCAAACTTAGTTACCCTCTGCCGGAAGAGGAATATGCCAAGGCCCCCTAGTATCAAGATCATAGAGAGGGAGAGGATTATTCTCAGTTTCAGCCTCTTTTTTGGTTTTCTCTCAGTCATATATGAGATTTAAAACTCAACATACCGTTAATTGAAGTTAAAAACGGCTCTTGCGCCTTTTAAAGAACGGGCTCCTCTTCTTATTAAATCCAGAAGCCTTTGCCTCGCCGCGATTCACCTCCCTTGGCCTATTGCCGAATTTTTCCTTAAACGGCTCGGAACTATTGCGCGCCGAAAAACAATCCCTGCAATAAACCGGGCGGTCTCCGGTAGGTTTAAAAGGAATTTCGCACTCTTTACCGCACTGCGAACAGACTGCCCGGGTAAAGCTCCGCTCCCTGGGCCGGTCATCGCGCCTAAAACTTGAACCGGGCTTTTGGAAGCGATCGCTGCCCTGAGGGCGCTGCGATAACCGGTCAACTAAAATATCAACTTTCTTATCCAGGGAAATCAAATGCTCATACATTTTATTGACCAGGCAGAGCAAATCCATCTCTCCCTGTTGCAAAACTGAATCTGTTGCCTCCGGCTCAGGTTTACGCTTAATTAATCTCCTCATATTGTGCTCCTCTCTTTAGACCAAATAACCCAATCTGCGCAGCTCCACTGCGACTTTTTCGCATTGGCCGCCCTGCAGCTCAATGGTGTATCCCTTTACAGCACCTCCTGTGCCAAAGGTACTCTTTAATTTCTTAGCCAGCTTTTCAAGCTGATCCTGGCTTAAAGGCAAACCATAAATGATGGTCACGCCTTTATTCCTCCTGCCCGCAGTCTCATGGCGTATCCTTACCTTACCGGTAGTTTCAGGCAAAGCATTTCTCTTTATTTCACGACAGATACACTCTTTAACCGGCTTAGAGCAGCCAGGGCACATAGAACCCTTATCGCTTGAATAGACGAGGCGGGAATTGGTATCGCTATCAATGCCTGACATTTAATCAACCTTATCTTTAGCTGCTGTTTTGTCAATCAACTACGGTAATTACAAAAACTTAAAGGCAGGGAAAAATCAAGAGCCTTAAGATGCGCAATAACTGCCTGCAAATCATCTTTCTTGGCAGAGCTGACCTTTATCTTCTCCCCCTCTATCTGCGTCTGAACTTTTAAACCTAGCCCCTTGATGATACCGGTTAGTTCTTTTGCTTTTTCCTTGTCAATACCTACGCATATATCCGCTATTTGCCGTAAATAACCCTCAAAGGCCTTCTCCGGCTCTTTAAACAAAAGGGACTTGAGCGACACGCCTCTTTTAGCCATCCGGGTAGCCAATATATCAGTAAGCGCGCGAAGCTTAAAATCATCATCTGCAATCAAGGTAATTTTCTTCTCCTTACGGTCATAACTTATTGAGGCCTTGCTATCCTTAAAATCATAACGCTGGGCTAATTCTTTATTAGCCTGATTAACCGCATTATCCATTTCCTGTAAATCCACCTCTGAAACTACGTCAAAAGAAAAATTTGCCATAACCACTCTCCTATTTAATCCTAACCGTATATCATTATAACCTAAAACCGGTATAAATATGCAAATAATATCTGATTCACAAAAACTAATATGAAAACAATGTTACGCCTACCTGTTGTAAAAAGAGACTGTCTCTTGGGGTGATTTACGTGGTTTGGGATTTGTTAACTGCGGATCGTAATAACCCAAAGCAAGAATAACATCGGCTTTAATCTTACTGGGAATATTCAGGGCCTTCTTTAGCCTTCTCTCGTCGAACCATCCTATCCAACAGGAGCCTATCTCCAATTCTTCTGCCTGAAGGGCTATATGCTCACAGGCAATACCAATATCAATCAGGTAATAGTCAGTACCCTTAAGCACCCCTGCGGCTTTGCGCAAGAAACCTTCCCGATCAGAAAGGGCAATTACCAACGCAGCCGATTCTGCAATGAAACTATTGAACGAATAAACACCATGGCAAATTTTGGAAGTAATTTCTTTTATTGTTTCTTTATCGTCAATAATTATAAATCTCCACGGTTGAGCATTACAGGCCGAGGGAGCCAGCCTTGCAGCCTCAACGCAATCAAGCAGGGCCTGGCGGGGAATTGGCCGGTTGAGATATTTCCGTACGCTCACGCGTTTTTTCACTAAATCAATGAATTTCATTTATTGCCTTCAGATAAAACAAAAGGAGTTAAGTTTTTTTCAGCAAATTCCCAGTTAATTAGTTTCTCCATTATTATCCTTATATGATCCTTACGCCTATTCTGATAATCTAAATAATAAGCATGCTCCCATACATCAATTACAAATACTGGCTTCCCTTGATTTTGAGAAATAGGATTCTCAGCATTACTTGTCCTAATTATACTAAGAACACACTCATTTTCAACTAACCAAACCCATCCGCTACCGAATTGAGCTGTGCCTATTTCGCAAAATTGATTGATGAAATCCTCATAGCTTCCAAAATCCTTATTAATCCTATCAGCTATATTTCCTAGGGGCCTTCCGCCTCCATTAGGAGAAAGGCTCTTCCAATAGAAAGTATGATTCCACACTTGAGCGGCATTATTAAAGATATTCTCCTGTTCAGCTACCCCTGAGGTCTTTTTCATAATATCTTCCAGGGTCAAATCGGCAAGTTCGGTCCCTGAAACTAACTCATTCAATTTAT
>JAQTTQ010000045.1 GCA_028710685.1 Candidatus Omnitrophota bacterium | reverse complement strand
GAGATGTCTAAGCGGATGGATTCTTTGCGTATTCCCCTGGAGGTAAGCCTTGTCCGGCTAAGTCATGACCGCAAGAGCCAGAATCCTATCTTAAAAGAAAAAGAGGCGGTTAAAGAGCAGGTGGTTTCTATCGAAAAAAAACCGCAGGAACCTCCCAAACCGGTAATGAACATAACCCTGGATAACATTAAGGACGCCTGGCAGAACGTTATTGATAGTTTAAGCAGGGTTAAGATTTCCGCGGCTACATACCTTAGCGAGGGAGAGCCGTTTAAGCTGAGCGGTAATCTGCTTACTATAGCATTTCCTAAGAGCCATTCTTTGCATAAGGAATCTTTAGAGCGCAGGGAGAACAGGGAGATGATTGAAAAGAACCTAACCGAGGCGCTTAATGTCCCCTTGAGGGTGAGTTTTGTATTATCGGCTGATGCTAAGCCCAGGTTGGATGATTCCGGCAATACTTTTATTCGTTCGGTAATGGATGTTTTCGGCGGAAGGGTTGTTAAGGAAGATTAATGGCTAATTATACTGAATCAATTGAAAAGCTGATTGAAGGTTTGATTAAGTTGCCGGGTATCGGCAGGCGCAGCGCTGAGCGTGTAGTCAGTTATATACTGGGTGCGCCGAAAGAAGAAGTTAAGAGCCTTGCCGAGGGGATTATCAAGGTCAAGGAGAGTGTCCGTTTCTGCGTCCTTTGCCATAACTTAAGCGAAGAAGACCTTTGTAAGATTTGCCAGGATCAACGCCGCCAAAAGGATGTTATCTGCATTGTTGAAAAACCAAGCGATGTTACGGCAATAGAAAAGTCCGGCAGCTTTACCGGGGTCTACCACGTATTGCTAGGGGCAATATCTCCGTTAGAAGGAAAAGGCCCGGGAGATTTAAAGATAGATACTCTTTTAGCCCGTATCAAGCAAGCCAGTATAAAGGAGATAATTATTGCTACCGATGCCGATACCGAAGGAGAGACCACCGCGTTATATCTTACTAAGGTTATCAAACCTTTGGGTGTGCGATTAAGCCGTATTGGCTTGGGGTTACCTGTTGGTTCAAACCTTGAGTATGCAGATTCTACCACGCTCTCCAAATCTCTAGAAGCACGCCGCGCTATTTAATCCGATGATAACAGTTAATAATTTATCTAAAAACTACGGGAATAAAGTACTTTTTGAGAATATCTCCTTAAATATTAATAGAGGGGAGAGGATTGGGCTTATCGGCCCCAATGGCTCGGGTAAATCCACATTTTTTTCTCTTATATTAGGAGAGGTTGAGCCTTCTTGCGGCGAGGTAAGAGTTAACAAAAATACAAATATCGGTTACCTGGCTCAGGAATCTAAGTTTAATTCGGAAAATACCGTCATATCTGAGCTTACGCAGGGCGATGAAAGAATTTTAAGGCTTAAGAAAGAAAAATCTGAATTAGAGAACAAAAACGATGCTGCTTCCAGGAGATACGGGGAAGTTCTTCATGAGCTGGAATCACTAGGGGTTTTTGAATTAGAGCATAAGGCAGAGAAGATTTTAATGGGCCTAGGCTTTAAAGAACGCGATTTTAACCGTAGGATACAGGATATGAGCGGAGGTTGGCAGATGCGTACCCTCTTAGCTAAGCTGCTCACGTATCATTATGACCTGTTGCTTTTGGATGAACCCACAAACTACCTGGATTTAAATGCGGCACTCTGGCTTAAGGATTATCTTGCCGGTTTTCGGGGTACATTCATTATGATTTCGCATGATCGGGCCTTCTTGACCGAGGTAACTAATTATACCCTCATTCTTGAACACGGATTAATAGCTAAGGTTCATGGTAATTACCAGCATTATGAAGAAATAAAAAAGGAAAGACGTATACACCTGGAAAAACAGTTTAAGGAACAGGAGAAAAAAAGAGAACAGCTTAAGGCCTTTGTTTCCCGTTTTCATGCCCAGCCTAACAAGGCAGCGGCGGTTAGGTCTAAGAGAACGGCTTTAGAGAGGCTGGAGAGAGAGGCAATAGTCCTGCCTCCTGACCCGCGTGAGAGCATACGGGATTTCAGTTTTCCTCAGGCCAGAAGGAGCGGCCATAAGATAATTCAATTGGATAAAGTCTCTAAGAACTACGGGGAGATCGAGGTTTATAAAGATTTAGATTTTGAAATAACTCAGGGAGAAAAAGCTGTGTTAGCCGGAGAGAACGGGGCGGGGAAATCGACCCTTTTAAAGATCCTCGGAGGGGTAGTTGATATTGGCAGCGGCATGCGTATTGTAGGGCATAACGTTGATATCGGATATTTTTCGCAGACACGCACAGATGTTTTAAATACAGAAAATACGGTTTTGCGTGAAGCCTATTCTGCCGCGCCGGGATATATGTCGGAGGAGATTATAAGGTCGATACTGGGGGCTTTTTTATTTACCGGAGATGATGCCGATAAAAAAGTTAAGGTTTTATCCGGCGGAGAAAAGAGCAGGCTTATACTGGCGAAGCTTTTAATTAATCCGCCTAATTTCCTTTTGCTGGATGAACCTACTACCCACCTTGATGTGGATGCGGTTGAGGCGCTTGTGCAGGCTTTGAATAATTACCAGGGTACGCTTGTATTCATAAGTCATGATATTTATTTTGTACGCTCTATAGCTAATATGGTATATGAGGTTAAGGACGGCAGGATCAGGAAGTTTCCGGGGCCATTCGATTATTATTTCGAAAAGAAAGATTTCCTAATTAAAGAGGCTGAGCATAAGAGCCCTCAGGCCGATACCTTTAGGGAAAAGCAGAGGGAAGAAAGGCTGAAGGTAAAAGAAGAAGATAGGTCAAGAAAGCTCGAAGAGAAAAAAAGGAAAGCCCATAATTCATCGATACGCGAGAAAATAAATAAATTAAAGAATGAAAAGGAAAAGCTTCAGATTGAAAGTTACGCCAAGGCTAGGGCTTTATCTAATCCAAAAATATACCGCGATGAAGAAACAGCAAGGGAATACGGTAGAAGGATGAAGGAGATAGAAAAGCGGAATGTGGAAATTGATCTTGAGGTGGACGGCCTTGAGAAAGAGATAGTTTAACCGGTTATTTCTTAAGTGTAAAAAGTAGATTTAGCGCTAATGACCTGCGTAATAAAGGTATATTAGCAAGGAATGGGCGAGTGATATCTTTGTAGCATAGTTTCAGTCTAAAATTATTTTTAGCACAGATATTAGCGAAATCAGACTTATTAATTAACCCGTAGTGCAGATTGCTTACCGGGATTTTATTCCTAAATAAGATATTTCTTATTTTCCAGTATAGTTCGCCTATTTTTTCTCTTATGGCATTAGGGGTAAATATAATAATCAATCCTTCGGGTTTTAGTGCGCGGTATATTTCTTGCAGCAGCATGTCTTTTTCATTATGGGTAATATGCTCAATAAAGTCCGCCGCAATGATTTTATCGAAATAAGCGTCTTTGAAAGGTAGTTTCATCCCGTTGGCAATCAAAAAGGAAGTATTCTGGCTTACGCCGAATTGTTCGCATAGTTTATTTGCTGTTTTAATGGATTCGGGAGAATAATCAATACCGAATGTCCGTGCTCCTTGTTTAGCGCAGTGAAAGGCGAATGTCCCCACGCCGCAGCCTATATCCAGGATTTTTTCTTGTATCCTGGGCTTAATGGCCTGAAGTACGATTTTAATCCTTCTCTTAGAATAGGGTTTGTTAGGAAAATAATATTCATCAATCAGGGATTGGATGTTTCTGGATAAGACCCCGTAATCATAATCTTTATAGGTAATAGTCATGGTTAATTATTTTACTTCTATATGAAAGCAGCGGCAAGCTTTTTTTGGTAGATTATTTAAGTGTGTCGGTTAAAAACTGTTTGACTGAGATTATATTTAGTGTAAAATATTTCTACTATTCCCCCTTAGCTCAGTTGGTAGAGCGAGAGACTGTTAATCTCCAGGTCCGAGGTTCGAGTCCTCGAGGGGGAGCCAAATAAGACTCGAACCTTGATAAGTTTCAAGGTTAAGAGGGCGCCCTGCAGAAGGTTTTTTGTTGAGGCATAATCCTTTTAATGAAAATAATAAACGAAGCTTTAAAATTAAATGAGCTTAATCAAATGGCCGAAGCTACTTTTGGTAATTTAGTAAAGGCCGTAGTTGATGTAGAAAGAGAAGTTATCGCTGTTGATGCGGAACTTCATTCTGATTTAGAAGCTTTGCTGCTTGAGAACGGATCAAAACAGAAGAATCTTTGGGGCGTTAATCTTTACCCAGAAATGCAAGGTGACGATTTTGTTGAATTTGATTCTATGATTAATATGCGTCCTTCCCAAGGGAATAGGAGCCGCGGCATAGAGAATGAAGAAACGCGCAGGAAAATTATTGCTATAGTCGCAAAAAGGATCAAACATTGAACTATCAACATAAAGATTTAGCTTCAGGCCGCTGGAGCCAGATGTTATTCTTAGAACAAATGGCAAATATCGGTAGCGAGGTTGAGCGGGCGCTTAACTGGCGGATCAAGAAAAATACTGATTATGCTCAAAAAGCATTTGAACGGGCCCTGGAGTTAATCGATCTAACCTTAGATAATCAAAGAAACTATGCGCATTTAAAAGAAATTGCCCGTATGAGAGAAGCAATTGTTGATTACTTCTTTGGGGTAAATCAGTTTATGTCCTCTGAAGGCTCCTGGCGGAGTTATTTCTTACCCTTTACCTACGCGTCTCGCAGGAATCATTAGCCTCGAGAGCAACCTCACTTATGAATTTATCCCTGCTTGTTGGAACCTGTCTAATAACTGCTGCATTTTACCTATAATATTAGGTGTCTGGGAAAGAGATTAGTTATTTCTAATATTTCTTATTGATCCGTCGATTTTATTAAATACCTATTGCAAACTCCTTTTCTTTAAAGTAAACTTAATTTGTTATATTAAAAGCTCAAATTGATGATATTTATGGATGCGTTTATAAGAGTTTTAGCTTGGAGGAAATATTTCTTTCGCTGGTGGCTTCCCTGGTGTTTTTTAAATCAACCCAGGTGGCCCGTGCTTAGCAGAGATATTATCGAACTTGAAATTATAGAATTTTGTAACCTTAAATGCGTTAATTGCGAGTGTTCTTTTGAGCATGCCCCAAGCAGTGAGTTAATGACAGCGCAACAGATTAAAAAATTTGTGGATGAATCGATTAATCTGCATTGGTATTGGAAGATGATTAAAATCAGGGGGGGAGAACCTACCCTTCACCCTGAAATCTTTCGGATAATCGAGATCTTAAAATTATATAAAGATTTTGATCCTGATTGTAAATTTGCTATATTGACGAATAATTTCTCTGATTATACGAAGAGAATATTATCCTGCCTGCCTGCGTGGGTTTCAGTCATAAGTTCGGAGAAAAAGGCTAAAGGCGGGAAAATATTCGGCAATACGCCTCACGACAGCATTAATAAGGCTCCGGTTGATCTGTTAATTTACAAATTTGCAGATTTTACGAAGGGATGCTACCGGCCGATGAGATGTGGAACGCAATTGTCCAGATACGGATATTATCCCTGTGCCATGGGATCTCATATAAGCAGGATATTCGGTTTTGATATTGCCGTTAAAAGCCTCTCCCTGGTAAAGGAAGAGGCTTTTGCTAGAATTTTAAGTATTATCTGTAAGTATTGCGGGCATTATAAGCAGCCGGAAGGGATAGCTGCAAAGAGCGTTATTTCCAGGAGTTGGAAAAAGGCCTTTAAGCAGTATAATAAGGAAAAGCCAAAGATTACCTTGTATTGATTAAGCCGGTATTCAGTTTTTATCGTAAAGGAGGGTTTAGGATGAGAAAGCTACTGGCAGGAGTTTCCCTGGTATTTGTCTTGCTAAATTCATCTTTTGCCGCTGAAACTGGT
>JAQTTQ010000044.1 GCA_028710685.1 Candidatus Omnitrophota bacterium | reverse complement strand
TAGAGGATGTAGGTTCAAGCCGCAGGGCTAACCATGCAGATAAGGTAAAAACAATATCATTCTTCCAGCAGGCATCTGAAGAAAGCATTCCTCTTTTGCTTTCGATGCTTCAGCAGGAAGAAAAGAGCTGGGTTAGGGCTAAGGCAGTTCTTTTATTAGGCGAATTATTTAATCTATCTGAAGAGAACATACTCTCTGCCTTGCTTATGGCTGCATTGGATGATACTTCCTTATTAGTGCGTAGTTTAATCGTTAGAAGGATATTACCTTTGGTTTCCAAGAATGTCTCTAGTATCCAGGCAGATCAAATTGCTAAAGTCGTTAAGTCAGTAGATCTATCTCCTTGGCCAAAGAGGAATACTTTGCGTATTCTGGATATCGGGTGTCAATACGGAGAGGCTAGCCGCGGGATGGCGGAATATTACCGTCAAGAGGGCGTTGTTGATCTTACGGTAGTCGGGATAGACCGTGATTTTGCCGCATTAATTGAGGCGGAGAAGAACAGAGACAACCCGGATGTGGTTTTTGTTTTCGGGGATGCAGACGTTCATTCTTTTGGTCCGGCGGATATAGTATTTTCTATGAACCTTTTGATTTATCGCGAGGAGTTGAACAAGCACGCAGAGTCTTTGAAGAAGCAAGTTGATTCAGAGGGAGGCCTTATTTATTTCTCTCCTTCAATCTGGAACCATAGCTATGACAGCTCCGGAGAAGACGGCATTATGCGGCTTTATGATATGCATAGTATTCTAGGAGGTTTATTCCGCCAGGCCAAGGTAAAGAAGATGGAGGGCACCATCCTTTTCTCTTTGAACGGTAAGGGTTCTTTTCGCTCTCCCTGGGGAGACAGCTGTGGATGGATCTCCGTAGAGCTTCCCTCTAAATTAAATGTCAAGGCCCAGGATGCCCGAATCAGGGTATCGACATCAAGATTTCCGGATGGGGAGATATACCTGAGAATACTCAATCCTGCTGCGGTTAAAGGAAAACAAGTTGATATTTCCTATAAAATCGAGTCTGCGGATGATCTTGTAGAGATAGTCTTGCTGATGGATTCCCTGAAGAGATACGGCGCGGATAAGATTAACCTTTCTCTGGATAGGGCCCACGGCGTGGATATCCTCGATGATGTCCTGGCTATCTTTTATGATACCATGGTTTACTCTGACCGGACAATTGCCTTAAGCCCTTATTCGAGTCTTGAGCCTAAGGCAGGTAAGAAGAGTGATTCTGTGCAGGTAGATATGATTTTGTACCAGCATAGCCGCCTGGAGTACGATGCAATCAGGGCGGCCGAGGTTATTAACGCTACCCCTAAAAGGGTCAGTATCCGCAAGGAATTCAAGAATCCCCTTGCCTGGGGTATAGCTATACCCGATGGGGTAAAGGGAAAGAATATAGTATTACTGCATAGTACCGAGAATAATCTTGATATTGCGGAGTTATGGCTTATGCTGGCGGCCTTGCGCCGCGAAGGAGTTGCCAGTATTTCGTTGATTAATACCTATGCGGGATATTCCAGGCAGGACAAGGTATTTAAGGAAGGAGAGGGGGTAAGTGCGTTGACCATGCTTAAGGTAATCAACGCCTTGGCGGATAATCATTTTGTGCTGAATGTACATTACGGCGACGGAAGCGGCAAGATAGAGTTTTCAGGCATCAAGCTCTATAACCTGAATGCATTTGTACAGGTAGCCGAGAGGATGTTTGACTGGCTTCATGGCGTGCTTGGCCTTAAGGGTGAGCTTGAAGAATTTGTCCGCCACCCGCTTTTGATATTGTCTCCCGATGACGGTGCTTTTAATTATGTCCGCGAGGCTGCCCAGCTTTTAGAAAAATATATCCGGGATAATTATCCAGCTTCCGGGATCAGGGTTTATGCGGGGTATATGGATAAGGTCAGGATAAGCTCTAATGAGGTACGCATACCGCCGTATATATTGGGTGAAGACAAACAGAAGATATTCTCGGTAGGCAAAGTAGGCCTTTCCGATTGCTGGGCGTTTGTTATTGATGACGAAACCTCTTCCGGAGGCACATTGCTGGCTGCGACTTATGTATTAGTTAAGGAGTTGGGCTTATCCTGGGGCAGGGTGCTTTCCGGGGTAATCCACGCGAAACTATCAAGGGGGTTGAAACCTTTTGAGACCGGGTTAAACGCGGTTGATGCAGCAAGATTATTAGATAAAGGCGGTATCCTCGATTTAAGATATATAAATGATAAGAAGAGGTTGATGCCTCCGCAGAGCTTATTTGTGACTAAGTCCGTTGCCTTGCCTGAAGAGTTCCCGGAAGAATATAAGGTCTCCATAGCTTCGCTAGTCAGCTACGCGGTAAAGAAGATAATAACTAATCACGCCTCCATCGGTAAGAGTGTATTTATCGGTTACCAGAATCATTTCACTCAGGAAGAGACTGATAAACTCGCGATGGCTAATGCAACCGGTAAGGTTTACCGGATTTTAGATGTCAAAGGCCAGTTAATTGATTTGATAGGCAAGGATAAAGGCCGGATTTACCTGGGCCCCGGGGCATGCTATACCGGTCTTTTAAAGCGCATACTATCTGCTTCTTTGCAGGAACTCGCAAAAAAGCATGTAAATATTGCTATTACACATCATTTCGGAAGATTCGCCTGTATTTTAGGTAATACTATTTATTTAGATTCTATCTTTGAGGAGGTAATCGAAGAAGCAGCCAAGGAATCCTCTTTACGCCAGAGACATAACCATTTCTTCCGGGCAAAGGCAGCGATATTATTTGCTATTTTTGCCCATGAAAATAAGCATTACCCGAGAATATTAAGCGACCTTGCTGATTTTGACGAAGAGCTTGATGCCGGTTTGGCAGAATTAGAAGTCTACATATTAGCAGGCAGGCAATTCCGTCTGGATATCTTGGACTTCTTAGAAAAAGAATTCAAGGATCAGGAGATGATCATTAGGGATGCCTCTTATATTATTAATTTAGCTAATCTTTATGATATAAATGAGAACAAAAAGGCGCTGGATTTTTATTATGTCCCCGGAGAAAATGATAAGAATGCCGTTGGTATTTTTACCGGTAAAGGTAAGGGTAGTTTTGTAGGCGAGGTTTTTTTAAGCCTGCGCGGCGAAAGGCAGATACCGCAGAAACTGCGCGAGTTTTACAGATACCTTTCAGAGAGAAAGGGTGAGGGGAAGATCAGCTCTCGCGAGGTCGGTTTTGCCATATTGAGTGTAAGCGATAACCTGAATGACAGGGGTTACGACCCTGCTTTAAGGCAGGAGCTGGAGAGAGAGATAGAAAATAAGCGCTGGGATCTTCTTATGGAGAGTTATCGTGAAGAGGCGGAATTCGGGACTGCGGGCATACGCGGGAAGCGCGGTTTAGAAAAAGATTTAGACGGAGAATCTATCCCATATCTCCCCGGTCCTAACAGGATTAACCAGGATGTAGCCGGCCGTTACACTTTGGCTATAGCAAATTATATAACTAAAAACAGGCTGCAGAGTAGAGGGGTGGTGGTCGGTTTTGATGTGCGCAAGGGCTCGAGGGAGTTGGCGCAGATATCTAAAGATATTCTTCTTAGGAAAGGGATAGAAGTCTACTGGTTTCACGAGCCCAGGCCGATATCGGAGATTGCGCTGGCGGTGCCCCATAAGGGAGCCTATTGCTATATTTATATTACTGCTTCTCATAATCCTAAGAGCGATACCGGTTTTAAGATCGGCAATGAAATCGGTGCGCAGCTTTTCGGCGCGCAGAGAGCGGCGATTATAAAGGAGATTGCTCCGGTTTCCATGAGTGAGGTCGATAATCTTAAGCATTTAGCTTCGGTTAGTTTTAACAAGCCGGTTATGATGCTGGAAGGGGCTGAGAATTTTGATGAAGTCTTTTCGCGTAAGATACAGTCGCACCTTCTTTCACCAAGCATGCCTAAGACGCTCAATGTCCTTTATGATCCGGTATTTGGTACCGGTCAGTCGGTCTTGCCTAAGATTTTCGGCAGTCTTGGCTACAAATATTCCGTCTATTCTCCGCACGAAGGTTTTAACGGTGATTTCCCGGATCCTAAACTTGTGAATAAAGAAGGAAAACCATTATCTCCGGACCCGGCAGACAAACGCGTCCTGGGCCCGGCAATCGAATATGCCACACAGCACGGTTTTGACGTTGTCGTGGCTACTGATCCCGATGCAGACAGGTGCGGTTTAGCCTTTAAGGATAACAAAGACAGCTGGCAGGTGATGACGGCGAATGACCTGTGGGCATTTTTAGCCTGGTCCCGCATAGAGTTTATGTATGACCTGGCCTCTCAGGGTAAGCTTGCCAAGCCTTACCAGGCATTGCTAAGGGATGGCTTTATAATCGTTACCTGGGTTACCTCTGATTTGATCGAGAAGATAGCGCGCGCACACGGTTTTCATGTGAGAAGGCCTCCGGTAGGTTTTGGAAAGATAGCGGAGGAGGCCCTTGATGAGATTATTTTAAAAGATTGGTTTAAAAGTTATTCACTTGATTTTGAGTCCTTTGGTGATCGTTATAAAGAAGGGCTCCAGAAGATTAGTGAAAGCATGCGCATACCTGAAGTAAAGACAGCGATAGAGGAGATATTTGCTTTTGCGCGCTCGAGAATTCTGGGCGGATTTGAAGAGTCAAACGGGGTTTCTTTAGGCGGGCATACCCTGGAAAAAGACGGGCTTTTAGCTGCGGTTGTAATGCTTGAGTTGTTTGAGTACGTACGTTCCAAGGGTTTCTCCATCTGGGACTCCTTTTTAAAATTGTGGAGAAGTTTCGGATGTTTTGTCAGCGCAAACGAGCAATACAGCCTTGCCGGACCCACCGCAAAAGTTGATCGCGACAAGGTAATGAATAAGGTCGAAGAGGTTTACCGCAAGGTCAAATCCTCCGGTAAGGTGGTTATAGCCGGTAGAATGGTAAAAGAAGCGCACCGCGGTGTTGATATTACAGCGCCTAAGTTTAATGAGCCCGGGTATAAATTTATCTTTGAAGACGGATCCTGGCTTGTCATCAGGCCTTCGGGGACAGAGCCAAAGATGCGTTTTTATGCCCAGGCAGAGATTCATTCGGCAGAATTTGAGGGGAGAAATGATGATGACCTCTCCGAAATAAGGCTTTTGGAAGAAGGTAAAATTACAAGATTTGCCCTGGATGCGATAAAGGAGATAAGGGATTTAACTTTCGCAGGGGCAGAGCTTAAGGATGGTTCTACGGTAACTAAGGCGCGCCCGAGGAACCTCGCGATGTTTGATATCGACGGGACAATAGCCGAACGTAGAAAGCCGCTTTCCGGTTCCATGACTAGCCAAATCAAGGAACTTATCGGTTGCGGAATGCTCGTTGGTATTAATACGGGGAATATGCTGGATGAAGATAACATTTCCCGGATAGTCGAGCCATTTAATGATTGCAGCGATAATTTTGTTATTGCGGCAAATGCCAGTACGCAGATATTTTATTTTGAGGGAGGGGTAAGAAGGGAGGATCTGGGTTATCGCAAGGGGATTCCTCAGGAGATCAAGGCCAAAGCGGTATCTATAATAAAAGAAGTATGCGCAAGGGTTGCCCTGGAAGAGGCACTTTCCTATGAGGGTTTCATATTTGAAGACCGGATTACGCGTATAGCAATAAGAAACGATGCGCTTAAGGGCGATAAAGATATTTCATCCCGGGTAAGGCAGCATTTAAGCCAAGGCATAAGGGATGCCTTTGAGTCGGAAGGTATATTCGGATTAGAGGCCTGTCTGGAGGGCAAGACCACTGTAGCCGTAACGCCGGCAGGGATAAATAAAGCAGAGGCATTAAAATATATCTATGCAAAATACGGAATACAACCGCAGAATATAATTTATTTCGGAGATGAGTTTAGCCAGGATGGCAATGATCTTGCCGTTACCAGCGTGCAGGGTATTAAGATCTTCTCTGTCGGCCCGCAG
>JAQTTQ010000014.1 GCA_028710685.1 Candidatus Omnitrophota bacterium | reverse complement strand
ACGCAGCAGCTGCAGCGGGGCAGGGCGCTTTATGAACTGCTTATACAGGAGAATTTTTCTCCCGTTTCTCAGGCAGAGGAGATTGTCTGTTTTTATGCTTTTCAGCAGAAGATCCTTGAGTCAATAAGCTTAGAGCAGGTAAAGTTATTTAAGAAGAGTTTCTTTGCGTATTTAAGTAAGAACTACCAGGATTTAGTAAATATACTCGATGATAAGGGCGAACTCACGGAAGAGGTTAAGCAGCTTTTGGATAAGGCGATTAAGGATTTCTTCCGTTCCCAGAATAAATAGGTAAAAGATGATACCGGTTGGAAAGCTGAAGTCAAACCTGCAGTTTAATAAGAATCTCGGCGATTTAGTCGAGGTGATGAAATTGGCCGCAACCTCGCAGTTTAACCAGTTTCGCTTAAGGCAGGAGCCTTCATTTGAGTTTATAAACCTGCTGGATGATCTTTTCGGCGTGCTTCTGGGTTTAGGCATCGGCAATGACTTATTAAAGCCCAGGGATGACCTGCCGGCGCTTTTGGTCTTAATAAGTTCTGATGAAGGTTTCTTAGGCGAGCTTAATTTTCTTTTGGCAAACAGCCTGCTTAATGCCAGAAGGCATAATGATATTATTGCCTGTACCGGAGGCCAGGGGGCTAACTATTTAAGGGAGATTCAGGTTGATTTCTCGCTTTTTGATTCTCCCGGGGAGAAGCTTGATACCAAGGTATTGGCATCGTTAAGGGATTATATCCTGGGCCTTTATTTAAAGAGGAAGGTTGGCAGGGTATATATAATTTATTCCAAGTTCATAAGTATCAGCGCACAGCAGGTTGAGACGGAAATCATACTTCCCTTGCCTAAGGACCCTCAGGCGCATAAGATCTCTATCAAGGATCTTTTGGTTGAGCCCGATCTTCAATCGGTAATAGAGGGATGGGTTAAATGCTGGCTGGATTTTCGCCTCTATCAGATTTTTTGGCCAAGTAAGCTTTCAGAGCTTGCTGCCAGGATTATGCATTTAGAAGGAAGCGTCCAGGAATTAAGAAAAATAAACAGCCGTTTGAATATGGAGTATTTCAAATATTTGCATGGCTTATCGGATAAATCTATAAGGGAGATTACTGCGGCACGTTTGATTAATAAAGATAAATAATCTATGGATACAAACCCCCTAGCTAAGGTTATCGCGGTTTACGGTTCAGTGGTAGATGTACAGTTCTCTTTGGGAGTGGACCTGCCTGTAGTCAGCACTATGCTTAGGGTCCGTGCCAGCCAGGGGGAGGATATCGGGCTGCAGGTTGTTGAACATCGGGGAGATAATGTCTGCCGCTGCGTGGCGCTGGGTTTTACTTATGGCGTGGGGA
The DNA here is from genome assembly GCA_028710685.1 of Candidatus Omnitrophota bacterium. Taxonomy (GTDB): domain Bacteria; phylum Omnitrophota; class Gorgyraeia; order Gygaellales; family Profunditerraquicolaceae; genus Sherwoodlollariibacterium. The sequence goes on along the minus strand of JAQTTQ010000014.1, from coordinate 24,735 downwards.
GAAATATGCGCGTTGAAGTTATGGAGCAGGGGATAGTCGCCCCCAAGGATTTGAATGTGCTTTATGGCCGCGTATTAAATGCTATGGCGCTTCCTATCGACCATAAGGAAGCCTTGGATACGAAAGAGTCTGTTTCTATCAAAGATTTTTCTTCAAGGCTTAGCAGCGAGGTTAATCTTGATGCCGGTCAAAAGCCGGAGCTTATCCACACCGGTATAAAAATGATAGATTTGCTTTTTCCTCTTATAAAGGGGTCTAAGAGCGGGCTTTTGGGAGGAGCTGCCTGCGGCAAGACAATACTTATCCTTGAAATCATACATAATATTATCAGTTATCAAAGCGGCACCTGTATCTTTGCCGGAGTTGGAGAGCGTATAAGGGAGGGTAATGAGCTCTACCATGAGTTCTTACGGGCTGACCTTTTGAAACGCTCAATACTGGTTTTTGGCCAGATGAATGAGTCTCCGGGCATGCGTTTTGAAGCAGCGCATACCGCAGTTGCCCTGGCAGAGATGGTTTTGTCCAAGGGCAGGGATGTCCTTTTCTTTATGGATAATGTATTCCGTTTTGTGCAGGCGGGGAGTGAAATCTCTACCCTTCTTGGCAGAATACCTTCTGAAGGAGGATACCAATCGACTCTGACCAGCGAGATAAGCCAGTTACACGAGAGGATACGTTCGGAGAAGAGCGCCAGTATTACCGCTATTGAAGCAATCTACGTGCCTGCGGATGATCTGACTGATCCTGCGGTTGTGGCGATTTTTGCGCATATGGATAGCTTGATTGTTCTTTCCCGTTCGCTGGTGCAGCGCGGGCTTTATCCTGCAATAGACCCTTTGCAGTCATCCGCAAGCTCATTAAGCCCGGCTATAGTCGGCAGGAGGCATTTTGAGGTTGCCCAGGATGTCTTAAAACATTTCAGGCGCTATGAGGAATTGGAGCGCATTGTTTCTATCATCGGCAAAGAAGAGCTTTCCCCCGAGGAGAAGATTATCTTTGACCGCGCCAAGAAGCTTCAGAATTTTCTTTCGCAGCCGTTTTTTACCGCAGAGATGTATACCGGAAGGCCCGGGGCTTTTGTCGAGATTGCTGATACAATTTCAGGTTGCGAAAGGATAATCCGCGGCGACCTTGACCGGGTGGATGAGGCGAGCCTTTATTGCATAGGAAAAATTAACGAATAAAACGGAGATTAAAGATGTCTAATAAATTATTAGGAGAGATGTTGCTGAAGAAGAAATGCATTAACGAGGGGCAGCTTTCCCAGGCACTAAAAGATTGCTACCAGAATGAGGCGATGCTGGGAAAATACCTGGTGGATAAGGGCCTTGTTAAGGAAGAGGATCTTCTTGGCGTCTTGTCCGAACAGTTTAATCTTCCTTTTTATCCTCGCTTGAAAGATCTTAAGGTCTCTTCTGAGGCAGTAAAGGCTGTTCCGGCAAAACTGGTGCAGCATCACGGTTTTATCCCCATAAGCCTTGAGGGCCAGGTTTTAACGGTCGCGGTTTTTAATCCCATGGACTTCTGGCTTGCGGAAAATATTAAACTTAATCTAGGTTTTCAGGTCAGCAGGGTCCTTTCTACCCGTCATGAGGTGGAGAAGGCCATACAGAAATATTACGGGGCAGTTGCCGGTACCGTGGATAAAATCATGGAGGATAAATCCGGGCTTGGGGCAAGGGTCAATAAAAGAGACAGCATTGAGGATATTGAGAAGAGCTCTGATGAGGTCTCGGTAATAAACTTAGTGAATCAGATTATTGCCGAAGCAATAAAAATGAATGCCACCGATATTCATATTGAAATTTATGCGGATAAGGTTGTGCTTCGTTACCGTATCGACGGGGTTTTGCGGGAAATGAAGATGCCTCAGGACGCCTATTATATCGAGCCGGCGATTGTATCCAGAATTAAGATTATGTGCCATCTGGATGTTGTGGAGCACCGTTTACCCCAGGATGGCAGGGCAAAGGTGGGTTTAACCAGCGGGCAGGAAGTTGATTTAAGGGTTTCGGTTTTGCCCGGTTATTTCGGAGAGAATATAGTTATCCGCATTCTTCCTTCAGGGATTTTATTGGATCTGGATAAGATAGGTTTTTTCCCCGATGACCTGAAAAAGTTTGAGGTGCTCCTGCAAAAACCCCACGGCATTATCCTGATTACCGGCCCTACCGGAAGCGGGAAGACCACAACGCTTTATGCCGCTTTAAGCCGTTTAAACCGCAAAGAGGTTAAGATCATCAGTATTGAAGATCCGGTTGAATATGCCGTGGAGGGGATTACCCAGATTCATGTTAACCCTAAAGTCGGGCTGACATTTGCCGATGCCCTGCGCAGCGTTTTAAGGCATGACCCGGATATTATGATGATAGGGGAGATTCGTGATTCTGAGACTGCAGACCTTGCGATCCGTTCTGCATTGACCGGGCATTTGGTTTTTTCTACGCTGCATACCAATGATTCGGCATCAGGGGTTGCCCGCCTTATGGATATGGGGATTGAGTCTTACCTCTTGGCTTCTTCGGTTGAGGTAATTATAGCGCAGAGGCTGGTGCGTTTGCTCTGTCCTTCTTGTTCGGGGAAGGGGTGTGAGGCCTGCAGCGAAACAGGCTTTAAGGGGAGAAGGCCTATTTATGAGATTATGATTATAGATGATGATATCCGCAATATGATTATAGCCCGTAAAAGCTCACAGGAGATAAAAGCAAAGGCGCGCGAGAAAGGAATGCATACCCTTATGGAAAATGGCATGCTTCTGGTTGAGCAGGGGTTAACTACTAGAGAAGAGATTTTACGCGTTGTAGAGCTGGAATAGGAAGGCTTGAGATGTTATTTAAATATAAAGCTAAGAAAAACCTTAATGAGGTGGTTGAGGGAAAGATCGACGGCGACAGCGTAGAGCAGGTCCTTGGTAAGCTTCAGGCTGAAGGGCTGGTTCCTATTTATGTTGAGTCTAATAGCCAGGATGTCCCCCCTGTGCAGGCGCAAAATCAGCCTAAGAAGGATTTTGGAAGGTGGCAGCTGAAGCAGTTGGTTTTATTCACCCAGAAGCTTTATAATCTGGTTAACTGCAGGGTGGAGTTGCTAAGCGCCCTAAGGCTTCTGGAGAAGGATTGCCGTAATCCCGCGGAAAAGGCGTTAATCGGCGACATTGTAAAAAATATTAAAGACGGCGTCCCTTTTTCTTCGGCCTTAAGCCGGTATCCGCAATATTTTCCTGCTATTTATATTAATATACTGCGCGCAGGAGAGGCAACCGGCAGGCTTAAGGAGGCGTTTCTTCAGCTTCTGGATTATCTTCGCAGAATCGAGGACCTGAAAACAAAGGTTAAGCAGGCATTAGCTTACCCGATATTTATGGTTGTGGTAGGCATAGGTACTATATTTGTGATGCTTACCTTTGTCCTGCCGCGTATCGCAGGGATGTTTGAAGATTTCCAGGCAGAGCTTCCGCTGCCTACGCGCATACTCTTGGGTATCTCTGATTTTATTAAAGCCCATTGGTTTTTTATATTGCTTTTTGTTTTTGTTCTGGTATTTATCCTCGGCCGAAAAGGCGGTAAGGGTATTTTTAGCCGCATTAAATACCGTATTCCAATTGCCAAGGATATAATTTACAAGCAGGCAGTTGCCAATTTCTCGCGCAGTACTTCGCTTCTTTTACAAGGCGGGGTTAATCTTCTATCTGCCTTAAATGATGCCATCCCCTTGATTGACAATCCTCTTTACATCAAGCAGCTGTATCAGGTGCGCAGGGATATCAGCGAAGGCAAATCTTTTTCCGATGCCCTTGCGCAGTTTAAGATCTTTCCGGATTTCTTCGTGCAGATGATCCGGGTGGGCGAGGAGGGGGGAAGGCTCGATAGCGTCTTAGCGGATATAGCCGAGTCTTACGAAAAAGAAATAGAGGGCGATTTAAAAGTTGTAAGTGCGCTTATTGAGCCGGCAATAATTCTGTTTTTAGGCTTGATTATAGGGGCAATGGTTATTGCTATGCTTTTGCCTATCTTCAATATGAATACTATTCTTGGCGGGTAATCTCCTTTTTAGAGAGCGAATTTATGAGAACTAGGGTAATCGTTGAGCTTTTAGATAGGTATCTTAAGGTCAGTATCGCCCGGAAGGCAATGGTGGTTAACCTGCCTAATGTAGACCCCGCCTCTATCTCTGCAGCATTAAGTTCTGTATTTAAAGATAACAAACAGTCCAAGAGTTTTGATGTTTTTGTCGTCTTAAGCAGGAATAAGATTACTGTCCGCCGGGTTGAGCTTCCCTCACAGGACCCAAAGGAGATAGAGCAGATGCTGGGGCTTTATCTTATACGCCAGATTCCTTATCATAAAGAGGAGGTTTGTTGGGCGTACCAGAATCTCGGTTTCGACGGGATAAGCAACAGCCATTTAGTTTTAGCCGTTGCCCTAAAGAATGTTTTTAAGAATATAGTAAATTCCTTTGTCCCGATAAATATCCTTCCGGAAGCGGTCTTAATGAGCTCCCAGGGGCTTTTGCATTATGTAAATGAGGCCTGTAAGGATAAGCCGGCATTGAATTTTTCCTATTTTATCCTTGATGTTGATGAAAATTACAGCGACCTTGTTCTGGTTCACCGTCATAAATTAGGCTCAAGCGCCGTTATTCCTATGGGTATTGAGAATTTGAATAATCTTGCTGATAGCCAGAGGTTTTCTGCGGAACTTGCGCAGGCCTTGATTGCGCTTGGCAATGAAGTACCCGAGGCTAAATGTGAAAGGATTTTCCTAACCGGGGCATCTGCTTCATTTGTCTCTCTGGTGGAAGGGGCGGCAAAGGATCTAAGGCTTAAGGCACAGTACCTTTCTACTAAGGAATACGATAGTTTTATTGCCACTGGCTCTAAAGGGATCTCTTTATCGTCGGTCTTAGGTTTTAGCGCTCAAGTAGCTAAGGATGATATTAGGTTTGTTGTCCCTGAGCTCCAGATTAAGAAAGAGATGAAGACCAAGGTGCAGCAGTTGATGATTTTAGGCGCAGCTATGGTTTTTATATTAGTTATGCTCTGCGGTATCGGACTGGTCAGGCTGGTGCAAAGACAGTCTTATTCCGCAACCCTTAAGGCAAAGGTAACTGATTTAGGGAAAAATGCCAAGGAGCTGGATTCTATCGTTGATAGCCTTAAAATAGCCAGGCAGTATAGCGATCCTAAGTCCTCTGCACTTTTTTATATTACCGATTTAATCCGCCTCTGCCCGGATAATATAACTATTACAAATTATAGCTGGGAGTGGAAAAAGGGGTTAACTTTCAGGGGCTATGCCCAGCAGATACCCGATATTCTCTCCTTTGTTAATTCCTTAAGCAGTTCAGGGGCCTTTAAGGGGGCGCAGAACCGTTATACCAGAAGAAGAAGGGTGAAGGATAAAGAGGTGGTTGATTTTGAGATATTTGTAAAATGAGAAAACTTAACCGGAACGAGAAAATATTAGTTTCTTTTATCGCTTTTTTGCTTGCGGCTTTTATCTTTAAGTCTTTTGTTTTTGGGCCTCTCTATGAGAAGGCCTCTCTCTACAGCACGGAGATAGAGCAGTCTAAAATGCTTATTCGCAAATACGCCGTGCTGGAACATAACCGGGCGGAGATCCTTAAATCGCAAAAACAGATAGAGGGTTATTTCACCCTTAAGGGTTCCAATGAGAATAAGTCTTCGGTGATAATGAGCAAGATAGAATCTGAGGCTAGGAAGGCAAAACTTCAGATACAGGATATGAATTCTCTTGGCTCAAGCAAGGTTAAGGGTTCGATCTGGGTTCACCGCATAAATTTGCGCGCTGAAGGGCAGATTAAGAGTATTCTTGATTTTATCTCTGCTATTGAAGAGGCAAATATATTGTTGCAGGTTGAAAAGATTGCTTTATCCGGTAAGGATGATACCGGTTCCGTGTTGAAAATGGAGGCGGTTGTATTGGGAGTCTCCTTTAATTAATAAATAGGGACAGCGACCATTTTTTGGAAAGAAAAAATGGTCGAAAAATGGTCGCTGTCCCTATTTTACGGGAGGGAAAATGAGAAGAGCCTTTACCTTGATTGAGCTGATGCTGGTGGTAATAATAATCGGTATCTTATCAGCTATGGTTGTGCCGCGTTTAGCCGGGCGTTCTGAGCAGGCGCGTATTCAGGCAGCGAAAGCGGATATTAATTCCAGCCTTCCCTTAGCCCTTGACCTTTATGAGATGGATATGGGCAGATACCCTGAGTCATTGGATTATCTAAGGGTTCGTCCTTCAGGTTCGGATGCGCAGAATTGGAAGGGCCCGTATATAAAGAAAAAGCCGCTTGACCCCTGGGGCAGGCCTTATATGTATAAGTCCCCGGGTGAGCATAATACGGAGAGCTATGACCTTTATTCTACAGGTAGCGACGGACAGGCGAATAACGCAGATGATGTCGTTAATTGGGGTGAATAACGCAAAAGGCTATACCTTAGTTGAGATAATGGCCAGTGTTTTAATACTGGGGGTGGGCCTGGTTTTTGTAGCTAATTCATATGCGGTAGCTTTAAGGGGAGCCGGAAGCGCTGCGAATATAATCGAGGCAATGAAACTGGGGCAGGAGAAAATTGAGTCCCTTGAGGTATCCACCTTAAAAGGGGCATTGCCGGGTTATCATCTCCAGGGAACCGTTAAATCCTCATTCAAAGAATATAATTACGAACTGATTATTTCTCAAATAACGGGTTTTGGCCCTTTGGCAGAGCATCTGGTAGAGGCTTGCCTGGGCCTTAAATGGCAGGAGCAGAATTCTACTAAAAATGCCTCTTTTCCGGTTTTTTTGCCTAAACAAAAAGAATAGATTCTACCAGGCCGGCTTTAGCCTGGTGGAGCTTTTAATAGCGGTTTCGATTTTTTCCGTAGTTATTATCGCTATTTATTCTACCTTTAGCGGCGGGATGTCGGTTTTTCGCAAAGTAATAAATGTCGATCTTTCCCAGCAAAAGGTTTTACTTAAAATTGAAAGGTTTGCCCGCGAGATAAGGCAGGAGCAGCCTTGCCGTAAGCCTCTATTTTTTGGATCTAAGACAAGAGTCAGCTTTGCCGGCTTCTCTGATCTCATCCCTTCCCGCATCACCTATTATTACGACAGTCAAACTAATACCCTCTTAAGGGTTTCAGAGACACTTCCGGAAATTACTGCATCCGGCGGCTCCATTGAGCTTGAGGTAGAGGCAGCGCCGGGCAGTATTTTTTTAAAAGGGGTAAAAGAGGCTAAGTTTACGTATCTTTTCTTAGATCTTAAGATAAACGATTACGTCTGGCTGGAAGAATGGCCTTATGATTATTTACCTGTAGCGGTTAAACTTATGATTAGAGATGAAAGGCAGGAGTATGTCAAAACTGTTTTCTTGCCCCGCGCATAAGCCACAAAAGAACAACGGCAGTATCCTGGTTATCTGCCTCTGGGCGATAATGGTGCTTTCTGTTTTGGCGATGGCTTTAACCTCTTTTGTTTTTCAGGAGATAAAGTTTGCCCGGGCATACAGGCGCATAACGCTTTCTCTGCCTTTAGCGCGTTCTGCCTTGGCCTCGGTTTTCTATTTAAGAGAGAAAGACCCTACTGCCCAATATGATACAATGCAGGAGCTATCGCGCGAAGAGAGGATAGATTTCTGCGCCGGCAATTCCCTAAGGTACTATTTTGTTGATAAAATTATTAGCGGCGAAAATACTGAGATTATTGATGAAGGCGCTTTAATTAATCTTAATACTGCCTCAATTCAAATACTCAAAAGGCTGCCCGGGGTAGGTGAGGATTTGGCGGAGAGTATCGCTAATTCAGGGATGCGCCCCTTTAGTTCGGTGAATGAGGTTTTATTGGTTGAGGGGATGGATAAGGAAAATTTCCTGCTTTTTAAGGACCTGGTGACTGTTTATGGTAGCGGCAGGATAAATATCAATACTGCAAGTAAAGGGGTTTTGTTAGCCTTGGGTTTGGATAATGATTCGGCTGATGCGATCATAAGTTTTAGAAGCAAAAACAGGATTGAGCCTCCTGTTGATGCCTTTGCTTTAGGGTTAGAGCCGGAGTATGGAATTGCCACCCTTTCTACATTATTGGATGATTTAAGGAGGTTTACTACTTTGGGATTACGCCAGGAGCAGGATCTGCTTTCCTTATTGCCTGTTTTTGATGTCAGGTCAGAGTACCTTAGGTTTAATGTAGATGCTTATTTTGGTGAAGAAAAGGGGTCCCACTACAGTATAGTAATTCATCCTGCAACCAAGAAGGTTATTTCTTGGAGGGAGGAGTAGGGGTTTTCTTTAAGTTTTTATTTGACATATAGTTTAATTCCTGTTAAAATCCACTTTACACTGTTTTTAAAGCCTTTTTGCCATAAGGCACAAGGAGAACTCATGGGTAAATTTAAGGAGATATTAAAGAAGGTTTCCGATTACATTTTAGACCTGGCCTCTAATGATATAGGTATTGATTTAGGGACAGCTACAACTCTTGTTTATGTAAAGGGAGAGGGCGTTGTGCTTTGCGAGCCTTCGGTTGTTGCTGTAGAGCGGGGTACCTCTAATGTATTAGCCGTAGGGGAAGAGGCCAAGCGAATGTTAGGCCGCACCCCGGGCAATATTATTGCCATCAGGCCTATGAGGGATGGCGTAATCACGGATTTTGAGGTTACCGAGGCAATGCTAAGGCATTTTATCCGCAAGGTAAGGCATAGGCGTTTTCAGATAAGGCCCAGGATTGTTATTGCTATACCTTCGGGTATTACCGAGGTTGAGCGCAGGGCGGTGAAGGAATCTGCGGAGCGCGCAGGGGCACGCGAGGTCTTTCTTATAGAAGAGCCCATTGCCGCGGCAATAGGCGTAGGGTTGCCTATACAGGAGCCTGTGGGTAATATGATTATAGATATCGGCGGCGGGACAACAGAGATAGCGGTTATCTCTCTTGCGGGAATCGTATTCTCTAAGTCTATACGTATCGGCGGAGATGAAATGAACGAGGCTATCATCGAGTACCTTAAGAAAACCTATAATCTCATGGTTGGGGAGCGTACCGCTGAAGATATAAAGATTAAGATCGGCTCAGCTTATCCCCTAGAGGAAGAGTTGACTTTAGAGGTAAAGGGGAGGGACCTAATTGCAGGCCTCCCTAAGATGGTTACTATAACCAGCGAGGAGATCCGCGAATCGCTGCAGGAACCCTTAAGGGCCATATTAGAGGTGACCAAGATTTCTTTAGAGAGGACACCTCCGGAATTAGCCTCGGATTTAATCGAGCATGGCATTGTTGTAGCCGGGGGCGGTTCTTTATTAAAAGGTTTGGATAAACTCATATCTGAGGAGACCGGTTTGCCGGTGCATATCGCCGATGATCCGGTTACCGCCGTAGCTAACGGCACCGGAAAGGTATTAAACGAAATTAAATACCTTAAGAAGGTCACGGTTTCCATTAAGCCAGAGATACATAGCTAGCCTTTCACAAATACATTAGAATGTGTTTAAGCTTACCAGAAAACAGCTAAGAATTTTATTATTTTCTATCCTGCTGTTTGTGCTCCTTTTCCTGTCCGTATCCCTAATAAGAAAACCGGTAAATGCATCTTTAAGGCAGCCGCTTGGCCTGGTTGGTTTATTAAAGCGCGAAGCTGCAGGGATTATTTTCTTTCACCGAAACCTTATGGAGAATCAGTCATTAAAGAGGGAAAACGATTTTCTGAAGAATAAGATTAATTCTTTAAATGAATATTATTTGGAGAACCTGCGCCTTAAAGAGGCCCTTGCGTTTAAAAATAAATCGCCGCTTAAGTTAATAGCTGCCGGGGTAATTGCACGCCCTGCGGATAATTGGTCGCTGGGGATTGTGATCGATAAAGGCAGTTATAGCGGTATCCGTAAGGGGATGAGCGCAATAACTTATTTAGGGCTGGTAGGCAGGGTAATAGAAACCACAGAGCATACCAGCAGGATAATTCTTTTGAATGATCCTAATTTAGGGGTATCCGGTATTGTCCAGCGCAGCCGGCAGGAGGGTTTGGTATCCGGGACCCTGGGGGGGAATTTGATTATGAAGTATCTTCCCGAAGATGCTGATATAAAAACCCAGGATATAATAATAAGTTCGGGATTGGATGCGGCTTATCCTAAGGGGATATTGATCGGGACAGTAGTTGAGATAGGCAGGGAATTTTCCGGCCTAAGCCGTTATGCCCTAATCAGGCCTGCGGTTAATTTCTCTAATATAGAAGAAATACTGGTAGTAGTTCAATGAGGCCTCAGTCAGTTTTTATTCTTACCGCTTTATTTGCCCTTTTGCAGATAACTATCCTTGAACATTTCAAGTTTTTCGGCGTAAGGCCGGACCTTCTTATGGTGGCGGTATTTACAGGCGCGGTTTATTTAAGGCTTAAGCCGGCTTTAGCCGTAGGCTTATTTGCCGGTATATTTAAAGATGTTTTTTCTCTGCACCTTTTCGGGGTTAATGCGGTATTACTCCCTCTCTGGGTTTTGTTAATCGCCAATTTAGTCCGGCGCGTATCCATAGAGGATAACCTTTCGCGTACCCTTTTTATATTGGCAGTCGCCTTATTAAATAACCTGATTATCGGGTTGACCTTAGTTTATGCCGGGGTATCCCTACCCCTGGGTATATTTACCCGTATTCTTATCCTTTCTTCAATATATACGGCATTGTGTTTTTATTTAACTGTGAGGGTTATGGCAAAATGGGCAGGGTTAAGATAGCAATCTGGTTTCTGACCGCAGCTTTCCTTCTAATTACGGCCGGGCTCTTTAATCTTGAGATTATTCAAGGCAGGAACCTGCGGGGATTAGGAGATAAAAACTGCATCAGGCTGATAAGCCAGAGGGGTAGCCGGGGGAGAATTCTTGACCGCAATGGCCTGGTCATTGCCGGTAATAAGATCTCTTATGACCTTATGCTTACGCCTCAGGATTACAGGCAGCAGGATGAATTGATCTCTAAAATTTCCCGTATATTAGGTAAAGATCCCAAGGACCTGGATGCGGTTATCAGGCGTTCGTATTCTTTTTCTTCGATGCCCGTGGTTATAGCCAGTAATTTAAAATTAAGGGAGGCGGTTGCTTTAGGCCAGCTGAGGATCGATTATCCGTATATAACTGTTCAGGCTAATCCGATGAGAGATTATCCTAATATTAAACTTGCCTGTCATCTTCTGGGATATTTGGGTGAGATAGACCGTTGGCGTCTTACCAAGCTGGAAGATTACGGTTATAAGACTAAGGATCTCGTGGGTTTTGGCGGGCTTGAGGAGAAATATGATTATTATTTGCGCGATGAAGAAGGCGGGATATCTTTTCAGGTTGACCATCGCGGAAGGCTTGTGCGTACGCTGGGATTTAAGCCTCCGGTTAACGGAAAAGATATAGAAGTTACTATTGATATAAGGGTGCAGAAAATAGTAGAAGATGCCTTGGGCGGAAGGCGGGGGGCGGTTGTTATCATGAACCCCTATAGCGGTGAGATTATCGCTTTAGCCAGTTCACCCGGCTTTAATCCGGAGGTTTTTCTTGGCAAGGAGGGCAGTGCTGTTTCGAGGCTTTTTAAGGATCCGGCTGCGCCTTTAATTAACCGCGCTATAAGCGGATTGTATCCTGCCGGTTCTATATTTAAGTTAGTAGTTGCATCCGCAGCCTTGGAGAATAAAAAGATAAATCAGCATTCCTCTTTTCTCTGTCAGGGAAGCCTTAAGGTAGGCAGACAGGAATTTAAATGCTGGGGTAGCCATGGTGCGCAGGATATCATTGCTGCGATGGCTCACTCCTGTAATGTTTTTTTCTATAAATCCGGCTTGCTTGCCGGGCCTTTAGCTATGCATGATTATGCGCTTAAGCTGGGATTTTCTCATCCGACGGGCTTTGATATCCCTTATGAAAAGCAGGGTTTTATTCCTTCCCCATTACTGAGGAAGATAAGTGCCTTCAAGAACTGGTTTGACGGAGATACGGCTAATTTAAGCATAGGCCAGGGAGAGGTTTTAGTTACCCCTTTGCAGGTTGTGCGGATGATGGCTGCCTTTGCCAACAACGGATACATGGTTACTCCCTATATAACTAAGTCTATCGACGGCAAGAATTTATCCAGGTATCATAAAAAGCCTGAAAGGCTTAATCTTAAGCCGGAGACTTTAAGCCTTATCAGGGAAGGCCTAAGGTCTGCGGTTAGCGAGCCAAGCGGTACGGCTAATGTATTATCTTCGACGGGGGTATCTGTTGCCGGTAAAACCGGTACCGCCCAGGTTCCTCCAAAACAGTCTCATGCCTGGTTTAGCGGTTTTTTTCCTTATAAGGAGCCTAAGTTTGTGATGGTTGTTTTTTTAGAGAACGGCGGTCCGGGGTATAATTCCTGTGTAATAGCAAAACAGATAATAGAGGCGATGAAGGCCCAGGGGTTGATATGAGGAATTCATCCTTAACAATACTTTTATTAGCGCTTTTAATTTGCATATTGAGCGTTATCTCTATATTCAGCAGTACTTATCAGAGGGAGAGTGAGTCCTGGCAGAATATATACCAGCGACAGATACTCTGGATTGTGCTGGGGGTAGTGCTTTTCTTTACGGTATCCAGTATCAATTACCGCAGATTCTGGGATTGGAACTACTTTTTTTATATCAGTGCGTTGTTTTTCCTCCTCTTAGTCCTTATATTGGGCTCTGTACGTTTAGGGGCGCAGCGTTGGTTAAGGTTTGGCTGGTTTAACTTTCAGCCTTCGGAGCTTGTTAAGATAGTTATGGTTATTTTCCTGGCGCGTTATTACAGCCTGAAGAATGCCGATAATGTTTCACTGCTTTCTGAGAAATTCGGTTTTTTCCGCGCCATGGCGCTGCCGTTATTTTTTGTGGTTATCCCCATGGGCCTAATAATCGAACAGCCTGACTTGGGGACCGGGTTAATAATCCTCTTTATTTTTATCTCCATGGTTTATCTTTCTAACGTTAAATTGAGGTACATACTTATCCTGTTGGGTTCGATTCTATCATTTATGCCTTTTGCCTGGTATTTCCTGAGAGACTACCAGAAGGATCGGCTTATGGTTTTTTTAAATCCCAACGTCGATCCTCTGGGCGCAGGTTATACGGTTATACAGTCTAAGATAGCTATTGGTTCAGGGGGATTCTGGGGTAAGGGGTGGCTTTCGGGCACGCAGAGCCAGCTTAGGTTCTTGCCTGAGGCGCATACGGATTTTATTTTTGCTACTTTCTCCGAGGAATGGGGGCTTTTGGGCGGGATCGTACTTTTGCTTTTATATTATCTTTTAATACGCCAGGGTTTTTTAATTGCCCAGAGGACCCGCGATCATTTCGGTAAATTAATGGCCTTTGGGATTTCTTTGCTTCTTTCCCTTCAGGTAATGATTAATATAGCCATGAATATGGGCTTTGCCCCTATAGTCGGCATACCTCTGCCGTTGATGAGTTACGGCGGTTCCTCGATGTTTGTAACCTTTATCGCCTTGGGGATACTGGCGAATATTGACAAGAGGAGGTCGGTTTTTTAATTATGTACGAGGATATACTCTTAGAAGTTAAGCGCCCCGGGCAGTATATCGGCAAGGAATGGAATGCGGTTGGTAAGGATTTTGATGCTGCCCTTATAAAATTTGCCCTTATTTTCCCGGATCTTTATGAAATAGGAATGAGTAATTTAGGGGTGCGTATTATTTACGGCCTCCTTAATAGGATTAGCGATGCCGTATGCGAGAGATTTTTTGCCCCGGATATTGATTTAGAGAAAATCCTGCGCCTAAACAAAAGAGAGATTTTGTCTCTTGATTCCCGCAGAAGGTTGATAGAATTTGATTTAGCCGGTTTCTCATTAGGGTCGGAGTTAGGCTATACGAATGTCTTAAATATTCTGGATTTGGCGCATCTTCCCTTAAGGGCACGGGAGCGAGGCCATAATTATCCGCTGGTTATTGCCGGAGGGCCCTGCACATTAAATCCTGAGCCCATGCATGATTTCTTTGATCTTTTTGTGATCGGTGAGGCCGAGGAATTGCTTTTGGAGGTCACCGATACCTATCGTAAGTATAAAGATGCCTATAAATCAGGCAAGATGCCTAAATCAGAGCTATTGTGTATTTTATCAAAAATTGAGGGGGTTTATGCGCCCTCTCTTTATGACGTAGATTATGACGGGCAGGGGGTTATTAAAAGATTTGTCCCCAACCGGGAGGGCGTTCCTTTAAAGATTAGAAAGCGTTTTGTGCGGGATTTGAATTCAAGCTATTTTCCTAAAGACTGGATTGTGCCTAATGTGCAGATAGTGCATGATCGGATTACCCTGGAGGTTATGCGCGGCTGTCCTAACAGATGCCGCTTTTGCCAGGCGCGTTCGCATTATTTTCCTTTGCGTTACCGTAATCAGGATGCTGTTGTGGACTTAGCGGATTCATTATATAAATGCAGCGGGTATGAGGAGCTTTCTCTCTCAGGCTTATCGGTCAGTGATTATCCCTGCCTAGAAGGACTTTTAACCGGGCTTATCTCTTTATTTAAACCTTTGGGTGTTGGCCTTTCCCTGCCTTCAATCAAGGCCAAACTTATAATCGGAAAAGTTTCCTCTTTAATTGCGAAATTTAAGAAGACCGGGCTTACTTTTGCGCCGGAGGCAGGCTCGAAGCGCTTAAGGGATTTATTAGCTAAAGATTTTAATAGCGAGGAATTTTCTCAAGCCTTAAAAGAGGCCTATTCTTGCGGCTATCAACACGTAAAACTTTATTTTATGATCGGTATCCCGGGTGAAAAGGATGAGGACCTTGATGCCATTATTGATTTTTCCGTAAAGGCCTCTGATTTAAGAAAAGAGATTAAGCAGCCAGCTGCAACCGTAAACTTAAGCGTCAGTAATCTTATCCCTAAGCCGCATACCCCTTTACAGTGGGCGGCAATGATAGATTTGGATAATATGAAGCGCAGGCAGGATTATATCAGGGAGAGGTCACTTAAGCGTAAAAGGCTTAAAATTAGTTTTCATAACCCGAAGATGAGTTTTCTGGAAGGTGTTTTCTCGCGCGGAGACAGAAGGTTATCGGAGGTGATTTTGAATGCATTTAATAAAGGGGCAAGGTTTGATGCCTGGAGCAGTTCCTTTAATTTTGATCTATGGGATGCCTCTTTCAGGGATGCCGGAATTGACCCCTGTTTTTATCTGAAAGAAAAGGCAATTGATGAATTTCTCCCCTGGGATTTTATCGAGACCGGGGTGGACAAGGCGTTTCTGGTTGAGGAATTTAACAAAACTATTGCCAGATAATGCGTTAAGGGGTATAATCTTAAGACTAAAATGCTTTTTATAAAAATGGGAGGTTAGAGATGGCGAAGAATCGCGGTTTACTTTCTTTATCTTCGCGCGGGCTTAAGCATAAATTAATGATTTCCGCTGCCTTAATGTCGGTTTTACCTTTATTGGTAAGCTCGTATATTGTTTCTACTTATGTGCTTCCGCGCATAGGGCTGAAAATAGATATATTGCTTGCTCTTTTTATAAGTATCGTGATTGCGGCTATAGGCTTTTTTGTTACTAAGGAGGTATTTGACCGCGTTCTTACGGTTACCTCTGATGCTAAGCTAATCGCCGACGGTGATTTATCACACAGGTTGAGTATAGAAAGCGATGACGAGGTTGGCGATCTTGGGGATGCCCTTAATAAGCTTACCCAGCGTATACGCAGCAATATGGATGAATTAAAGACTTACGGCGAAAGGACGGCTGAGATTAACCTGGGTATTCAAAAGAAGGTTATCGTGCTCTCTAGCCTGCTTCAGATAAGCTCCCAGATTTCGCAATCCGAGAATCTGGACGATATACTTAAGATTGCGGTAGAAAAGGCAAGGCTTCTGGCGAACTCTGATTTAGCTTACCTGTTTTTCAGGGATGAGCATCAGGAGGCCTTATCGGTACGCGTGGCTGAAGGGTCTGATTCCGAATACCTTATGGATATTAAAATAGATCCGGCAGAAGACGTTATGCTTGAGATTTCTAAAAGCAGTAATAAGGCCATGGTTTTAGATAAGGAGAACGCATCTACTGAGGCGTTTTCTGTCTTTGTGCGCGAGAAACTTAATCTTAAGAATACCTTAGCCCTGCCGGTATACCTGCGTAAAAGGGTTATCGCGCTGCTTGGGGTGGGGAATACGCGCGAAGACTTCTCTTATTCAAAGGAGGATGCAGAGCTATTGGATATATTCTCTAAACAGATAGCTATTGCCGTAGAGAATGATATCTTAACGCGTAACGTGAGAAGGCTCGAGGTAAAAGATTCTCTTACCGGCTTATATAATGAGGCATTTATGCGTAACCGTCTGAGCGAAGAGATCAAGAGGGCTATTGCTTATCGCCGGCCCTGCTCTTTCATTGTTGTAGATATAGATAACTTTAAGAAGTATAATCATTCCTTTGGTTCTCTTCAGGCTGAGTCAGCGATAAAGAGGATAGCCTCGCTTATCAGGGAGTCGGTAACCGAGATTGACCGTGTGGGCAGGATCGGCGATGATGAGTTTGCGGTTATACTCCCGGAAAAGAATAAGCGCGAAGCCCAAGAGGTAGCTGAGAATATAAGAGGGAAGGTTGAGTTTAGTTATAGCGAATACGTTGACCCCATAAGGAAAATTACTGTCAGCGCCGGAGTCAGCGAAAACCCGTTGGACGGGATAACCTCTGAGGAGTTGGTTGGTAAGGCAAGAGAGCTTTTGGAGATAGCCAAGAACGGCGGGCGTAACCGCGTAATTATTTTTAAGGACCGTTAAATATATGGCACTAAGAAGGATAATTAATAAACAACTTGGAGAATTGCTTGTGGAGCGCGGCATAATCAATGACCAGCAGCTTGAGAAGGCCTTGAGCGTGCAGAAGGACAGGGGCGGGCTTATCGGAGAGCTTTTGGTGGAACTGGGTTTTGTAAAAGAGGAAGATATTGCCCAATCATTGACTGCGCAGTACGGTTTTCCTTATCTTCCTTTGGGAAATTACGATATCAATCCTGAAATAATCAATGTTGTCCCCGGCAGGGTAGCCCGGCAGTACCTGCTGATGCCGGTTGATAAAATCGGAAATAACCTTACCCTGGCAATGTCTAATCCTCTTAATGTGCAGGCTATCGAGGATGTGGAGTTTTTATCCGGCTGCAGCGTACAGACATTTGTCTCTACCTCATCCGATATCAAAAAGGCGATAGCAAAATATTATAAAGATAAGGAATAATGGTATCCTTAAAAGACCGCCTCACGGAAATCCTGATAAATAATAAAATAATCACTCAGGAGCAGCTTGATCAGGCGCTCTTAGTCCAGAAAGAGAAGGGCGGCAAGCTTAGCGATATAATTGTTGCTTTAAAATTCATCAAAGAGCATGAGCTAGTCTCTACCTTAAGCGAAGGGTTGGGCCTTCCGCTTATGGATCTCAAGCGCTTTAAGATTGACCCTGAGGTTGTAAAAATAATCCCGGTTAATATTGCCCGCCATTACCAGATGATCCCGCTATCTAAAATAGGGGATACTATTACGCTGGCTACCGCAGACCCTTTAAATATTTTTGCAATTGACCATGTCTCTTCGCTTACCGGCTATAAGATAAACCCGATTATATCCAGCAGCCAGGATATATCCCAGACCATTGATTTGGTTTATCCGGATTCTACTAAGGGGGTAATTGATGACCTGGTCAAGGAGATGTCTGCTTCCTCTATTGAGTTAATCCGCGAAGAAAGAGAGATGTTCCCTTCTGACCAGGAGCTGGATGCGATAAGCCGCCAGGCACCGGTAATACAGGTTACCAATATGATATTGGAAGAGGCGGTAAGGAAGAAGGCCTCGGATATTCTGATTGAGCCTTTTAGCAAGAAGCTGAGATTGCGTTACCGCGTGGACGGTATTTTGCATGAACAGAAGGCGCCCTCAAAGAGCGTGCATGCCTCGATTGTATCGCGTATTAAGGTAATGTCTGATTTAAATATTGCCGAGCACAGGCTTCCTCAGGACGGGCGTTTTAAGATAAAGATCTCCGGTAAAGAGGTTGATTTCAGGGTTTCAATCCTTCCTTCGAGCTTTGGGGAGAAGGTTGCCATCCGTATATTAGATAAATCCCAGGCTACCCTAAATCTTGAGAAGCTGGGTTTTAATAAAAATGTCATATCAACCCTCTCTAAAGTAGCAAAGCTTCCTCATGGGATGATGCTTATTTGCGGGCCTACCGGAAGCGGCAAGACCACTACCCTATATTCAATTTTAAAATTGGTAGACAGCCCGGATAAAAATATTGTTACCGTAGAGGATCCTGTTGAGTTTCAGCTTGAGGGGATAAATCAGGTAACTGCCAGGCCGGAAATAGGGTTAACCTTTGCGGCATCTCTGCGTTCGATATTAAGGCAGGATCCTAATGTTATTATGATTGGGGAGATCAGGGATTATGAGACTGTGGATATTGCTATAAAGTCAGCCCTTACCGGGCATTTAGTTTTGTCGACCCTGCACACCACTACTGCCCCCGGGGCAGTGGTACGCTTGGTTAATATGGGGGTTGAGCCTTATTTGATTAATTCTTCTCTGGTATGCGTAGTCTCCCAGCGGCTGGTGCGTAAAATCTGCCCTTATTGCAAAGAGGAATATACTGTTAAGAAAGAGGTTATCGACAGCCTGAAGTTAAATATAGAGAAGGCTAAAGAAGTCAGGTTTTTCCGCGGGAAGGGTTGTAAAAATTGTTTCAATATGGGTTATATGGGCAGGACGGGGATTGCCGAAGTTTTATTGTTGTCTACGGCTGTAAGGGAGCTCATCCTGTCCCGGGCCCAGGAGCATCTTATAAAACAAAAGGCGCGCGAAGAAGGGATGGTAACCTTAAGGGAAGATGGTTTAATGCAGGTTTTCAGCGGAATAACAACCCTGGAAGAGATACTGCGCGTAACTGCCCCAGATGAATAACGTTAATTAATTTCATGCAGACACTTAAAGATAAGATAATTGAAATACTTGTTAAGGGCGGCCATCTTAACAATGACCAGCTGAATAAGGCCCTTAACATCCAGAGGGAAAAGGGGACCCCTTTGCGTAAGGTTCTTGTGGAAGAGGATATGATCCCTGAGGAGGTCCTGCTCTCCTTGCTCTCGGAAGAGCTTTACATCCCTACCTTGAATTTATCTAAGTATAAATTTCCTGCGGAGATTATCGGATTAGTCCCCGAGCATATAGCCAGACTCTACAACCTTATTCCGATATCGCGGTTTGGAAATACCATTACTGTGGCAGTCTCTGATCCCTTGAATATCTTCGCCCTTGATGACCTTAAGACGCTTACCGGATGCAATATTGATATAGTATTAAGCCCGGACGAAGAAATAATGCGCTCTATAGAAAGCCAGTACGGCTCAGGTTCGAAAGATATGGAACAGATCCTGGATGATGCCTCGCAGCAGACACAGGATGATAAATCCGGTGTTGAGCTGGTTAGACAGGAGGAGATAGAACTTTCTAATGCGCTAGAGGAAAGCGGCAAGGCCCCTATTGTCAAGCTGGTTGACCTTATGTTAAACCAGGCATTAAAGAAACGCGCCTCGGATATACATATTGAGCCGGAGCAAGGCTGCCTGCGTATACGCTACCGTATCGATGGCGCGCTGCATGATGTATTTAAAATACCTAAGACTAAGCAGAATGCTATTTTAGCCCGCCTTAAGATTATCTCTAATCTTGATATTACCGAGAACCGGATACCTCAGGATGGGCGTTTTAAGGTAAGGTTTGAGGGTAAGGAGGTTGATTTCAGGGTCTCCGGGTTACCTACGACCTTCGGCCAGAAATTTGTTTTGCGTGCGCTTGATAAGGGTAATCTTTCTATCGGTTTAGATAAGTTGGGTTTTTCAGAACAGCCGGAACGCATTTTTAAAGAGGCAATATCCAAGCCATTCGGGATGATCCTGGTGACCGGGCCTACGGGTTCGGGAAAATCTACCACGCTTTATTCGGTCTTAAACCAGATGAATACCCCGGAAA
This sequence comes from Candidatus Omnitrophota bacterium, assembly GCA_028710685.1. Lineage (GTDB taxonomy): Bacteria > Omnitrophota > Gorgyraeia > Gygaellales > Profunditerraquicolaceae > Sherwoodlollariibacterium. The sequence continues at coordinate 4,724 of JAQTTQ010000014.1, read as the reverse complement.
AAAATATTATTACCATTGAAGATCCGGTGGAATATCAGGTGGAAGGGATTACCCAGATTCAGGTAAAGCCGGATATCGGTCTTGATTTTTCTTCCGGTTTGCGTTCCCTGCTCAGGCAGAGCCCTGATGTTATCATGATCGGAGAGATCCGCGATTCGGAGACCGCGGATATTGCTATTAAGGCGGCCCTTACCGGGCAGATTGTATTATCTACCCTGCATACTAATGATGCTATATCAAGTATTACCAGGTTGATTGATATGGGGGTTGAGCCTTTTTTAGTTGCCTCCAGCGTGGTAATGCTTTGCGCCCAGCGCCTGGCCCGGAAATTATGCTTGAAATGCCGTAAGCCTATAAATATCCCGGAAGATTTCTTAAAGAAAATAGGCTTTACTGAAAAGGCCGTATTCTATACGGCTGTTGGATGCAAATATTGTAATAATACCGGTTTCTACGGCAGGGTGGCGATACTTGAAGCTGTTTTGATTAATGATGCCATACGCGAAATGATTATTGAAAAGAAGCCTTTGGATATGATAAAAAAATATGCCCAGGATCAAGGTATGCGCACCTTAAGGGATGATGCCTTTTTAAAGGTAAGGCAGGAGGTAACTACCTTGGATGAGGCGATAAGGATTACTACTGAGGAATAAGTAATGATGAAGACGGGCAGGGTTCTATTTATTTGCAAGAATGATGAAATATCCCGGTATTTAAGGGAGCAGCTTAGTTTTGAGGGAGGATATTCTGTTATCTTTGAGGAATCTGCGGATTCAGGGCTGAGTGCTTTCCATAAGAATGCCGTAGATATTGTAATTATCAAGCCGGACCTTTTGGATGCTAAGTCTTTGGGATTGATTAAAGAATTTAAGAAAATTGATCAGGATTGCGTAGTGATTGCCTGTTTAGACGAGGTAAAGCCTGAGCTGCTGGAATATCTTTTCAGCCTGGGTATTTACGATTTTATTGCCAAGCCTATTAATTTAGAGAGGTTCTTCTTTTTAGTCAAGAAGGGTATTGAGCTGCATGATTTAATGCTGGCGCACAGAAGGTTCACCCAGGGGTTGAAAGAAAACAATACCTCTTTAGAGAAGCAGAATATGCTTTTGGCTAAGAGGATTGAGGATTCAACGCGTAATTTAACCAGGCTGTATGAAGATCTGCGTTCTACCTATATGCGTACGATTAAAGTTTTGGCGCAAGCAATAGACGCTAGGGACCATTATACCCATAGTCATTCTGAGAGCGTGGCCAGGTATGCTACTCTTATTGCCTCTGAGTTGGGGCTTTGTGCTAAGGATATCGAGGCTATACGCCAGGCCAGCGAATTGCATGACTTGGGTAAGATTGGTATAGAAGATAGTATTCTTATGAAGCCCGGGGCTTTGACTAGTGAAGAGTGGGCTCAAATCCGCAAGCATCCTTTAATCGGCGCTCAGATATTAGAGCCGTTGACTTTCTTAAACGATGTGATAGACTTAGTCCGTCAGCATCACGAACATTACGACGGTTCGGGATATCCCGAGGGCAGGAAGGGAAGTGACATCCATTTGGGTGCGCGTATCCTGCATATAGCAGATGCCTATGAGGCTATGTGTTCGGCGCGTTCATACAGAAAGATACCCCTGACTAAAGATGCGGCGATAGAAGAGATTAAAAAGAACAGTGGTACCCAGTTTGATCCTAAGGCGGTGGAGGCTTTTTTAAAGATAACGGATAAGTTATGACAACGTATAATTATACGGCAAAGGATAAGAACGGTTATACCTTAAATGGCTCTCTGGATGTCTCTTCAGAGTCAGAGGCAGCCGATGCCCTGCATAAAAAAGAATTAACTATTATCAGCATTGAGCAGGCCAAGGATAAGGCTTCTAAGGCAGGGGTTAAGGCTAAAGACCAGAAGGTAAAGCTTGACGATTTGGTAATTTTCACCCGGCAGCTGGCTACAATGATAGATTCCGGCATCCCCTTGGTGCATGCCTTAGGGATATTAAGTGAGCAGGTTGAAAACCCTTCCCTAAAGGGAGTAGTTGTTTCGGTGCGCCAGGATATTGAAGCCGGGATGAGTTTTTGTGATGCCCTGGCAAAACATCCTAAAGTTTTCTCTGACCTGTTCATTAATATGGCGCGGGCCGGAGAAAGCTCGGGTATGCTGGATGATATTCTTGACCGTCTGGCTTCCTATCTTGAAAAATCCGCTGCCCTATCAAGAAAGATAAGCTCTAGCCTGGTATATCCGGCTGTAGTTGTGAGCATGGCCTTTATTATAACCGCAGTATTGCTGCTTAAGGTGGTTCCTACATTCAAAGGCATCTTTGATGTTTTAGGCGGGCAATTGCCGGTTCCTACCCAGATTCTTATTTTTATGAGCGATGTATTCAGGAAATATTTCCTATTTCTTGTAATCTTTATAGCAGGCCTGGTTTTTTTGTTCAGGAAATATATTGCTACGGAGAGAGGGCGTTACAATTTTGACAGGGCACAGTTAAAGGCCCCTGTCTTAGGGGAGCTTTTCAGGAAGTTATCCGTAGCTAAGTTTTCGCGTACCTTCTCTACATTAGTGAAGAGCGGCGTTTCGGTATTAAATGCCCTGGATATAGTAAGTAAGACTTCGGGCAATAAGGTTGTTGAGGAGGCGGTGGTAAGCTGCTCTAAGGCGGTACGCGACGGCGAATCTATAGCTGCCCCTTTGTTAAGAAGCGGAGTCTTTCCTCCGATGGTCTGCAGGATGATAAGCGTAGGGGAGCAGACGGGTAAGCTGGAGAATATGCTTACTAAGATAGCTGATTTTTATGATGAGCAGGTTGATAGCGCTACCTCCGCTTTAACCAGTATGATTGAGCCTTTGGTAATCGCCTTTTTAGGTATCGTAGTAGGCGGTATAGTCATATCATTATTCTTGCCTGTCTTTAAGATATCTCAGCTGATAGCGCAGTAATAACCCTATCAAAGAGATATACTTTTGCGCTAGAAAAAATACAAAGAAAATACTTGACAAATATAGTTTATGTAGTAAACTTAGTATTCCTCCCTTAAGAAGGAGTCTATGTATAATACAAATAGAGTTATTGACAGCTTAATGTAAATTTTAGCCGACGGTAAGTGGCGGCGGTAGATAATACTGCGCCCCAATTTACGTTGGGGCGTATTTTTTTTGCTCTTTTGATAATTGAATAGCCAAGCGGATCCCGTGAGAATCCTTTAATTAGGGTTTTTAAGGGGTCAATTTCAAGAGGTAACAAATTAAATAAATCACTAGAGCCTTTATTATAAACTTTTTCGGACATTTTTTCGGAGAGTTTGATCCTGGCTCAGAGTGAACGCTGGCGGCGTAGATTAGGCATGCAAGTCGAGCGATACTTTTTTTTGAGGCATTGAAGCCGCAAGGCAGATGTGCGGATGGAAGAAGATATAGCGGCAGATTGGCGAGGAACACGTGAGTAATCTACCTTCAAGTCGGGGATAGCTTCGCGAAAGTGGAGGTAATACCTGATGTGCTTATCCTGTCGCAAGGCAGGACAAGTAAAGATGCTGCGTAAGCGGTGTCGTTTGAAGATGAGCTCGCGCCTTATCAGCTAGTTGGTAGGGTAATGGCCTACCAAGGCTTTTGACGGGTAGCTGGCCTGAGAGGGTGGTCAGCCGCATGGGGACTGAGACACTGCCCCAACTCCTACGGGAGGCTGCAGTCGAGGATATTTAGCAATGGGGGAAACCCTGACTATGTGACGCCGCGTGAGGGATGAAGGCCTTCGGGTTGTAAACCTCTTTCGATAGGGAAGAAACTTCTATCTAATTAATAGAACTGACGGTACCTATAGAAGAAGCCATGGCCAACTCTGTGCCAGCAGCCGCGGTAATACAGAGATGGCGAGCGTTACTCGGATTTATTGGGTGTAAAGGGCAGGTAGGCGGCTATGCAAGTTGGGGGTGAAATCCTGTGGCTCAACCACAGAACTGCCTTCAAAACTGCATGGCTTGAGGCTAGAAGAGGAGAGCGGAATTCTCGGTGTAAGAGTGAAATCTGTAGATATCGAGAGGAACACCAGTGGCGAAAGCGGCTCTCTAGTCTAGATCTGACGCTAAGCTGCGAAAGCTAGGGGAGCAAACAGGATTAGATACCCTGGTAGTCCTAGCCGTAAACGATGAGCACTAGGTGTTGGAGGTTTACTTTCAGCGCCGCAAGTTAACACGTTAAGTGCTCCACCTGGGGACTACGACCGCAAGGTTAAAACTCAAAGGAATTGACGGGGGCCCGCACAAGCGGTGGAACATGTGGTTCAATTCGACGCTACGCGAAGAACCTCACCAAGGCTTGACATGCAGGAAGTAATGAACTGAAAGGGGAATGACCTGTCAAATCAGGAGCCTGCACAGGTGTTGCATGGCTGTCGTCAGCTCGTGTCGTGAGATGTTGGGTTAAGTCCCGCAACGAGCGCAACCATCATCCTTAGTTGCTACTTTCAAAACCGCAAGGTCTAGAGAGGCACTCTAAGGAGACTGCTCGGGATAACCGAGAGGAAGGCGGAGATGACGTCAAGTCAGTACGGCCTTTATGCCTTGGGCTACACACGTGTTACAATGCCGACTACAAAGTGTTGCCAACCCGCGAGGGGGAGCTAATCACAAAAAAGTCGGCCCAGTTCAGATTGGAGTCTGAAACTCGACTCCATGAAGACGGAATCGCTAGTAATGGCGGATCAGCTACGCCGCCGTGAATACGTTCC
>JAQTTQ010000013.1 GCA_028710685.1 Candidatus Omnitrophota bacterium | reverse complement strand
AATATCATTATTGTTCGAATGCGGCTGTTTCTTGATAACCGCAATATCATTATCCATTATACCGGCTTCAATCATACTGTCGCCTTTAACCCTTAAGGCAAAAACATCCTCAAAACCTAATCGGCCAAGGTATAAGTCATCAGTATCCACATAACCTTGAATCTCCTCATAAGCTAAATTAGGTTTTCCAGCCATTATGGTACCAATTATCGGTATCTTATTGAAGCTTGCGCGTTCAGTCAGCTCAAGCGCCCGGGACTTATTATTCATACGCTTCACCAAGCCTTTCTGCATTAAAACCCTTAAATAATCCCTTACTGTGCCTGTAGATTTAAACCCCAGCTCCTCCCCTATCTCTCTAACCGTAGGAGGGAGCCTCTCCCCCACCCGTTTTTGGATAAATTTAAGTACCTTTTCCTGTTTCGGAGTTAGAAATGGCTTCTCTTCCATGCCTACATGTATACCACACACTTGTGTGGTCTGTCAAGATAAAAAAGGCCCGCATCTAAAAAGATACGGGCCTTTGTGTTTAGCTATACTATTATAGTTTAACTACATTAGTAGCCTGTTCGCCTTTTGGGCCCTGTTCGATATCGAACTGAACCTTGGCGCCTTCAGCTAAAGACTTATAGCCTTCACCTTGAATTGAGGAATGATGTACGAATACATCCTTCCCGTTTTCAGGGGTGATGAAACCATAACCCTTTTGATCGCTGAACCATTTTACTGTTCCGTTTGCCATTGTTTGTTACCTCCTTCTTTCGCAATTTGTAACTGTTAGAAATCTGCATTATCCTCACCTGTCTACCATTGTTTAAGAATCCACAGATTCCCAACGTACGACAAACAATGACAAAAAACCGCAAGGTTTATTAGTTCTCTCCTTGCGGCCAAGACTTCTAAACTTACTCATGAAGTATAACACATTTTACCCGGTTGTCAATATAAATGAGATTTATTTTAAGGTTTTATCCTGATAAAGAGCAGCCCTCTTTTTCCAGAAGATAAACCCTAATAGGCCATATATCAGAATAAGGACGATTCCGTTCTCGCCTGAGAAGTATTTCGCAAGCGGGCTCATAAGCGTTGTGGCCGGGTCAAAAAGGTTTTGCATGTAAAGATTATGGCTGGCGTGCAATAAAACCGCTGTCCACACGCTACCTGATTTAAGGCGGATCCAATTAATAATAAAAGACATTGCCAATAATACGGCTGTTAGCTGGAGGATGCTTATTGCAACCGGGGTATTGCTCAGGTATTTGCCGTGAATAACCAAAGGAAAATGCCAGATTGACCAGATAATCCCGCTTAAAAAGCAGGTTCTGGTAAAACCCATGACCTTAAAAAGATTAGGAACCAAAAATCCCCTCCAGCCAATCTCCTCCCCTGCGGCAAAGGCAATATGCATAATTATTCCAAAAACCGCGAAATTAAGTAAATTGAACTGATATTCCGGGTTAATCCGGCCTAAACCGGTTATCCAGATAAAACTATAGGCTAAAAGTCCGCTTAATGCAGGCAAAAGATAACTTAATAGGTACCAGTAAAGATTTGCCAGCCCCCAGCCAAGGCCGCGCAGGTTATGCTCATAAATAAGCTTTGTGCTGAATGCCGCAACTGCCGGGCACCACATCAGGATAAAAATTCCCAAGAATAGTTTTATCTGGGTTTTAGCAAGGTTAAAAATGAATACGTAAGTAAGCGTGCTTAAGAGATTAAGAATAATCAGGAAGGTCAGCCTTTTCTTTGTCTCTATCTTCATTTTAGTGCTTCCGGGGCAGTTAAAACCTTTTCAAAATGCTGGTAGTCCTTTAAAGAATTCCATTCTCCTCCCCAAGTCCAGCCTAGCCGCTTAAAGGTTTTTACAACGGAAGACTCGGGAGTAAGCGTGCCTGGCGCCTGAATATCGTAAACTGCGCCTTTTGGCAGCACCACATCTTTCTTGATATACGGATTTTGCACAGGGTTGATATCCACAGCAAACCCATAAGCATGGTTAGAAAGCTTCTTGCCTGCGGTTACCATTCTGTAGTTAAAACCTGAGGTGTTATTGGCCAGCATAGATTGGTTATCGTCATTCCAGTTGCCATTATTAAAGAATCGGTTATGAGAAATCGGGATTACGGAATTAATAGGAAACTTGTCATTAAGGGCTACCATAAAAACTTCCCGGATATCCTCTGCGAGCCTTTTATCTATAATAATCTGTCCCTTATGGATTTTACCGTCAAAAGAATAATATAATACCTCTACCAGCCCCTGTTTTTCTTTAATCTCAGGAGGAGCAAACTTTCTTAAAGCTTGCGATAATGTAATATTAGAGTCAATGATTGGGTTCTCTGAAGATCCTAGGGGATAAATCCTTGGGTATGCAGCCGGAGATATTTGCGGCTCATAAGTTTTAATTACGCAACCGCTTAAAACTAAGGGGTAAGTGAGTAAAAATAAACAATAAATGCTTCTTAATAACCGCATCTTGACTTTGCCGTTAATTTTATCATTTTAAGAGTAAGAGGCGCCTCTATCTACCATAAAACAGAAGCGCCTCTTTACCGTACAATCACCTTATTTAACGGCTTTGACCTTTGCTTTTCTGATAACATTCCTTGCATAATACCGGCCTGCCGCCTTCCCTAGGCTTAAAAGGTACTTCGCATTCTGTTTTGCACTCTGCGCAAACTGCCTTGTGCATTTCCCTAGGACCACCGAATCCACCGCCTTGCTGAAACGCCATTTGCTACCTCCTTTTTTTACAATTAAATATCCCTGAGTAAAAGATTGTCCGGTGATTTTTCAAGCAATAATCCGAAGGCCTTTAAAGAACCGCTAATCTTATTTAATTCCTTGGCCTGCGCAACCGGAATATCCTCAGAGCCTTTTCCATCCAGCTTATCTAAAACGTACTTAATCGTCAGCAGATTTATATCGCATCCGGGTTGGTAGGCCAACCCTTTATTCTCCTCGGTTTTGATTTCTGATACTACTTTTGCTTCTGTAAGATCGTTTAATATATCGCGTAAAAGCCTGATCGGGATTTCAAGTTCATGGGAGATGTTAACGGAAGATAACGGTTTTTCTCCTTTGGCAAAATTCTTAGCCAGTAAATTTACCACCCTTAAGGTAAGCAGCCTTCTAAAAGAGTGGCTTACGTTTAAACAGTCAGGTTCAAATTCGTAGGTATCTACATTCTGATGAGCAAAGGAAACCTCTGCTCCGAATAAGACTATGCGCCAGGATAGCTGCAGCCAAATTAAAAATAAAGGCAGCGCAGCAAAGCTTCCGTAAATGGCATTATATTTCCCTACTCCAATCTGAAAATTTACGTAAACCAGCTGGATAACCTGATAAATAGTCCCGGCAAAAATTCCGGCGATAATACCGGATTTAAAGTTTACTTTAGTATTCGGGATAAAGATATAGATAAAAGAGAAAACTGTCCACATAACTGTATAGGGAAGAAAATCTAACAAAAAATGTATCAGCGGGCTTATTGCCCCAAGAAGCATTATTTTATCGGTTATCATTATTGCCTGGGTTTTCACAAAAACAGTTAGGCCGCTGGAGAAGATTAAGAAAATAGGACAGATCAGCATTATCGAAAGATAGTCGCTTAATCGCCTTCCAAAGCCTCTCATTTTCTTAACGCCCCAGATATCATTGAAAGACTTCTCTATATTAGTTAAAACCTTAATCACTGACCAGATTAAGACTGCTATGCCTACTCCCGCGATTAACCCTCCCCGGGTATGCTCTAGTGCGGTATTGGCAAAATTAATGATATTTAAAATAACGTCATTCTGCGCAGGAAACTTCTCTAAAATATGCTGTTCTAGAAGTTTCTCAAAGCCAAACCCCTTGGCAATCCCGAATGCCATAGCAAAGATAGGCACAATCGATAAAAGGGTATAAAAAGTAAGCGCGGAGGAGCGCAGTGAGCATTTATCTTCATTAAAGCCGCGTAAGGCAAGGATTGCGATTCTTAAATTTTTGATTAAGAAAAACTGTTTCCGGGGTATCTTCGATCCTTTAATACGCCAGATATCCCTGGTTATAAAATTCACTATTTTTTGTTTCATTGTTTTTCCTGATTGTTAGTTCTCGCCAAAAGGAAGCTTAAGGCTATCCTTTAGCTTGGCTGCTGCATCAGTTACAGATTTACCCGCATCCCCTACTCTCTTGGCAGCTTTAGCCGCCGTATCAGTTGTAAGATTAGTCACAGCAGAGAGGTTATCGGAAGCAATACTGTTTAAACCTTTTAGGTCAATATTTGTAAGCCCGGCTATAGCTGTATTAACAAGGGCCTTGGATATAATAATGCTGACGAGCGCATTTAAATTTTTAATATTCGTATATTTCTCATTTATGTTTACGTTAAATTCTCTAACCGTGGCTATTTCGCCTTTGGAATAATCCTTATAAATAACCTTATTTATCTTAAGTTCTAATTTATCTACCTGGATATCAGGGGCTTTGGCAGAGGGCTTCTCCTGCGTTTTCTTGCTTGCTTTTTGCGCCTGTACGGGCTTTAAAGCGTTAAGGTTAACCGCCCCCTCCCTATTCTTTATTACAAGGAACTCTTTCAGGTTAAGCCTGACATCGCGAAGATGAACCTTTCCTTTAAAGATAGAAGGCAGGTCATAATCAACATAAATATTGGGGATATCCACCATTACCTTATCCTCAAAGCCTTTAGGATTATAAAGTTTAAGGTTGTCTATATTTATACGGCTCTTGAAGATCCCTACCTGAAAACCGCTGACGCGTAATTTAAGCCCTGTGGCAAACCCAACTCCCTGCTCAACAATTACCTTTGCAATAATATTTTTTGCAAATAACAGGCCTATTATAACCGCAAAAATAATAACTAATATTTTAAAAAGTTTTTTCATATTGCCCTCCCCTTAAATGCATTTCGTCTATTAACCATACTATAGCGCTTTTTTAGAAACGTTCAACGTTTATATTGCCTTGAGGTTATGTTAAATATTTTTCGCTCTGCGTTTAATTTCAAATATTTCAATAGCCTCAATAATAAGCATAAGCGCTAAAAATAATAAAATAGCCCCGATAAATCCGATTAAGCTGAATTTATACTGAATAATTACCAATAATAAGGCCCACAATGTCATCGCCAGCATAAAAACCATAGGTATTGCTACAAACCAGAAATGCTTGCCTTTTTTCTTCAGCCATACCGCTGTAATCATTAATGCCAGCCCTGCCATAAGCTGGTTTGTGGCGCCGAAAACAGGCCAGATTATCTTCCATGCCGGGATAATATTGCCTCCTAAGTCCCGTATATTTATTAAAACAAAGACCGCGGGTAAGAATAAGGTGACAAGGGTAGCCAGGTACCTGTTCTTTTTACCTTCCATATTAAAGAATTCCTGAAATATATAACGCGCAAGCCTTGTTGCCGTATCAAGGGTGGTCAGAATAAAGGCAGATAAAGTCAGTAGACCGAAGGAAAACCCGAACTTTTCAGGAACGCCGAATATAGATAGAAATCTGGCTATCCCCTCCCCGTAAATCTCCAACGGCGCAGCCCCGGATAAAGAAGAGTTTTTGCCTACCACCATTACCGTAGAGAGGGCAATTATTGCCACTAAGCCTTCAATCAACATCCCGCCATAACCTATAGGCAAGGCATCGGTTTCTTTCTTTATCTGCTTTGAAGTTGTCCCGCTGGAGACTATAGAATGGAATCCGCTAATTGCCCCGCAGGCAACAGTTACAAACAGAATCGGAAATATCGGCCCGATCTCGGAAGAGCTCCAACCTGTAAAAACAGGGTAATTTAACGGTAATCCTCCCAGAAGAATTCCGAAGAAGCCGGCGATTAATGAAGCATAAAGAAGAAAACTGCATAGATAGTCACGCGGCTGCAATAATATCCATACCGGGGCAATTGAGGCAATAAAACAATAGACAATTAGTACTATATCCCAGGTTTTAGCCTTATCCCCAAGTATTGCCGGAATGTTATCCAGGGGCATTCTTTGGCCAAGCCAGACAAAGAAAAACAGAAAGGCTACAAAGAATACGGATGATATTTTTAAGGGCCATTTAAGCCGGTAGATGGCAAAGCCAAAGAATACTGCCAGGAGAATAAAAAGAATTGATGATGTCGCAACGCCTGCGTTAAGTTTAAAGGTGCTGGCGGTAAGATCCATGAATACAGTAAGCACATACACCAATAAAAGCCAGATAAAAGCCAACATTAAATGATATGCCCTCTTGGACATATAGATATTGGCAATTTCGGCAATAGAGTGGCCGCGGTTACGCAGCGATATGACCAGGCTGGAGAAATCATGAATTCCACCAATAAATATAGAACCAAAGACTATCCATAACCAGACCGGACCCCAGCCAAAGGCAATGCCGGCAATAATAGGGCCTAATACCGGGCCTGCCCCTGCGATAGAAGAAAAATGGTGGCCGAATAATACCGGAACCGGCGCAGGCACATAGTCCACCCCGTCATACATATGTAAGGAAGGGGGGTGATTTTTGTTGTTCAGTTCAAAATGTTTTTTAAGGAATCTTCCGTACGTTAGGTAGGCAAGCACAAATAAAAAACAGGCTAAAAGGAAAATATAGGTAAGCATATATGAGCACTCATATTTATAAAGGGGATGCCTAAAATTGCAACCTAAGCATCCCCTTTAAGTAATGCAGGCTTATTTACCGAGCATCCCCTCTAAGCCTTTTTGCTGCCTTTTTGCTTCTTTGTTCATCTCTTTCTGTTTCTTTTCTAAATCTTTTTTGGCTTTTTCTTTTGCCTTTTCGGCTTCTTTCTTTTTTGCTTCAGCTTTCTTCTGTGCCTCTAATTTCTTCATTTCTGCTTCTTTTTGCTTCTTCTTCAGTTCTTTTTCAGCCTGTTTCTTTGCCTTTTCGGCATCTCTCTGCGCCTGTTCGGTTGACTTCTTCGCCTCAATCTTAGCCTTCTTTGTATCTTTGTCTAACCCGCCCAAACTTAAACCTTTGTCTTGCGCAAAAGCAGCTGTCGCCATCAGGGTAAAAACTACAGCAATAATCAATCCTATTCCTTTTCTCACTTCTCCCTCCTTTTTTAGTAATACCGTTTAATAAATAAACTCATTATAACCGGCTCGCTAAGCAACACAAATAAAACCTTAAGACCTTATCATTACCAGAATCATTTTAAATGCCTCAACTGCTTTAACGGAATGGGGCTTATTAGCAGGCATAATGATTCCTTCTTTGGAATTTATAGTCTTAACCTCTTTAGAGATAGTTATCTCTGCCTTACCCTCAAGAATATAAACAAAGGCATCAAATGGCGCGGTATGTTCGCTTAGCCCTTGCCCCTGGCTAAAGGCAAATAGGGTCAGGGATCCTTTTTCTTTTTTTATCAACTCTTTGCTTACAACTGAACCGTCTTGGTAATTAATTAAATCAGCCAGGTTAGCACCCTGTCCGGATATATTAGGCATTTATTAAATAGCCTCCATCGTTGAAGGCGGCTTAGAGGTGATATTATAGGTGACGCTTACAACCCCCGCAACTTCCGTAACCATACGGTTGGAAAGCAGGCTTAGCTTATCAAAAGAAATATGAGTCGGCATTGCCTTCCTGGCATCAACGCTATCCCAGGAGCGTATTTCAATCTGCATCCCAAAATCCCTTTTGCCATTACGCATACCGGTAACCCTGTCGTTATGCAAAATAGCCAGGTACTGAAAAGCCCCTGAGCCCTTTAGCTCTTCCTCAAGAATAGCAGTTGCAGACCTTACTATTTCAACCTTTTCAGGAGTCACCTCTCCGATAATCCTTGCCGCCAATGCCGGTCCGGGGAAAGGCATACGGTTGAAGATAGATGCCGGCAGGCCCGAGGCTTCCGCCAGTTTTCTGACCCCGTCTTTACGCAATTGCACCAGCGGTTCGATAATTTTGTATCCGAATGCCTCTTGCGGGTCAATCCCCAACTGCTCAAAAACATTATGCTGCCTTTTTATCCCCGCAACTGTTTCATCAATATCAGTCAGGATCGTACCTTGTAAAAGATATTTAGCCTTACTCTCCCTGACCAGCTTGGCAAAAACGTCTTTATAAAAGGTTTGGGTTATTGCCTCCCTCTTTTCTTCCGGGTCGGTTATCCCTTTGAGGGCGTTAAAAAATTTATCTTTTGCATCAACGATTTCTACGTTTACACCAAGGCTGCGAAAAATTGAAGCAATCTGCTGCGGCTCATCTTTGCGCATAATTCCGTTATCGATAAAATAGGTCTTAAGCCGTGCCCCTAAAGCTCTATGCCCCAGCATCGTGACAGCTGATGAATCAACTCCTCCTGAAAGGGCATTAATCGCCAGCCCCTGCCCCACTAGCTTGGATATCTCTTCGGATTTAACCTTAATAAATTCTTCGGTATTCAACTCATGAATTTTTATTTCCATAGCCTCTTGCATATCTCCTCCTTAACGGTGAATATCCAGCATATTAATTTTACCGAATACCGGTTTTGATTTAGGATTAGTTAAGGCAAGAAATTGTTCTGTAGCCTGCCTGACCCGCTCAAAATTATCCACAATTGTCTTGAGGCGGTTTTTAATCGTATCCGGCGCATGGCTTTCATTCAGGTATAACTCCATAACCTGGAGGTTTCCCCTGATTGCCAATAACGGGTTGTTTATCTCATGCCCCACCGCCAAGGCAGTCTCGGTTATTGCCGCCTTTCTATCCTTTGCGATTATTTCAGAGAGAAAAGATGTAAGCATCCTTTTACCCACGTGGATTCCTAAGATAAAAACTGCAGTTGTAAGGATCATAACTAACCCTACCTCCCCTACAAATATTCTTACGGAAGCAACCTTGACCACCATAAGATAAATAAAAACAAGAAACGGTATTATCCCGACTAAGGCAATTGTTATGCTGAACTCCCTCTTGCCTTTATTTATAATATCGTTAACTTTCATTTTTCCTCCCTGCTGCCAAAATCCTTGGCTTGGTACTTTTTATAATGATCAAGGCAATCAGATAGACTGATAATCCTAATACTATACCAATAATCAGATAGCCTACTGAAACCGGCAATATAACCTTAAGGAATGAAGATTTGAGGAGATAGCTAAGCTGAAAATCATTAAAAAGCTCCCTCCATTCACTCCTCAATGCCTCTAAACTAATATTAAATATAGCAGAACCTAACCTTAATGCCAAGAGAAAAGTTACCAGGCTAAGCCACGTATTAGTTATCAGGCTGCCCAGCAATGCGCTGGCGCGGTTTACCTTAAGGAGAATTGACAGAAAGAGCGCTGCCAGCGGGCCTGTCCCCGGGAGGACACCCAGCGCAACACCCAAACCAAGTCCTAAGGCAATTTTCTGCGGGGTATCATTTATCTTAAATAGTTTCTTATATAAACCCGTGAAAAATAAAACTACCTTATTTTTAACTATATCTTTATTCATTTTTTAATACTGATTTAATATTTACTCCGGCAAACCTCTCTAGGCCGAAAGAATCCTGTATCCATCCTCCACAGAGGTTAAGTCTTGCCATTATCTTCTTAGCATCTTCGTATTCCTTAAGCTTAAGCCTGCGGCAGATGCAATTATCCTGGCTAGCCTTATAATAAGGGAGATATTGGCTCATCAGGCTGATTAAGGTATCGGCAGATAATTCTTCGGCGATAAAACGCATAACCATATCCGTGCCGGATGCATTCTCCGGCAAAACAAGATGTCTTATAATCAGGCCTCTCTTCATTATCCCTTCTTCGTCGATTTCATCGCTGCTGATCTGGCGGCGCATCTCCTTAAGCGCTGCCTGATTATGTTTAGGATAATCAGGGGCAGCGGAATATTTTAAAGCCATCTCGTCATTACCATAACGCATATCCGCAAGATAGATATCAACAATACCTTCCAAAAGCTTAATGATTTCCGGCAGTTCATACCCTCCGCTGTTATAAACCAGAGGGATTTTTAATCCGCCGGATATCGCTATTTTCAGGGCTGACAATATCTGGGGGAGTATATGCGTAGGGGTAACAAGGTTTATATTATGGCAGTTCATTTTCTGTAACTCCAGCATAAAACCGGCCAAATCCGCAATAGAAACTTCCCTGCCCTGGCCTAATTGGCTAAATTCGTAATTCTGACAATAAATACATCCCATATTGCAATTCGAGAAAAAGATAGTTCCGGAACCGCAAGTCCCTGAAACCGGAGGCTCTTCCCCCTGATGACTCATAAAACTGTAGACCTTAGGGAGTAAACCGGTTTTACAAAATCCTGTTTGATTCTTAAGGCGGTTTACCCCGCATTTACGTGGGCAGATGGAACAAGATTCTATCTTATCGTAAAGCTCTCTAATTGCTTTATCCAGAGAGCCGTTTTCCAGCGAGCTTAAATATGAAGGTTGAATTAGCATAGGTTAATTGCCCAAGGCAATCTCTTTTTCTACACGCCCTATTCTTTCCTTAGTGGGCGGGTGCGAGCTTAAAAAGACCAGCTCTAAGCCGGGTTTCTTGTCTTTTTCAAGTTTCTTAAAAAAGGTAACCATTCCGTAAGGATTGTACCCTGCCGCCCTTGAGTATTTTACCGCTAATTTATCCGCTAGAAACTCATCCTGGCGGCTGAACCCCAGAGCAATAAAGTTGTAGGTAATGCCTACTGCCTGCGATACTGCCTGTGAGCCATCCTTTCCTAGGGCTATATTCATAAGCAGTTGATATCCTAAATTAGCCTGCATCCTTTTTACGCTATGGCGGGCTGCGATATGCCCTACCTCATGGGCGATGACCGCGGCTAATTCATCATCGCTAGCCGCATTCATCAATCCGCTGTTAACATAGATAAACCCTCCCGGTAAGGCAAAGGCATTGAATTGCTCATCCTTAATTATGCCAAACTTATAATTTAAGTCCCTGCGGTCTGAAGCATAGGCTATTTTCTTGCCGATTGAATCAAGCCTTGATTGCATTTCGCGGTCTTTTAAAACAACCAGGTCATTTCTGATTTGCTTATCAATGTCGCTTCCTAGGGCAATTTCGCTTCGGGTGTCTATCAGGATAAATTCGTTTTTTTCCGTGGCAGGATTGTAAAAAGTGGCACAACCGCTTAAGGATAGGATAAGAATAAAAACAGTTATGTATTTTAACATTTTAAATCCGGCTCAGGTACAACTCCCTTATTTTATTAAATACGGATATGTATTCTGTTTTTTTGTAGTCAGGATATGTCCACTCCCAGGGTTTAAAAGAATTTCCCCTGAAAAACAGGGTAATCTCAGCAAAGATCCCTTTATCAAGGTATACCCTATGGCAGTAATCCTTAGTAGAGGCTAAGACAACCTTGGCTAAATCAAGGTAACCCGGGTCAATATTAATCCGGCGGTTACCCTTTAACGAAAGCTTAACTTCGATATCATTGGCCAATTTTTTAATTGCAGGAAGGCAGGCAGGGTTAATCAACTTATGGAAACTTATGAATACCCTTTTCAGGCCAAACCCCATTTCTGCTTTGTAATAGTCAGTCTGGTCAAAAGGGATAATTACGCTTTTAAAATCGATTCTTCCGAATTTACTGGTTAGGGCGGCCTGAGCCTTTTCAAGGTCTGCTTCGTTCTTAAAGATAAACCCGGCTATGAGTTTGACCGGCTTAACGCGCTTTACCTTGCCCATATTTTTCGGGGATATAATTTAATACGGAAGAGTCCTTAAGGGACAAACTGGTTAATATATTTGGAGATCTTTTTGCGCTGGTCATCTCCGATAGCGTTAAAGAATATGGCTATGTTAAAACCACCCTTACTTTCATCTTCAGTCCTTACAATAACGCCCTCGCAGTTAACCGCATAGTTCTTATCGCCGTTTTTATCCTTTACGGGGAGAGTAAGTTTTACCATAACCTTGGTGAAAGGAGGTATATATTTAGTGATTCTGCAATAAGCGCCTACGCAGCTTAAGTTCTGAGTGCTGGTTGAAAAACCGTAACCATTAGCAGCCACCTTAAAGGGGAGCTGCTTATCAACACGAGGATGAATTCTTCTCTCAGAGCCTATTTTAATCATTTTGCCCCTGTTTTTGCTTTCTCCAGGAAATCCTTCCAGCATCTTTTGGTGCAATAGAATTTACCATCACGATAATAAATCCGAACCTTCTTTAAAGGCTTGTTGCAGGCTAAGCAGTTAGTCTGCTTTTCTTCTTGTTTTGCGCTACCTTCCTGTGTCGGTGCCCCTGTTTGTCCTTGAGCCATGTTTTTTAGGTCTTCCTTTCTTAATTATTAAGCCGGCTTAATATTGATATATTCCGATAAGAAATTTCTATCGGCAGCGTTAAACTCGATAAATTCCAACCCCAACCTGTTGTTATCCGAGTGCGGCACTGGTTGACACCAGGAGACCCTGGCTATCGGCCGTAATATCCGGGATAACAGGTTTATCTCCAGCATTACTGCAGTAGAAGGCGGTATAAAATTAAGCGCATTTAAGGCTAATCCGCCTTCACTGATATTATCAGATATAGAACTTCCGAAATCAGGCCTACCCCTTACCTGATAACGTACCGGCGCATGCAAATCAATACGCCTAAAACGCCTCTTATTCTCTTTTTGCAAGACTTTATGCCCCCTTCTGCTTATAACGGGAGCCGTGGCTTTACTTCCCATTGAAGAAATAATAACATATATTTAAGGGGATGTCAAATAATTATGTCTGCGATGAGATTTAGTTTACTTTTTAATCCTTTTTGTTATAATATTAACGAAAGGTAAAAAATGTACTGTGAATTTTATGGATTAAAAGAAAGGCCGTTCAACGTTACCTCTGATCCTGCCTTTTTCTTCTTAAGCAATAAGCACAAAGAAGCCCTCGCCCATTTGCACTACGGCATATCCCAAAGAAAAGGGATTATTGTCTTAACCGGAGAAATCGGTACCGGTAAAACTACTCTCTGCAGATTCTTCTTAAACGAATTAAGCAAAAACGTCAAAACCGCCTTCATACTCAACCCCCGCTTCTCTGAGATACAGCTATTAGAATCTATTGTGGCTGACTTTGGGATAGCTACTCCCAATAAGGGTAAATTAGGGCTGGTAAAACAGTTAAACGGTTTTCTCCTTAATGAATCCGGCAGCGGAAATAATGTAGTATTAATTATCGATGAGGCCCAAAACCTTAAGCCCGGATTACTTGAACAGATCAGGCTTCTCTCCAATATAGAAACAGAAAAAGAAAAATTATTGCAGGTAATCTTAGTCGGACAGCCCGAGCTAAATGCGCGTTTGAATCTTTATGAGTTAAGGCAGTTAAGGCAAAGAATCATGGTCAGGTATCATATACTTCCCCTTGAACACAGAGAAATAGCCAACTATATAGAGCACCGGCTTAATATCGCGGGCCTGGCAGGAGGAATTGATTTCACCAGAGAGGCTATTGAGGCAATAGCCTCTTTTTCCTCGGGTACGCCGCGCTTAATAAATATGATTTGCGACCGCGCCCTACTGGCAGGTTTTGCTGCAGAGACAAAAAAAATAGACCAGAATATAATTAATAAATGCCTGGAAGAACTGGAAAGCTACGCAGTAGGAGGTAAAATTTGAGCATAATCTATGATGCATTAAAAAAGCTTGAGAAGAATGTTGCCGGCAATATAGCGTCCAAGGGAAATGAAAATACCCCCAGGGCAACTGGGCCGAAGAAAAGCAATAAACAAGTACTTGTATTTATACTCATTATTCTAATTGCCCTCTCATCATTTAAAATAGCCTCTAATTTATTCGGAAAACCTAAATTAAAACCTTCGGCTATGCTGGCTACGGTAATCAGCCATGTTCCGCTCACCCCTCCATCTTCCGTTAGTAGCGAGGAAGAACCCGTCGTAAACTTAATCGAACCTAAGCTGATATTAAGCGGCTTATATTTTCAGGGGGATGAAGGTTACGCTTTAATCAATAATCGCATCGTTAAAGTCGGGGATATAATACAAGGGGCGAGGGTTAAGGAGATCGGCCTGGATAAGGTGGCTTTAGAATTTGACGGTAGGATTATTTCACTTACTAATTCCGGGCGCTAACCATTAGCGCCTTTTTTCTATTGCGCATCGAATTAAACTCAGCGGTATATTATTGACTATCTTTACCCTGCCTAAGCCTGCAATCAATACGAACTTATTTATGTTACCCGTAAATTTCTTATCGTAGTAATGCCTCTTCAGTATTTTAGCGGTAGAAACTTTAGTAATCTTAACCGGAAGGCCGGCATTGCCTATTAATAACTCCACTCTTTTAAGAAGCGATTCTTTAATAAGGTTAAGCTTAAGGCTTATCTCCAGGGCCACCAGCATCCCTAAGGCTACCGATTCTCCGTGGCTATATTTATAGGAATGGGAAGCTGCCTCTATAGCATGCCCGATAGTATGGCCGAAGTTCAGTATTGTACGCAGGCCTTTCTCCTCCTTTTCATCATAACTGACAACAGATGCCTTAATCCTTGAACAAGACTTAACTACATACCTAAGATGTTCTTGACTCAGCTTAAGAATATTGCCGTATTCTCTTTCAAGATAATTAAATAATTGCCTATCTTTAATAACTCCGTATTTTATTACCTCCGCCATACCGCTGGCAATCTGCTTTTTATCCAGTGTCTTTAAAAGCGATGTATCGCTGAATACCAGGCTTGGCTGATAGAATGCGCCTGCTAAATTCTTCCCCTCGCTTAAATCTACGGCTGTTTTACCTCCGATGCTTGAATCTACCTGAGATAGTAACGTAGTAGGCACTTGCACATAGGGTATCCCCCTTTTATAAATAGAGGCCACAAAACCGCTTAAGTCGCCTACCACCCCTCCGCCTAAAGCAATAATAAAGGGCCGCCTTCTTAAGTCAAACCTCGCCAAATCTTTTATTAAAGACGCAGCTATCTTAATATCTTTAGCCTTTTCACCGTCAGGAACCGTTTTAAACTTAAAATTTATACCCGCTCTCTTAAGTCCATTAGATAAGAGCTTACCGTAGCGCCTTTTTATGGAAGAGTTAGTAATGATGTATGCGTCTTTGCCTAATTTAAGCCTGGCAAGCTGCTCTCCCAGCAAAGGTAAAATACGCGGCCCTATGACAATATTGTAGGAACGCTCCTTAAGTCTTAATTTTAAGGTATGCATTTATTATCAGGCCTTACCGGCTGCTTTTCCTGTCTGATCCTTGGCTGGCGCAGCGGCTGTTGCGCCTTCTGCGGTTGCGTCTTTTTCTTTCTCGGCTTTTTCTTTCTTGATCCTAATCCTTATTGTCTTGAGCTTAGGTAATCCATATACCTTATCCCCTTCTTTCCAGTCGCCCTTTTCCAGCATCGTCCTGATACGTTCGTTGCGTTTCAATACCGACCGCTGTTTTTTATCCTTATCGGATATTGCTAATGACGGATGTATAGACATCTTTACAACCTCCTTATACGGCAGTCCTTGTAATATCTATTTAACTCAGATAACAAAGCCTGCGCTTCTTCTTTTTCGGGGAAATTACCCACACATAGGATAATATGTTCACCCTTGTTTAAAGTAACAGCCTTGTAGCCTCTTTTTTTAAGTAAGGCTACTTCTTTCTGGGCATAAGAGTTAGTCCTAAAACTGGCTACCTGTACGGTATACCCTGATCCGGAGATCGCTAAAGGCGCAGGCTCTTTTTCAACCTCAGGGTTAATTGTCAAGGGCTGCGCCGCCTGCAACGGTTGATTAATACTTACCCCCCGTCTGCCCTTTTCTACACCCATAGAGAAAGAAACTATCCCGGTGACTAAAATAGCGATAATAATAAGTATTGCCTTCTCGTACCCCCAGATGTACTTAGAAAAATGATTCTTTTCCTGGCCTCTGGTAGAAAGTCTTGTATCGTCCTGAGAATCTGAGAATAATTCAAACTGATGACCAGAGTTCTTTTCCATCATGTTTATTTATTTCGAGTAAACCTTAGTATTGAATTTTCTTATTACCTTAAGGAAGGCATCAACAACTTTAGGGTCAAATTGGCTGCCGCTTTTCTTTTTTACCTCTTTTATTGCTGAAATTATATTCTTCCTTTCACGATAGGGCCTGCCGTAGACCATCGCCTCAAAGGCATCGGCAACAGCCATAATTCGGGCACCCTGAGGTATCTGGCCTTTCTTAAGCCTTGAGGGATAGCCTGTACCGTCATACCTTTCATGGTGGTGCATAATAATAGGGATAACCGGCTTTAAAACCTGCAGCGGCCTTAATATCTGAGCCCCTTTAAGAGGATGCCTTTTGATGATATTATATTCCTGTGCAGTCAATTTAGTCGTTTTAGTGAGAATCTCCGGAGGGATATCTACCTTGCCGGTATCGTGCAAGAAGCTGGCATATTTTAAGCTTTGAATCTGTTTCTCATCAAGCCGCATCTGGCTTCCGATAGCCGTAACCAGACGGCTGAAATAAGGAGAATGGGTATATTCCTGCGGTACGCGGGTATCCAAAAGAGTAACCAACGACTTAATGCTCCCGAATACTATCTTCTGCTGCTCTTCGTAAAGCTGGAGATTTTTAATGCCGATGATGGATTGTTCTACCAAGGTCATCAGGATATCCTGATCAAACTTCTCGAAAAACGGTTTATTTTTAGCGCGGCGTATAACTATAATGCCGATAAGGTCATCGGAAATTAACGGGGCTGCCAAGAGATGCCCTTTTCTGACAACCGAGCTTGTCCTAAGAATCCTTTTTTCGATACTATCGGTAATTTTTGCCTTTTTATCCGAAACTGACCTTTTTTTATTGCTTACAAAACATCTGAGTATAGAGTATTTTTTGGACGGTTCCAACATGGTTATGGTGCAATAATCGGAATTGAGGATTTGAGAGATAAGTTTAGAGAGGCGGGTGATTAAATCTTTTAAGTCATAGGTTGAGTTAACCAGCCTGTAAATACTGTGGATAGACGAAATTAACGTCCTATACCGTTTCGTAGGGGGTAAATAGTTTTTTGTACTCATCTAAAGCATACCTATCTGTCATTGCTGCAATGTAATCAGCTACAACTCTTTTTATACCGTCTTTTCCTATCTTTTCCTGTACATCCAAAGGCAGCTGCCTGGGGTTACTTACATACACCTTGAACAGCTCCTGGATGAAACGCTTGGCCTTAATGCTCATTCTTACTACGCGGTAATGGTGATAAAGCCTATCCATCAAGAATGACCTTAAGGGCTTCCTTAATTTTAGCATATTACCGCTAAAAGTAACTACTTTTTTACTTATTTTCCTGGCATCCTCACAGGTCTTAAGTTTTAACTTAAGTATATTATGCTCAGTCTCGCTAATTAAATCAGTTACCTGCAGATTAATTAACGAGCGGATAATAAGGTATTTCCTCTTCTTAGGGGATATATACTGATAGCGGTGCGATATATTCTTATTAATATCCCTCCATATCTCAAGGCTAGCCAGGTCAGATTCTTTGATTAATCCTGAGGTAAGGCCGTCATCAAGATCGTGGTTATCATAGGCAATTTCATCCGCTATATCCACTACCTGCGTCTCCAGGCTTGCAGACGGGTATCTAGAGAATTCTTTTAGTTTTTCCGCAACATCAAATGCAGTAGAATGCCTTATTATACCTTCCCTTACTTCCCAGGTAAGGTTTAAACCCGGAAAATCCGGATACCTTTCTTCAAGATAATCTACAACCCTTAACCCGTGCAGATTATGGTTAAACCCGCCATTTTTAGACATCAGCTCGTTTAGGGCCTCTTCGCCGGAATGGCCAAAAGGCGTATGGCCTAAATCATGCGCCAATGCTATTGCCTCGGTAAGATCGACATTTAAACATAAGGCAGAGGCTATAGTTCTGGCAATTTGAGCTACCTCCAGGGTATGGGTAAGTCTGGTGCGATAGTAATCCCCCTCGTGGTTAACAAAAACCTGAGTTTTATATTCTAGCCTTCTAAAGGCTGCCGAATGAATAATCCTATCTCTGTCCCTCTGATAATTAGACCTGTAAGGATGCTCTTCTTCTGGATAAACCCTGCCCTTACTATTTACGCTCTTCATAGCGTAAGGGGCCAGCGCAATTTCCTCAAACTCTTTGGTTTTCTTTTGGCTGATCATTCTCTAAATTTTTACTATTCTTGCCTCTATCTTTTCGTTGATTTCGATTACCCCGTAAGAGTTAAACTTGCAGAAAAATTTATCAAACGGGCTCCCGGGATTAAAAAATATGGTGTCCCCTATTTTCTCGTTAAAGGCAGCGTGGGAATGCCCGAAAACAATTAAATCCGGGCGCTCTTTCTTAAAGGCCTCACTCAGGACGTCTATTAAATTAGCGGGAGCCCCCCTGCCATGCATAATCCCGATTTTAAAGCGGCCGACCTTAAAAACTTCCTTTTCGGGCAGCTTAGCCTTAAGTTCCTGGGAATCCATATTGCCGTAGACTGCCTTAACTTCTTTGGAGAACCCCTTAAGTCCTTCTAGGCACTCTATATCAACAAAATCGCCGGTATGTATTATCATATCCGAACTCTTAATATCTTCAAGTAGTTTATCGGGGAATTTAGCATCGCCTCCGCAAATATGCGTATCTGAAATCACCACTATTTTCATGCAATTACCCTCGGCCTTGAGTAAAGATCCAGCATTTGATTCAGGCTATTTATATCCCAAGCCCAAACCTTCTCCTCCATTGCCCGTAGCCTGGTATTGGTATCTATATCTTCAAGCGTAATAATTACTTTCCTCTGCAGTTTATGGCGGTACTTTCTGCATTCTTTGGAAAACTCTACAATATCTTCCTCAGTTAATGAGTCCGCCTTTACTGCGACAATCCAAAGGCTTTCGTTGGACCTGCCGATTAAGCCATTCTTAAGCATCCTGCTTTTGAATTCCAGGGGCTTTATTTCCCGGAAATGATTAAGCCTGACTTTTTTCTTCTCTACCTGCAGCATTTCATCTTCAAAGAGCCTGAAAAGGTCGTTCATCCTTTCCATTAGGGGCTTTTGGGCGTTTACCATAAATTCCTGTATCATCCCCTCTATCTCCTGCAAAAACTTTGCTTTCTGATTCTTGGCGTCAAATGTCAAAGAGTGCCTTTTTTCCTGGTAAACAAATTTTACCCAAAAACTGAATACCCGGTCGTTTATCTTTAAAAAGTCGCCGTTACGGGCAACAGTATCCAACTCCAGGAGCCTGGTAATCCTGGTAGAAAACTCAGCCTTTCTCTTGTGCAATATGTGAGAGATTTCTTTTACCCTGTTTCTCCCGCTAGATATCAGATAAAGAATCGCAATATAATCATTGCAGGCAAGATGATCATTAAACCGTTTTATATAGTTGGAGAATCTCTGATTTAAAACACCCGAGGCGTCAAAAAGGAGGTTCTCTAAAGTCTCTGCCAAGCTGTTTTGCCGGTTATTTAATAAGGATTCTGATATTACATCCAGATACATCGGATATCCGCCGGTGAAATGCACGATGAAATTCATCAGTGGGGATGGGATGTTAATCCCCTGAAGCCTGCACTCCAGGTATTCCAGGCTTGTTTTGATATCAAAGGGCTCGATAGATATTATCTCGAAATTTCCGAATAAAAGAGAAAGCCCCTTAGAGAGGATTTCCTTAGCCTTGAATTTCATAGAACTGCTGATTATATACATGGTATTCTTATTGGCTATCAAAAGTTTTGCCCAATCGCGGTAGAAATTCTTAAAGCCTAGCGCCTCCAGGTTATGAAACTCATCAAATATCACAACCGAAGACTTGCCTGTTTCTTGATAGATAGACTCGCACAATGACATAAGGTCAGTGAAAAGATTAGTTACTCTTTTCTTTGCAAGATTGCTTAAAATATTCTTAATCCTCTCGCCTGTCTTAGGGATGTACTTCGAAGATTTATTAACCAAGAACTCGAGGTCTTCCTTGAGGATGATCCCGCTATTAGTCAGGAAATTATAAAGCAAAATCCCGATGAACCTCTTGGCAAATAATTCTTTTGACTCAAGCCGCGTATCAATATAAACAGTTATGATTCGGCTGTCATGGAAAGTCTCTATAAACTTGAATAAAAGCGAGGTTTTCCCCACCAGCTCATCGCCTATTATGGCAATATTCTGGCGGTAATTATCCTTGAGCCCGCTTACGCGTTTATGCAGTGTCTCTAAATAAGCCTTGCGGCCGAAAAATGTTCCTTTGTTCATGGGAGATAAAATATCGGGTTTTGCGGCAGGTGCCCTTTTCTTATTTCAAAATGCAGGTCGCCTGCCCTGCCTAAGCCCGTTATCCGCGCAATAACTGAGCCCCTTTTTACGCTATCACCGGGTTTTATGAAAACTTCGCTGCTTAAAGCATAAACGGTGAAAAAACCGTCACCGTGGTCAAGTATGATTGTCTTGCCTAATCCGGCGAAATTATCGCTTAAGAAAACTACCTTTCCTGACCTGGAGGCTACTACATCCTTGGATTCATAAGGCGCAATCCGTATCCCTTTATTAATCATATTATTAACTGTTTGCCCGAAAGATGAAACTACCCTCCCTCTAACCGGCCAGATAAAATCATCACCATCGGCATATTTAATAACCTCAACCATGTTTCTGAGCTGATTAGGGATAAGTATCCTCTGTCCTACCTCTATAGAAGTACTGTCAGCAATCCGGTTAATCCTGGTTAATTCCTGCAGGTCAACGCCGTACATTCTTGATATCCTCCATAAGGTCTGGCCTTTTTCTACCTTATGGTAAATACCGGGAAGATCTAAAGGAGGCTTGGATGCAACAGGCGCTACATAAGGGGAAGTGGCACAGCCTGATAAAACCAAAAGAGAGAATATTGCCGCTGTTATATTCTTTACAAGTCTTACATTCTTAGGCATATGCTATATCTAAAAGCGGGCGAAGGGAATTGAACCCTCCTATCCAGCTTGGGAAGCTGGTGTTCTACCGATGAACTACGCCCGCAAGTTTAATTGGACAATATCCTCCGCACATAGTACAAACTTCATTATCCACTGGCCTGGAGGACTCCCTGTATTCTTTAGCCTTACATGGGTCTATTGATAACCTTACCTGACGAGCCCAGTTACGCTTTTTCCTGGCTAGGGATATCTGCCTATCTTGATCAATAGAGCGTTTATTACCCTTAACAATATCCGCGGCATGCGCAGATATCTTTGAAGCTATAATCCCCTCCCTTACGTCAGAAAGCGAGGGGTGCCTTAAATGTTCAGCCGGAGTAACATAACAAAGGAAATCTGCCCCGAAACTTGCGGCTAAGGCCCCGCCTATAGAGGCATTTATATGATCATAGCCGCTTGCAATATCCGTAACTAAGGGGCCCAGCACATAAAAAGGGGCATTATGACAAAGCCTCTTCTCCAGTATCACATTCTCCTTGATTTTATCCAACGGGACATGCCCCGGCCCCTCGATCATAACCTGGACATTTTTCTTTCGGGCGCGTAAGGCCAGCTCTCCGAGAATCCTTAATTCTGCGAATTGAGCTTTATCATTGGCATCCAGGATTGAACCCGGCCGCATACCATCACCCAAGCTCAAGACCACATCATATTTATAGGCAATTTCTATTATCTTATCGAAATACTCAAAGAAGGGATTCTCTTTTTTATGAAAATTCATCCAACTGGCAACTATTGCCCCGCCCCTTGAAACAATACCTAAGACCCTTTTGTTCTTTTTCAAGATCTCCGCGCTTTTTATAGTGACCCCGGAATGGATAGTGAAAAAATCAACCCCTTCCTTTGCCTGGCACTCCAGGACATCAAGCATCTCTTTATAATCAAAAGCCAAAAGATCATTTTTGTTTCTGGTTGCATTCACCGCCAGCTCATAGACCGGCACAGTGCCCACAGGAAGGGTTGAGTTTTTGATAACCTCTCTGCGGATCTTTTTAAGGTCTCCTCCTACGCTTAAATCCATCACCGCATCCGCGCCGTATTTTATGCAAACATCCAGCTTTTTTAATTCATCCCTGGCATTAAACTTATCGGTAGAGGTTCCGATATTGGCATTAATTTTAGTTGATACCCCTCTTCCTACTGCACAGGGTTTCTTGAGCCGGCGCGAAGAATTCTTAAGTATAACTAAACTTCCGTTTTTGATGTTTTTTAAAAGATCATGCGGGTTAACCCCTTCCTCTTTAGCAATTCTCTTCATCAAAGGAGTTAATTTGTTATTTTTGGCATATTCAAGCTGTGTCATTTTATATTCTCTCAAGCACTTTCTTTTCGATTTCGTAGGTTTTATACCTTAACTCTTTAAAACCTAAAGCAGCCTTAACGTTGATTAACTTACTGCATTCTTCTAAAACCCGAATAGATTCCTTTGCCCTTTGTATATTAGCCAGAAAGATATCTTCTATCCCGCTTCTTTTTAATTCATCCGCCTTTAAAAACCTGCCCACATCATCAACGCTGGATCTTTCCTTAAGCAATAGCGCCTTTGGCATTAAAGAATCAGAGAGGAAGCTTAATCTGTGCCTTATTCTTTTGAGCGCCGAGGTAAATTGTCGGTTATCAAGAATAAACCTGGTTATATCCTCGCAAACCCGCAAACCTTCTTTTGCGCGGTTAATATTGGCATCAATAATACGGTTAAGGTTAATCCGCTCAGCTTGCTTTAACAATTTTTTTTATAAGATTAGTTGTGGAAAGGCCCTTGACTAACTTTATGGTTAATACCCTGCCGCCGTAGCTTTTTACAAAGTTTCCGCCGACAATTTTATCCTCTGCCCAATCAGCGCCCTTAATTATTATATCCGGGCGAATTTTCTTTATAATTTCCAAAGGGGTAGGCTGGTTAAAGATGACGGCAAAATCAACGCTCTCCAAAGATGCAATTAGGTTTAAGCGGTCTCTTTCCCCGATAATAGGCCGCTTATCCCCCTTGATTATTCTTACGGAGGAATCGCTGTTTACCCCTACGATAAGAATATCGCCCTTAGACTTGGCAATTTCCAGGTATTTAGCATGGCCATAATGCAATAAATCAAAACAGCCATTGGTAAAAACTATATCTTTTTTTTGTTTCTTAAGTTTGGGGAGTATATCAGCTAGCCTTTTTAAGGTTATAGCCTTATCTCTTACCGAACGTTGGATCCCTCTATAAGCTCGCATATGATATGCCCGATTAAGATATGGCTCTCCTGTATTCTGGCAGTGACATTTGAAGGTACTATCAGCGAAATATCCGCATGGTTAGCGGCATCCCCCCCGTCACATCCGGTTAAAAGAATAGTAGAAAGGCCCATTTTTTTTGCCTGTTTTAATCCCAACGCAACATTCTTTGCTTTTCCGCTTGTAGAAATACCTAAGGCCACATCAGATTTACTGGCTAGCGCCTCTATCTGACGGGCAAAAATGATATCATAACTGTAATCATTGGATAAAGCGGTGATGATTGAGGTATTTACGGTAAGGGCAATAGCCGGATAGGCAGGCCTTTCCTTCTTGAATCTTCCTACCAGCTCTGCGGCAATATGCTGCGCATCGCTTGCCGATCCGCCGTTTCCGAAAACTATAAGCTTTCCGCCTTTTCTTATAGCAGAGATTATTTTCTCTGTTATTTCAATTATCTGCGGCAGGTTTTTTTTAAGAAGCTCCTCTTTTACCCTTATACTTTCGAGGATAGCATCCTGAATAATATCGCGCATATTCGGCTCTCTTTCTATAAAGAAAAAACCTTGGCAATATTGTAAAGTTCTAAATCAACGGTTTTAAGCTCTTTAACTGCGTCTTTTAACGGGACGTCAACCACCTTTATCCCCTGCAGAGCTACCATTCTTCCGAATTTCTTACCCTTAATCAGCTCTACTGCCTTTATCCCCAGCCTGGTTGCGAGTACGCGGTCAAACGCGGTAGGAGCGCCGCCTCTTTGGATATGGCCTAATACGCTGACGCGGGTTTCAAAACCTGTCCTCTTCTCAATTTCTCCGGCCAAGGCCTCGCCAATACCTCCCAGCCTTACGTGCCCGAAGGCATCAAGCTTTTGCTCTTGAAGCACCATGCCCTTGTCTGCAAACTGAGCCCCTTCCGCTACCACTACTATACTAAAGTTCTTTCCGCGGCTATGCCTTTTTGTGACGGTATTGCAAACTTCTTCAATATTTATCGGCACCTCAGGGATTAAGGTTACATCAGCACCCCCGGCTATTCCTGCCTCAACCGCAATCCAGCCGGCATGCCTGCCCATTACCTCCACTACGATAACCCGATGATGGCTTTCGGCAGTGCTATGCAGTCGGTCAATACACTCAGTTACGATATTTAAGGCAGTGTCAAAACCAAAGGTATAATCCGTAGAAGACAAATCGTTATCGATAGTCTTAGGAACGCCTACTATATTAGTTAACCCGTCATCAACTAATTTTGAAGCAACCCCAAGAGTATCTTCTCCGCCAATAGCTATTAAAGCGGATAACCCCATCTTTTTAAAATTATCTTTTACCCTCTGCAGGCCCCCTTCTTTTTTATAAGGGTTTGTCCTGGATGTACCCAGGATAGTCCCCCCTTTATGGAGAATACCCGAAACTACATTAATATCTAAAGGCATGGTCATGTTCTCAACTAAACCTTTCCAGCCGTCCTTAATCCCTAAAAATTCATACCCCTCTAAAAGACCCTTCCTTACTGCTGCACGAATAACCGGATTTAACCCCGGGCAATCCCCTCCTCCGGTAAGTATACCAATCCTTTCCATCTTATTGCTCTCCTTTGTTTTATATTCTTCCGTATCCGCTAAAAGGCGCTACAGGATTTTCCTTTTCCTGATCCTTTTTTCTTTTTTCCTTATCTTCAACTGCGGCAATCTTTACTACATGAATTTTAACAATAATCTGCTCCTCTACCCCCAGCACCTCTTGTATACGGGCACGCGCAATATCCTGCAGGCGCGAGGTCAACTCAGGGATATTGACTTCCTTGTTCAGAATAACCCTTAGGTCTACAATAATCCCCTTTTTATTAGCGATTACATCAGGACGCAGCTCTTTAATCTCCGGGATAACCCCCGCAAGCCTGCGGATCAAATCCTCGACAGCGGAAAGGGCAATAGTTACCTCACCTGAAGCGGTAGAAAAGGCGATTGTCTTTTCGCGCTGGAGGCGCCCCAGGATTAACTGGGCAAAAGAAAAACTAATAAGCACTAAGAGCAACCCCGAAAGCCCTGTTATAATTCGGGAGTTAATACTGCTTTGTACGTAATTAAGCATATTATTGATATCTTGAGGCTGCAGGAGATTAAAGGAAAAAGCGACTAAAACAATTCCTGCCAGAATTATAATTGATGCGTAGAAAAAAATTCCAAGAACCGTAAAAATCCTCATTATTAACCCCTTTCTATTCCTACTATATTAACATTTATATCTTTAACAGAGAGGTTAGTCATCTTCTCCAGCGCCAGGCGGACATTCTCCTGGACGGCATTTGCTATCTCGGGAATATTAAAACCGTATCTTACTAATACCGGAATATCTATTTTAACCTCGTCGTTTTTATTAATCTCAACCTTAATATCCGCATTTCCTTTATTTCCTATCAGATCCATCACTTTTGTCCTTAGGCTGGTGTTTACAGATTTTACCCCGGGCACATCCATAGCCGCTATAGAGGCAATAGAAGAGATGGCATTCTTATGCACCCTTATCAAACCTAAATCAGTACGTGATTCTTCGCGAACTATCATCACTCTCCCTTACTCTCCTCTTTCAGCATATCCTGGATAAAATGGGTAGAAATATCCCCTTTTAAGAACAGAGGATTCTCCATCAGTTTAAGGTGAAAGGGTATGGTTGTTTTTATGGGAGCAACATGAAATTCGCTTAAGGCCCTATACATTGTCCTGATAGCATCCTGACGGTTATGCCCGTAAACAATAAGTTTTGCCAGCAGGGAATCGTAGTAGGGGGGTACTTCGTACCCAGCATACATATGGGTATCAACCCTGACATTAGGGCCTCCGGGTAAGACCAAAGATTCAATTTTCCCCGGGGAGGGCATAAATCCGTTATCCGGATCCTCTGCGTTTATCCTGCACTCTATCGCTGCCCCTTTTATCTGTATATTCTCCTGATGGATTTTTAATTTCTCTCCGGCAGCAACCTTAATTTGCTCTTTAATCAGGTCTATCCCTGTTACCATCTCGGTAACAGGATGCTCTACTTGAATACGGGTATTCATCTCCATAAAGTAGAAATTATTAGTACTGGTATCCAAAAGAAATT
>JAQTTQ010000043.1 GCA_028710685.1 Candidatus Omnitrophota bacterium | reverse complement strand
CCCAGGTAAATATTAATACGTTATGCATACCGATAAAAATATCGCTTACAGCCATTAAGACCAAAGGCACGATAACAGCGTGCCTTCTTTTTAAATACGCCCCCGCAAACAAGGCAATAGCTGCCACAGGCGTAAAATTGTCCGCATGAGGCATAAACCTTAATAATATACCTATTAATATTAAACTAACGGCTAACATTTTATCCTCCTCTAATTTAATTAATATTAATATAAAGGGCTTGCGGTGTCAAGATAAATCTAAAATTCAATCCCCCTCCTTGCCTTTACCCCTTTTTTATAATAATGTTTATACTCTTTAATTTCGCTTACTAAATCGGCAATCTCTTTAATCCCTAAGGGTGCATAACGTCCGGTAAGTACGATTTCTTTACCTCTGGGCGCAGACCTTAATAAGGACAAAACCTCTTGCAAGCTAACTAACTTAAGGTTGAGGGCAATATTTATTTCATCAAGAATAATTAAGCGGAATTTCTTGCCTGAAATAGCCTTCTTTGCTTTTTTAAGGCCCTCGCAGGCAAGCTCAATATCTTTTTTACCCGGTTTTACCCTGATAAAACAACGACTGCCGAATTGCTCTACTTCAATCTTTTTAATCCTCTTAAGCAAGGATAACTCGCTGTAAAAACGCCCCTTAGCAAATTGCCCGATATAGACATTAAATCCTGCTCCGGCGGAACGTATCGCCAACCCCAACGCAGCCGTAGTCTTGCCCTTTCCGTTTCCGGTATAAACCTGTATCAACCCCTCACCGCCTTCCAGCTGATTAATCCTAAAGCACACAATGAAGATACAATAATCCCGGCCGCAATGACGCCCAGGACAATAGAAATAAAGGCATATCTGAATTTAATCTTAAAGAGGGTTGCCGCTATCACCCCTGTCCAGGCGCCGGTCATAGGCAGCGGAATTGCCACCAGAATAAAAAGCCCTAAAGATTCATACCTCATCACTTTCAGGGAATTTCTCTTTGTACGCTCAAAAACCCAATCAAAAAAACTAGACCATATTTTGAATCTCCTAAGATAAACGGAGACCGGCTCTAATAAAAACAGCGCCGGAGCAATGAAAATAACATTCCCCAAGAATGCCCAGAAAAATGCAACGTAAAGCGGCATCCCTAAATATAGCCCTAAGGGGATTGCCCCTCTTAATTCTGAAACCGGTAAAGCCCCTATTGCCATAACCAGATATTCTTGCGGCAGGCACCTTAGATGATTAATTATTAAATTCAGCACTTTTTGGCCCGGGAAATTAATTTAATAAATCTTAAGGTATCTATAAAAGGGTTGATCTGGCTTTTTTCTTTGCCATATACGCTCTTGATGGGAATGGATTTTATTTTAAACCCCATACGGGATGCCTTAATCAGTATCTCCGATTCAGTTTCGAATTTAGAGGTCTTTAACTCAATTTTCCTGAGCACCTCGCATTTTATCAGCCTAAAACCGCACTGGGTATCAGGAATTTCCTGTTTGCTTATGGCCGATATAAGCCAGGACATAAATTTATTCGTCATAACACGCAAAAAAGGCATACCTTCAACATTAAGCATGCGGTTACCTATAACAACATGGGCATCAAAATCCTCGGCAGCCTTGATAAATATAGGCAAATCCTGCGCCAGGTGCTGCCCGTCAGCATCCATGGTTACAACCGCATCAAAATTATTTTCCAAAGCATATTTAAACCCTTTAATCAGAGATGCCCCCTTACCCTGGTTATTAAGATTAAGCATAACCTGAACCTGGCAATCCTTAGCTATATTAAAGGTATTATCAGAAGAACCATCGTCAATCACCAGCACCTCCAGGCGATGGGCCTTGATATCCTGAATCAACTTTGCAATATGCGCGGATTCGTTATAAGCGGGTATAATAACGCAGACCTTCATTCTTTCCAGAACCTCCTAAACATGTACCACTGATCAGGGTAAGCACGAATATATTCTTCAAGTACAGATTTGCATTTAGATATTATAATATCTAAATCATTGCCTCGATTCATAGTGAGATTAAATTCTAAAGGCTTTTCAAATATCAGATTAAAGCTATCATCATTATTGCGTAACATAAACCCGGGTATAATTACTGCGCCTGTTTGAAGCGATAAAACAGCAGCGCCTTCAGGGAGTATTGCAGGCTTGCCAAAAAAATTCGTAATCCTCCCCTTATCGGTAAAATCTCTATCCCCAACCAAGGCCAATAAACGATTCTGCTTTAACCCTCTGAGGCAGCCCTTAGCAGCCTTGCCCAAAGGAAGGACCTGCATACCCTTACTTTCTCTTTTGTCGTTAAAAAACCTGTCTACCTTTGGGGATTTATGCGCTAAAGCGACGCTTAAAAGAGAATAACCTAACTGTGAAATAACCATACCCCCCAATTCCCAGTTGCCTAAATGCGCCGTTAAAAGGATGACCCCCTTGCCTCGCCTTAACCCCTCCTCAACGCTTTCTATATTTATAACCTTTACATTATCCCTGATATATTTCTTATCCAGTTTTTTAAAACGCAGGAAATCCACGAGGTATTTAGCAAAGTTACGAAAGACCTTAAAACGGATTGATGCAATCTCTTTGTTTCCTTTCAGGGGAAATATAACTTTTAAGTTATCCGTAACCATTTTGCGGTCCCTGAAAGCAAAAATATAGTATATGCCCGAAAGAACCTTAGCCAATGCATATGCCAATTTTAGCGGGATTGCAAGCGCCAATGCTTCGCTAAACTTATAGAACCAATAGCTGATCATAATATCACTTCCCTAAAACTAACCTTGCTATATCCATACTTGCGCTAGGCTTAGCTATTTTTCTAACCGCCTCTTTAACCTGACTTAATTTATGGGCATTCCCAATCAGCCCCTCAACAACAGAATTTATCTCCTTAGGCCTGTCAACTTTAATTGCCGCTCCTTTTTCCGTAAGATAGCGCGTATTATTAGCTTCCTGCCCCGGTAAGGGCTTAACAATAATCATAGGCTTACCCATAGCCAAAACCTCGGAAGTTGTGACGCCGCCGGGCTTACTGATTACAATATCTGCCAAATTCATAAGCTCGTTTATATGATGGGCGTAGCCGAATAAAATAATCCTCTTTTTGTATTTTTTTATCCTTCTTTTTAGAGTCTTATAAAGTTTTTTATTGGTACCGGTTACAACAATTTCTTGAATCTCGGACTTAACCTTTTCTAATGATTTTACAATAGTCTTTATAGGCCCTAAACCTTGCCCCCCTCCCATTACTAATATGGTGGGAATACCGGATTTAAGTTTATACTTATGCAGCAGGCCGGACTTCTCCTGTAACTGCCCGAATTTTGGGTCAAAAGGAATTCCTAAAGATTTAACCTTTTTATCGGCAACCCCTCTTTTGACCAAAGAAGCGGCTATATCTTCAGAGGGAACAATATAATAATCCACATTATCATAAATCCAATAAGAATGAGGTACATAATCCGTTAAGACTGCTATCAGGGGGAGGTTTAAACCGTAAGTCTTTTTATAATCAGCAACCATCCCGCAGGGAAACGCCTGAGTACAGATAACCGCATCCGGCATAAACTTATCAAATAGCTTCTTAAGCTTGGGAGAATTAGCCTTATGAATATTTTCTTTGGTCCTCTCTATTCTCTTTACTATCTTGGGATTATCGTAAAGATAATCCCAAATCTTGGGAGCGATCTTAATGATACCCATATAGATGCTATTAGTAACCTTCTCTGCAATGGGGTTAGTATAATTAAAGGCATTAATATTCAATGTTTCGGTATCCGGCTCCAACATCAGCATTGCCTTCTCAATAGCCAGTGCGGCATTGCGATGCCCGGAGACCTCAGAAATATACATTAGAATTATTCGCTTAGGGTGCATGGCGAGATTAAAATACTCCTTCAAGGCAAAGTTCCATAAACGCCTCAGTTACCGAAGGATTAAATTGCACATTGGAAAGCCTGCTTATCTCTTTTACGGCCTTATCTCTGAATAAGGCGGGACGATAAGGCCGATCCGTGGTCATCGCATCAAACGCATCAGCTACGGATATTATCGAGGCAATCAAAGGAATCTCCTGGCCTTTTAAGCCGTCAGGATAACCACAACCATCCGGCCTTTCATGGTGGTATTTTATGCCCACAATAGATTCCTCCAGTTCCTTTATCGGTTTAAGGATTGTTGCCCCGATTAAAGGATGCTCTTTTATCCGGTTATACTCTCCGACAGTAAGCCCGCTTTTTTTATTCAATATATGCTCCGAGATACCGATCTTTCCTACGTCATGCAGGAGGCTGGCAATATGCAAATTCTCCATAAATCTTTCATTAACTATTTTCTTATTCTTCTCTTTAAGCCTTCTGGCTATTTGCAGGCTTAAACTGGCAACCCGGGTAGTATGGCCATGGGTATAATTATCTTTGGCCTCTATAGCCGCTACCAGGGCAATAGTGGTACGCATAAACAGCTGGTGTTTCTTATTTAATTCTGACTCTAAATCTTTAAAAAGCTGGGCATTTCTGATTGCCATAGCCATATTGGAAGCTAGGGCCAGAAAAAAATCCAACTCTTTCCCTAAGTACTCCTTACCGTCTTTCTTCTCGCCTAAAAGGAATAAGCATAACAATTCGTCCCTGAAATAACTAGGGATACAAGCTACCGTATCAAGAAGCTTAATCTGATAGAGCGCATCCTTTAAGAGGCCCTCCAGCCTCCCGTTAATATCGCTGCCCTGCAATGCCCGTTGCGCATTCTTTAACGTCAGGATATCGCTTTTAAATATAGACCGGCTGTTACGTTCCCTAAAGAAACGTATCAAGGGATCGTCTTTATCCAGGGAGGCAAAACCGACGGGGATTTTCTTGGCTAGTGATCCGCCGGATATCTTTAAAACATAAGCCTGACGCTTGGGGTCATAAAGAAGGACACTGGCATGGTTTATTCTGGCCTTTTCAACAACTGCGCGGATAATTGTCTTAATTAACAGGTCGGGATCGTGCACCAGGATCATACTGCGTGCAGCGTTTTCTAATTCTTTCTTAAAGTCAATAGGCATATCTATTTACCTCAACTATATACTAACAAAATAGTATATATTGTCAAGGCTTTAGCTTTCCCGAATAGACCCTAAGACAGCACCTACTTCAACATCTGTTCCTTCATCCGCGGCAATTTCAGAAAGGATCCCTTTGCAGGGACTAGGCAGGTTAAAAGTCGCTTTGTCTGTAGTAAGCTCGATTAAATCTTCTTTCTCAGCTATATTATCCCCTATCTTATGATACCAGTAGGAGATTGTGGCCTTCTTAATTCCATCACCAAGTTCGGGTAAAATTATTTTAACCATTTATATCCTCCCAATATCGCCTTTTACTGCTTTAAAGCCTCGCTTATAGATTCACTGATGGTAGGATGCGCAAAAAGTACCGCAGATAAATCCTGCACCTTAAGCCGGCAAGAAAGCGCTAAAGTTAAAGTGCTTATTATTTCAGTCGCCCTGGGACCTATAATACTGCAGCCTAAAACAACCCCGCTATTCTTATCAAATACTATCTTTAAAAAACCCTGGGTTTCATCAATTATATGCGCCAGACCTAAACCTAGAAAATCAAATTTCTTGACCGCAATATCCATACCGCCCTTTAATGCATTTTCCTCGCTTAACCCAACCGAGGAAATCTCAGGATCAGTAAATATACAATTTGGCACATTTAGATAACTTATACTCCGCTTAGTTGTCTTGCTGAATATATTATCTACGGCAAGCCTCCCCTGATATCCGGCAAAATGCGCAAGCATAATTTTAGAGGTACAATCACCGGCAGCATAAATATTCTCAATGCTTGTTTTTAAATACTCATCCGTTAAGATCCTGTTTTCCTCCAAGGCAACACCCATTTGCCTTAACCCGGAGATTTCTGTATTAGCAGACCTTCCCACGCAGGCCAGGACTAAGTCAAAATCATCCAGATTCTTAGGGAGACTTCCTTCTTTAGTGATAACATTGATCCCTTTTTTCCTAAAAATACCCTCTAATCTACTGGCTACCTGGCTATCTTCCCCCGGCAATACCTGCGGCATCTTCTCGGTTATGGTTACTTTAGCCCCCAG
>JAQTTQ010000001.1:80945-115255 GCA_028710685.1 Candidatus Omnitrophota bacterium | reverse complement strand
CGGAGAGTGGAGGATTCGAACCTCCGGTCGTTTTACAACGACAACGGTTTTCGAGACCGCCGCATTCAACCAGCTCTGCCAACTCTCCAATCTCTAAACCTTCAATGCTCTCTCTTTTTCTAAACAGGAGTCCCAAATCAAATTCTTATACTCATCCAGCATCCTATAGGTATTAAAATGCGCCCCCGTAGCAACGCAATTAATCATCATATCAATCCACTTAGAGGAAAGATTATTCTTAAAAGTAGAATAATACTGAGCAGCGAGCTCCTCAAGCCCCTTGTATAGCTCTTGGGCATCATCTTTCATTGAACGGTCAAATTCATTACCTATCTTTCCCTCAGAATAACGGTATCCGAAAATCTTACCTATCCCGTTATTCTCAGCCTCTACTACCCAGCCATCGGATGTAGTCATCTGGACAACCCCGTTAAGGATAGCCTTCATTCCGCTTGTCCCGGAAGCCTCAAAAGGAGGGTAAGGATTATTCAACCACAAATCTACGCCGCTGGTAAGGATTCTACCTAAGTAAATATCGTAATTCTCCAATATTACTATCTTCAGCATATCATAATTCTTATCGCCTAACTTATCAACCTTATCCATCATTTCATTAATAAAAGTAAAACCCAGATTATCATTTGGATGGGCCTTACCCGCCAGTATTATCTGCAGGGGGCCAACCTTTCTGGCAATTTCAATAAGAGTATCCACATCATAGAGTATTAAACTCGGCCTCTTATAAGCAGCTATTCTACGCGCCCAGCATACCGTAAATATATCTTCTTTTAGCTTCCACTTTCCCAATAAAGAACAGAGCCCCTTCTTATTAGCATTATGCGCAAGCCATATCTGCCTGCGAAAATC
The DNA here is from genome assembly GCA_028710685.1 of Candidatus Omnitrophota bacterium. Classification (GTDB taxonomy): domain Bacteria; phylum Omnitrophota; class Gorgyraeia; order Gygaellales; family Profunditerraquicolaceae; genus Sherwoodlollariibacterium. The sequence continues at coordinate 114,388 of JAQTTQ010000001.1, read as the reverse complement.
ATTATTTTCCTTGAGGCCTAAAACCTTAACCAGCGACAAAGGATTAGATTCAATATCATCAATGGGAGGGGTGAACTTCTTAAACAATTCAAGGTAATCTTTAGAAATCCACGTATAAGGATGCACGCCGTTAGTAACATAGCCTATCCTATCTTTATAGGCCGGAAATTGTAATTGCATAACCTCCTGATGCCTTTTAGAAACCGCATTTATCGAAGAGGCGATATTCATAGAAAGAAGGGTTAAATTAATACTTCCGGAATCTTCCCTGCCGTATTTATTGATTAAATTAAAGTCATTTTCCTGTAATACCCTCTTAATATCATCTTGTGAAAAGCGGTCATGGCCAGCCTGCACAGGGGTATGGCAAGTATAACAAAAGTGCTTCTTTAGTTCCTCAACCTGCTTATCAGCAAGCCCGCGGGCCTTCTCCACAAAAGCAAAAATTGCATGACCCTCGTTAAGGTGAAAAATCTTAATAGGGTAGCCCAGGTTATTTACTGCGCTTACCCCGCCAAAACCAAGAAGAACCCTCTGCATGAGCTTAATCCAGGAGTTATCACTGCGATAGAGCTGGTCGGTAAGCATCTTTATGTCTTCCCTATTATCGGGAGTTTCTGCATCGAGTAAAATAAGCGGGATGGCATAATCACGCTTATAACTATAGACATAATATTTCCAGAGTTTTAAGCGGACCTCCTCATCCCTCAACTTAATAGTAACGGTATTCTTAAGAGGTATAAGCCCGGGATAGCTATAAGGATCCCAATGCATCTTCTCCGGTACCTGCCCGTATTTAAACCAGAATTCCTGACGGAAATATCCGCAGTGCCATAAGATACCGATACCTAAAGCCGGCAGCTTAAAATCGGCCATTGTTTTTATGGTATCTCCCGCAAGGACACCTAAGCCGCCGCTATAAATGGGCATATCTATAAGGCTATCTACCTTTACGTCAAAAAGATAGTCAGCTACACGGTAATTTGAAAAAACCGTATTCCTGGGAGTTTTATTCTCCAGTTGGGTGACGTTTTGAGATTGAAACGTATTATAGAAACTGGTCGCCAGGCCATACTCCATAGAAAAATAAGCAATAGACTGCTCTTTGGCATCCCGCAGCCTCTTCTCTGCCCTTACAATAGGCTCAAGGGGAAAACCGAAATATTTCCCGTTGCCTATTTCTTTCGAGTAACGGCTTTCGAAACCATCAACATCAACTAAAGTACGAAATTCTCTTAACAGGATATCTTCCATATATTTCCCTTTTACGTTACCGGAGGAGGAAGGATTCGAACCCTCGAGGCACTTGCGTACCTAACGGTTTTCAAGACCGCCGCATTCAACCGCTCTGCCACTCCTCCAAAGTTCAGACTTTAAAAAGCTGCGAAAAGATAACGGCGAATATACTGCCTGCGATAGAGTGGGCAGTATTACAGAAATTAACAAAAGAAAAATTCTTGAAAATAACATTTAAAAAGAAAGCAAGAATTCCAAGATTGATAATATAAATAAAAGAAAAACCGAAAATATAATTACTCCTTAGGAGATCCCCTTTTTTTAAACGGATAGCCTTTGAGGAGAATATAAGATGCATCATCAGGGTTACCCCGAAGAAAAACATCGTATAATTGATAAGCCAGTGATCCTTGATAAAGAGGCTCAAGATAAGATAAACAAAAAAGATAATTATCGTATAAACCGGTAATAAGTACGGCGCAACCTTAACCAAGGGCTGGAAAAAACTGAATATAACCTCCAGGAGCTTATGCCCTTTTTCATAAACCCATCCCGCCTCAATAATAAAAAGATACACTATAAGAAAAGTGATTACCCCAGACCAAAAATAACTTTGCAGAGAGGGATCAATATAGGATATCTGCCTTAAGAAAGCAACGGTAGAGGAATAAACAAAAGGCAAAAGACATATCCCTAAAACCAGCTTTATAATATCGAAGACCTTATTAGAAATCCAGCTAGGCTTGCCGGCGGCAGCCTTATCCGGATTAAAGTTACGCCCGAGTTCCTTCTTAGGAAATTCTTTCTTTTCCATCCATATACTCCTTTAGCACCTTAGGTATCAAAACCGAACCATCCTCCTGCTGATAATTCTCCAATATGGCAACGACTGTGCGCGGCAGGGCTATTCCGGAACCGTTTAAGGTATGAATAAAATCCACTTTTTTATCGTCTTTCCTTCGAAAGCGTATATTCGCCCTTCGTGCCTGAAAACTCTCAAAATTACTGCAGCTTGAAACTTCCAGCCATTTATCCATACCGGGCGCATAAGCCTCTAAATCATAGCATTTGCTTGCGGCAAAACTTAAATCCTGCGTGGCCAGCATCACTACCCGATAAGGTATCTCTAGTAATTTAAGCACCTCTTCTGCGTTATTCACCAAACCCTCTAATTCATCGTAAGAACTTTCAGGCTTAACAAATTTAACCATCTCAACTTTATTAAACTCATGTACGCGCATTAAACCTCGTGTATCCTTACCGTATGCCCCTGCCTCTCTTCTGAAGCATGCTGAAAAGGCGGCATAATAAACCGGTAAAATACCCTCATCTAATATTTCATCACGGAATATGTTGGTAACCGGCACCTCTGCCGTGGGGATAAGAAAAAGGTCATCATCTTTAAGCTTATACATATCTTCTTCCATCTTGGGAAGCTGGCCTGTGCCGGTCATTGAGGCCCGATTCACCAGAAACGGAGGCAATATTTCCGTATAACCGTGCTTTTTTGTATGCAGGTCAAGCATGAAATTAATCAAGGCGCGCTCAAGTTTAGCCCCCAGGCCTTTGTAGAGTATAAAGTTTGATCCGGTTATTTTAGTGGCGCGGTTAAAATCGATAATGTCTAACCCCTGGGCAATGTCAATATGGCTTAAGGGCTTAAAATCAAATTTCCTGAGATTACCCCAAGTGCGCACCAGTGAATTCTTCTTTAGGTCGCCTACCGGCACAGAGGCATGCGCAACATTGGGAATCTTAATTAAAATTTCATCTAACGCCTCCTGCGCAGCCTTAACCTCATCTTCCATCTGGCCTATCTCTAAAGATATAGACTTCATTGAATTAATCTTCTCTTTAGCATCCTTTTTCTCTTTTAAGAGAGCGCCTATTTCATCGTTAGCCTTATTGCGCTTAGCGCGTAAGTTTTCAAGCCTTAACAAGACATCCCTGCGTTTATCGTCTATCTTAACAAGGACGCTTAAATCTAATTTAAGGTTGCGGTTTCTGAGGGATTCCTCAACCAATTCTAGATTTTCACGGATAAATTTTAAATCCAGCATATTCCACCTTCCTCTTAGCCTTTAATAACCCCTAACGGCCGCATCCTGCAAACGCGCCTGGCAATACGAGCACTATGCACCACCTTAACCACATCATTTACATCTTTATAGGCTTGCGGAGCCTCTTCCGCTATAGTTGATTGGCCTGAGGCTTTTACTATTATACCCTGAGATTCCAATTCTTTCAACAAAGTATCTGCGTTGATTGTACGCGAGGCAACACTGCGTGACTTAAGGCGGCCCGCCCCATGGCAGCAAGAGAAAAAAGTCTCTTCCGCGCTCTCATCTGCAGCTAAAAGATAGGAATTTCTACCCATATCTCCGGGGATTATTACGGGTTGGCCTATGCCCATATATTTTTGCGGTAAATCCAAATGCCCTGCAGGTATGGCCCGGGTTGCACCCTTCCTGTGTACGCAAAGCTCCCTGTTTTCTCCATCGACTATATGCCTTTCTATTTTCGCGATATTGTGCGCTACATCGTAAATCAGAGACATACCCATCTTCTGCCATGAAGAATTCAAAACTTTCTCAAAAATATTACGGGTAAGATGCATAAGGCATTGCCTATTTGCCCAGGCATAGTTGGCCGCGCACTTCATTGCGGATAAATAGGCCATTCCCTCGTCAGAGTTAACCGGCGCACAGGCTAACTGGCGGTCAGGAATATTAATATCGTACTTCTTAAGGCATTGGACCATGCTGCGCGTATAATCTTCGCAAACCTGATAACCTAACCCCCTTGAGCCGGAATGAATCATTAGGGTAATCTGCCCTTGGTTCAAATTAAGCGCGTCGCATATTTTAAGATCATAAAGCTTATCAATTACCTGAATCTCCAGAAAATGATTTCCGCTGCCCAGTGTCCCTGACTGGGCCCTCCCCCTTTGGTATGCCCGGGAGGATACTGCCGCTGGGTCTGCGCCCTGCATAGCTCCGTTTTCTTCGGTACAATCCAAATCATCCTGTGTGCCGAAACCTTTCTCAACCGCCCATCTTGCCCCCTTAACCAAAATTTCTTCTTCTTCTTTTAGGCCGACCCTTATATCTCCTTTTGAACCAACGCCTGAGGGAATCCCGGAAAACAAAGCATAAACCAGGTCTTTAAGCTTATGCTTTATATCTTCATAAGCAAGATCGGTTCTTAGCATACGTACTCCGCAATTTATATCAAAACCCACTCCCGCGGGAGAAATAACGCCGCCTTTTGCAGGATCAGTTACCGCTACGCCTCCGATAGGGAAACCATAACCCCAATGGATATCCGGCATAGCAAGTGAGGCATTTACAATCCCGGGCAAGAATGCGACATTAGCCACCTGCTCTAAAGCCTTATCCTCCCTTATATCCCTTAAAAGCCTTTCATCAGCATAGATTACCCCCGGCACACGCATTCCGGGCTTATAATCCATAGGTATGCGCCAACGGAAATCATCGATCTTTTCCAACCTTAAAACATCAGACATCTAATATCACCCTGGCTTCCCAACCCTTCTCATTATTTTTTATACTGAGATTATGGTAAGTTGCGGCCTTGATCTCAATATTAACCTTGTAATTATTAATACTGCTTCCCTGGCAAATTGCCTCTAGACCGGTTTCATTAATTTTATTGACCTTAATATGGTGAAAAATCAACTCCCTTGCGGCAGATAAAGAAAGAAGCTCATTTAACCAATTTATAAAGAGCTCCTCGATATTTTCTGATTTTTGTTTTATAACCACAGAGATGTGCTTCTTGTCTTTAGTGAATTGCTTGCGGGATGAGATCTGAAAAAGGCTTAAACCGGAATTTTCAAACAACTCCTTAAGATCACTGCCGATAATCTTTAAGCCGATATCTGCGGTATGATCAATGATCTCATATTTTATCGTCATAACGGGGAATTACACTGGGATAAGAATGGAATTAAATATATTGGGCCATGTAGGAGTCGAACCTACGACCTTGACATTAAGAGTGTCCTGCTCTGCCAATTGAGCTAATGGCCCTAAGAATTAACAAAAGTGCAGTAAAAGTATAGCTTATATAAAAAAGTAAAGCAAGAAAATAATGAATTAATCCGCGCCTTTAAAACTCTCGGAAGAACTAAAATCCTCAGAGGAGTTAAAGGATTCGCTTGAGCCAAAATCTTCGGTACAGCTAAAGTCTTCGGAAGAAACAAAGCTTTCTGAAGAACTGAAGTCCTCAGAAGAAACAAAGCTCTCGGAAGAATTAAATTTCTCGGAGGGACTAAAGTCTTCGGAAGAAACAAAGCTTTCTGAAGAACTGAAGTCCTCAGATGATTTAAAGCCTTCAGAATTACCGAAACCTTGTTGAAAGATAAACAATAGAAATCCTGCCAACAAAAATAGTCTTTTCATAAAATTCCCCGCAAACTCAGTAAAACCCTTTAAATTATAAAGACGGCCTTAACAATACTCTCAGCGCCCAAACCATAAAACGAATGAGCAATAAGAATAAATAAACAAAAATGAGCTTCACAATAAATCCCACGCCTATAAAGCGGCTGTATAATCTTGAGAAATAAACCTGCCTTGAATTTATTAACCTGGTACCCCTTAATTGGGACCTAATATTCAGCACCTTTACAAATTCTTTTACGCGCTTCTCAACCACCTTAGGGGGAGGATTATATGCCGTCTCAAGAAATTGCCGGTAGTCAGAGTAACTGCGAATCTGCGGAATTATATCAAGGCTATGTGTCTCTCCATTGGCAAAATCTAATTTATATCTTGGCAAGGCTATAGGGACATTCTGAAGGAAAAAATGTATCAGTATATATAAACAAACTGTTATCCCTAAGATAACTAAGGCTTCTTTGGCAATTATCCGTTTAATATTTAATTTTATCATATGCTATTTGCGCCCAGGTGGAGTCGAACCACCAAGGCCAGTTCCGAAGACTGGTGCCCTATCCATTGGGCGATGGGCGCTTTAAACTATCTCTGCCTTTTCTCCTAAAATATTCGCTATCTTCTTAAGCTTAGGCCTGGAAACAGAGAGAATACCCGCCTCACTGGCAGTACGCACAGGCGAATTAAGCTGGATCTTGTCAGGATTTATCCTCTCTATAACTTCCTTCAATTTTCTTATGTGGCGTATATCGTCATTCACTCCCTTAACCAACATAACCTCAAGCCAAATTTTCCCCTTAAACTCCCTCCTTAAAGAAATGAGCCCCTCAATAATATCCTCAATCCTTAATCCTTTATGCGGGCGGTCAATTTTAACGAATAATTCCTGGGTTACCGCATCCAAAGACGGAACGATTAAATCTGCTTTAGATATTTCCTTACGCAATGACGCCTCGTATAAAAGAGAGGCATTTGTTATCAGCGCTATTTTAGCATTAGAGAGCCCCTTAAGATAAGCAATAAGTTCACCGATCCCGCTATTTAACATTGGCTCACCGGAACCGGATAAAGTAATATAATCCAGGCAGGATAAGTCGTTCTTGCCGTTATCAATCCACTCTTTTAGCTCTTCAATTATCTGGCTGATCTTAACATACTCTGATCTTGAGAGAGTGAGGTTACCGGTCTTACCGATTTGGCAATAAAGACAGTCAAAGCTGCATGTCTTAGGAAGGGTGAGATTTATCCCTAATGATACTCCCAGCCTGCGTGATTTTATAGGTCCGTAAAGGTACTGCATAATGATAAAACGTTAGGGCGCTATAAAAAAATAGCGCCCTTAATTACTAGAACTAAATAGAATAGATTATTTGACCTCTATTACACAGTTGTGCGTACCAAAAGAATTGGGTACACATGCAGTACAATTAGCGTCATTCTGCCAAGAACCGTCCACGAAGAATTTATACTCATATCTTCCGGGCTTAAGGGTAGTTTTCACTATCCAGTTACCCTTGGAATCTTTTTTACCAGGAACCTTTTTAATATCCCATTTATTGAAACTTCCGGCTACTGTCACCTTTTTAGCAGCTGGCGCATAAAGCTTGAACTCAACCGGCTTTGACCCAATTATTCTTGGCATGTCTCCCTCCTTGCACAGTAAGTGCATACCGGCCTATCAGTTAAGGCCGGGTATTGTTATATATATTTATATCACCGCCCAAAAGCCTGTCAAGGGGTTTATTCTATACCGCTACTACCACAATCCCCTTTTTCCCGGCTAATCTAATAGAGGCTTCCCGATCAATAAAAAGCGTCTTATCTGCTTCAAAAGCAAGGCATTTTGCCCCAGCCATAATGAGGCGTTTTATAGTTTTTAGCCCTATTACCGGGATATCAAAACGCATATCCTGATTCGGCTTAGCTACCTTCACTACCGTAATACCTCCGCCAACAAGCCTGCCTGCCCTTAAGATAAGGTTATCTGTCCCCTCCAAGGCCTCAACCGCAACTATAGCTTTATCCCTTACTGCTACTGTCTGGCCGATATCCAAAGCACCTATTGATCTTGCCAATCCCAGGCCAAAGTTAATATCATCCAGAAGCTGGGCATCGGGCTGTTGAGCAGTAAGCACCCCCTTACCAGGGATGTAATCTTTCACAAAAATTGTGGAATCAATCAAATCTAACCCGGCATCCTTGAGCCTGTCAGCAATTGCGCCAAATATCGTATCCGCCTTTTTATTTCTGATGCTGGATAAAATCTGGTTTATATCCGGGTTATTAACCACCTCCTTGCTAAAGAGGCGATAAGGGCTAACCTGCCCGGCCATAACAACACGCTTGATAGATTCATTCTTGAATATACCGAAAATACGGCTAAAATCAGAAAGCTTGAGCCAGAAGACTTTATCTGCCAGGCTATTTATCCTCCGGGAAGTCTCTCCCTTAATGGCAACAGCCACAATATAAAAACCGCTTTTCCTCGCCCCTTCACAAAAGAGTAAAGGAAATTTCCTGTTACCGGCAATCAAACCTATTCTTTCCATGGGCTATTTTTCTACTCTACAAGATTTGCTTAAGCCGCGGCTGGAGCCTCTGGCAAAATCGATAAGATAACTAACTTCCGCAGAATCAGCCTTCCCTGCGCCTAATTCTTCTAAGGCGTGCTTAGGGGTAAAACCGGAGTTAAAAAATATTCTGTAGGCACGGTCAAGCTCTTTAATAGCTTCGCGGGAAACCTTGTGGCGCCTTAATCCGATCAGATTAAGGCCGTATACAAGCGCAGGATGCCCGTCGCAGGTAGAAAATGGAGGAATATCCTGAACAACCTTAGAGCAGCCTCCTATTATAGAAAGCTTACCCACCCGGACAAACTGGTGTATAGCAACTAAACCGCCGATAACTGCCAGATCCTCAACTATAACATGCCCGGCAAGCGTGGCATTATTAGCAAAAACACAATTATTCCCTACGCTGCAGTCGTGCGCAACGTGAGAATAAGCCATGAATAGATTCTGGGACCCAATCCTAGTCTTGCCTCCGTCTCCCGTCCCCGGGTTAAAAGTGCAATATTCACGGACAATATTATTATCGCCAATCTCTAAAAATACCTTTTCGCCTTTATATTTTAAATCCTGCGGGCGGGATCCAATACAGGCTCCGGTAAATATCTCACAGCCTTCTCCAATCAGGGTGTTGCCCTCAATTATGCAATGGCTGCCGATTTTTGTCCCGGAGCCTATAACAACCTCGTCATTAATGATGCTATAGGGTCCGATACTTACATTATCGGCTATCTTAGCTTTACTGGAAACAATCGCGCTTTGATGTATTTGCATTTTTATTCAACTAAAGCGAACATAAGGTCTGCCTCTGCCACTACCTTACCTTCAACTAAGGCCCTTCCGCGCACCTGACCGGTCTTAGACTTAACCTTTACTGCCTCAACCTCAAGAATGAGCTGATCTCCGGGTACAACAGGCTTGCGGAATTTAACGTTATTTATCGCCATAAAAAAAGCCAATTTACCTCTGTTTTCTTCAGGGGCAAGCATCATTACCCCGCCAACCTGAGCCATAGCCTCTATAATAATAACCCCCGGCATAACCGGGTGGCCCGGGAAGTGCCCTTTAAAAAAATAGTCATTAATAGTTACATTCTTAATGCCCGTAGCGTGCTTGCCGTATTCAAGCTTTATAATCCTATCCACAAAAAGAAAAGGCTCGCGATGCGGAAGGATTTTCATAATGTCAGCCACCTCTAGAATACCACCTTCTTTTTTCATAGAATATTTCTCCCTCTGCTTAATGATCGCATTTACCAATTTAAGATTTAGCGAATGCCCGCTCTTCAAAGCTATAATATGAGCCTTGAGGCTAAAACCTAAAAGATTTAAATCCCCCATCAAATCAAGAATCTTATGCCGCACAAACTCATCGCAAAACCGGACTGTATTATTAATCACGGTACCATCCCTGGTCAATACCAGCGTATTTTCATAATTAGCCCCGAGCCCCAAACCCTGCCGCTGAAGCTCTTTCGCCTCGCTCTCAAGGCAGAATGTCCGGGCAGGAGCAATCTCCTGCTTAAATACTTCAGGGGCGGAAAAGTTTAATTCTATAAACTCCGTCCTATGCTCAACAAGGTTATAGTCCAGGGTATAAGATATCTTAAAATCATCGCAAGGCAAGGCCATAATAGAAGCCCCGCCCTCTTCTATACGGATCTGCTCTTTTAGGGAGAAATAATTCCGGCCCTTATCCTGCTCTTTGATACCGGCCTGACTAAGGATATCAAGGTATTTAAGGCTGCTGCCGTCTAATCCGGGCATTTCATTATTATCCAACTCAATCTCCAGGTTATCTATACCCGAGCCCGAGAGGGCAGCCATAAAATGCTCTATGGTCTGTACCTGGGCGCCTTGGAATTCGATTGTGGTTCTGCGAGGGGTTTTCCCAACAGTGGAGAGCGAGCTGATAGCGGCTTTAACCCTAGGGCTGCCCGGTAAGTCGCAACGCACAAAAACAATCCCGGTATCGATATCCGCCGGCCTTAAGGTAACATTGCTTTTATTGCCGGTATGCAGGCCTGTACCGCTAAAACTGATTTCTTTAGCAATAGTCCTCTGAAAATCCATCATGTCCTTTTCTTAAGGGAGTTTTGACTCTAAGCCTTCGATCTTCTTCTTCAATTCTTTTATCAGAACAAAAAACTTAGGAAGGCTCTGAGTGCAAGCGAGTACCTTCTGATTAATAGCAAAGGGCCTTGCCGGAGAACCTGAAACCATCCCTTTAGGCGGGATAGATTTAGTTACCCCCGACTGAGCAGTCACTATCGCCCCATCTCCGATATTAATATGCCCTACTAATCCTACCTGTCCGGCCAAAACAACATTATCGCCTATAACAGTGCTCCCGGATATACCCACCTGGGCAACAATCAGGCAATTCTTCCCTATAACTACATTATGCGCTATCTGCACAAGATTATCTATCTTGGTACCCGAACCTATAACTGTCCTGTCAAAACGCGCACGGTCAATTGTTACGTTTGCCCCGATCTCAACATCATCGCATATCTCAACAATACCTACCTGCGGGATCTTATGGTGCAGGTCATCTATAGTAACAAAACCAAAACCATCTGAACCGACAACCGTACCGCTGTGAATTATTACTTTCTTGCCGATAATAGTACGCTCGCGTATAGTAACATTGGGATAAATTAAAGAACCCTCGCCGATCTTACTCTCCCTACCGATAAAAACCCCAGGGTATATTGAAACATCGTCTCCTATGGAGACATCATCTTCAATAACAACATGCGCCCCTAATGCCGCATTTTTCCCCAGATTGACATTTTTACCTAAGACTGCGCTGGGATGAATCCCCTTTAAGCAGCTAGTGGTATCAGCCTTAATCAGGGAAATTATCTTGGCAAAGGCAAGCGAAGGATTATCGGTGCGGATAACTGCCTTACGGGTTTCAAATTTATCCCTGGAGGTTATAACCGCGGAGGCAGCAGTGGAATCAAGCAATGGATAATATTTAGGATTAGATAAAAAAGTAATATCTCCGGCCTCTGACTCTTTTATGCCGTTTGCGCCGGTTATGACAATATTATCATCGCCTACAACCTCACCCTTAATAAGCAGAGCAATTTCTTTTAAGGTCTTACGCATTATATTCCGAAGACTACCTCTTTTTGTTTAATATCGCGATAATATTATCCGTAATATCCATACTCTTAGTCTGATAAACTAAGACACGGTCATTAAAAACAAAAGTGATCCCGGATTTCTCGGAATAAGATTTAACTGCATCCTGTATATCCTGAAGGATCTCCTTCATCTTTTCTTCCTGCTCCTTACGCAAATCTTCTTCTCTCTGGGTCACAAAATCCTTAAGCGCTTTTGCCTTTGACTCAAGTTCACCTTTCTTGGCCTCTTTATCTTTATCGCTTAAAAGCGCAAATTTATCCCTTAATGTATTAAACTCTCCGACCTTCTTGTCCCTTTCGCTAACATAGCTATTCTCTTTATCGGTTAATTTCTTATCATAATCTTTTGTTTTATTATACTCACTAAAGGCCCGGCTTAAATCAACATAAGCAAGCTTATCCTGGGCATACACCGAACCGGTTACCATAAACATCCCCAATAATGCCGCTGCTAAAACCAAAACTAACTTCTTCATTTTGAATCCTCCTTTTTATATAATTTAGAAACTGTTACTTACGCTGAAGTGGAACCTGCCGCTGGATTTACTATCTTCTCCCGGCGCCTTATCCATAGGGATACCGTAATCAAGCATGATAGGACCGATAGGCGTCTTAATCCTAAAACCCAGACCAAAACTTGACTTAAGCTTTCCGGTGTTATTTACCGTATTGCGGGAAGAACCAATGTCGCCTATCTTCTCCCAGACATTTCCTACATCATAAAATGCAGCCACCTTAAGAAACCCGAAAAGAGGATAGACATATTCGATATTTCCGACAAACATAGCATTACCGCCGAGAGGATCTTTAGTGACGGGGTCATACGGGCCGATTTTTCTTTCTTCATAGCCCCTGATAGTGTAAGCTCCTCCGGAAAAAAACCTTTCGTATATTGGTATCTTGCTTGAATCGCCATAAGGATCTGCCAACCCGATCCTGCCGCGAAGCTCTAAGGTAGAATTGCGCGGTAGCGGAATATAATGGCTTGCCCGGCCAAAGAATTTCCAGTAGTTCTTATCCCCTCCTAGCGGCCCTCCGGCAAACTCTAAAGAACCAGAGAGAAAATTACCCTTATGCGTATCAAAAATATTATCCCTACTGTCAAAGGTAAAACTGGGGGTAATACTGCTTATAACATTAGACCCCTTCTCCTCATCTAAATAAGTAGCTCCTGAAGAAATGTTGCTTATATCTATTAAGTCCAGTCTGTATACCAGGTCGCCTCTTAAATATTCGGACAACTCCTTGCCTAAACGCAGCGCGCCTCCGGTTACCTCTTCATCATAGCCATACCCCACATCGCTATCCCTCTTATGGGTACGCCTGTAGGCATCAAACCCGAATGATACCGGATAGTCAAAAAGCCACGGCTCGGTGAAACTTAAATCAAAACCGCTGCTTATAGTCCCGATTGTAGCGCGCAGCTTAAGGTTTTGCCCTGCCCCGGTGAAATAAGGCCAATTCTTCCAATCAAAATTCTTCTGTTCCACCTCTACAAACCCTACAAAATCATCTACGGTACTATATCCCCCGCCGAAACTGAAAGAGCCTGTCTTGGACTCCTTGACATCAACAATCAAATTCTTTTTATCGGCTGTATCAGTATCTTCGGTATCATAGCTTATCTCTTCAAAATAACCCAGGTTATTAAGCCTCTCCTTGCTGCGCCTTAATTTTTCCCCGTCAAACCTATCGCCCGGATGCAAACGCATCTCCCTGCGTATTACGATATCCTTAGTCTTAATATTTCCCCTCACCCTGACCTTATCGACATAGGTAATGTCATTTTCGATTATATTGTAGACTATGTCAACCCGGCTTGTCTGGGGATTTAAAGAAACCGCTTCTTGCACAGAAGCGGAGATATACCCGCGGTCAAAATAAAGCCCCTGCACATAAGAAACATCATAGCGCATCGCCTCTTCGCTGAAGGTCTTTCCGGTGACACATTCCTTAAGGCGCATAAGGATCTCTTTCTCGGTTATATCCTTATTCCCCCTTATGACCACATCACCAACTAAATACTTATTTCCTTCCGTTATAGCTATGTTAACAAAAAGCAAGAAAGGCTTTTTCTCATCAGGTACCACCTCAAAGGCAACCGCAATATCAATATAGCCCTCCCTGCGGTAAAAAGCCTTTATGCGCTCAATATCCTCGGCAAGGACGTCATCCTTCAGGACCCCGGCGTTAAAAAACCATGCCCTTTTAGTCTTTAAAAGCTTTAATATGCGCTCGTCCTTAAAATTGTTGTTCCCCTTAATAACGATATCCTTAATACGGACCCTGCCCCCTTCTACGACATTAAAATTAATTTTAACCTTATTGGTAGTTTCATCGATATCCAATTTATAATCAATCTTTGCCCCGCTGTAACCTATCTTTTCATACATCTTCTGGAAAATGCGCAGGTCTTCGGCAAGGCTTGGATAATCCAGATACTGGCCTTCTCTGGATTTTAACTGGGACTTTAACTTTTCATCCTTTATGGTAATACGGTTTATTCCGGAAAAGGTAATCTTTTCAATAATCGGCCTCTCAACTACCGCGATGATAACCTTTACCCCTTCTTTATATAAGTGGCTGTCTATTTTAATGTCGCTAAAGAAATTTAGGAGATAAAGCCTCTTTAAGTCATCGCTGATGACATTTTCCTGATAGGGGCTTCCAATGCGGGTCTTCATCTTGGAAGCAATAGTATTAGTAGATATGGCCTTATTTCCTGTTATTTCTATTGCGCTGACCAGCTTGCCTTCTTTGGAAATTTCTGCTTCTTTCTCCGCAAAAGAGAATGAGGCCGCCCAGAAGACAAAAAGAAAGGATAAAATTAAGGAGAGTACTTTACGCATTTTTATTATTATATAAGAATTGCCGCCTTGGCGCAATAACTTATTCCATTCTGGCGATATTTTCAAAACGGGTATACTCCTTGATAAAGGCCAGCCTTAAGGAGCCTACCGGGCCATTTCTCTGCTTTGCAATAATTGCCTCAGCTACACCCTGGTTATCTGAAGTAGGGTTATAATATTCTTCCCTAAGTATAAGCACGACGACATCCGCATCCTGCTCAATAGCTCCGGATTCCCTCAGGTCAGACAATTGAGGGCGATGGTCAGTCCTGGACTCTACCGCACGGGATAACTGGCTGATAGCTACAATAGGTACCCTTAATTCCCTGGCCAGGGCCTTAAGGGACCGGGAGATCTCCGATATCTCCTGCTGCCTGCTCTCTACCCCACTTGACCCCCTCATAAGCTGCATATAATCTAAGACAATAAATTTAATATCCTGCTGTGCCTTGAGCCTGCGGGCCTTAGCCCGCAGTTCCATAACTGAGATACCGGGCGTATCGTCTATGAATATCGGCGCCTCTGATAATTTACCTGCGGCGGCAGTAAGCTTAGGCCAATCAGATGTAGCAAGGTAACCTGTGCGTACCTTCTGGGCATCAACCCGTGCATGCGAACAAAGCATCCTTTGGGCCAGCTGCTCCTTAGACATCTCCAGGCTAAAAACAGCAGTAGGGATTTTCTCCACAATTCCCGCATGCTCAATCATGCCTAAGGCAAAAGCGCTCTTGCCCATGGAAGGCCTTCCGGCAACAACGATTAAATCCGATTCCTGAAGCCCTGCTGTCTTAATATCAAAATCTATATACCCGGTAGGTATTCCGGTAACATGGGCTTTTTTACGGTATAAGGAATCAATGGTTTCGATACTATCTGAAACAATCTCCTTGATATGCAGATAAGAGCCCTGGGCCTTTCTCTCCCTTACCTCAAAAATGAACCTTTCCGCATTATCAACTACTTCGTCAATATTACCTTCGCTCTCATAACAAAGCGAAATAATTTTAGTGGCATTATTAATTAGCGTCCTTAAAATGCTCTTTTCTTTTACGATATGGACGTAGTGCCCGATGTTGGCGGAACTGGGGACAGAATTGGCTAAGGCCGTAAGATAACTTGCCCCGCCTACGGCATCAATTATACCTTCCCTCTTTAAGGCATCAGTCAGGGTAATAAGGTCTACTGCCTTATTGGCGCTATATAAATCTGAAATAACCTGGAATATCCTTTGGTGGGAATCTTTGTAAAAGAAATTCCTATCCAGCTTTTCAACTGCCGTAGCAATTGCCTCTTCATCGAGGAGCATAGAGCCCAATACCGCCATTTCGGCATCAAGGTTCTGAGGGGTAATTTTTTCTATCTGCTGATTGCCGGGCATTTTATTTTTTAACGACCCAAATTTTTAATTTTGAGCTTACTTCCGGATGAAGCTTAAGCACTACTTCATAAATACCCAAGGCCTTAATAGGCCCTTCCATGATAACACAGGTTTTCTCAACCTCAATACCTTCGCTCTCTAAGGCAGCGCAGATATCAACCTCTGAGATGCTTCCGTAAAGGCTGCCGTCTTCCTGCACAAGCACAGGGATATTAAGCGAGAAATTATCTAAACGCGATTTTAATTCTTCAGCTACTCCCTTTTTCTTCTCAAGCACCAAGGCCATCTTCTCCTGATCTTGCTTTAACCTCTTTAAATTCCCGGCACTTGCCTCTATGGCGAAGCCTTTGGGCAAAAGAAAATTACGGGCAAACCCGTCTTTTACTTTCATCAAGGCTCCGGCCTTGCCAATTTTTTCTACGTCTTTAGTCAGTATAACTTTCATCTTATCCTCTCTTAAACGCTTTTAACGCGTATAGGGTAATAAAGAAACGAACCTGGATTTGCTTATTGCCTCAGCTATAAGCCTCTGGTGCTTAGCGCAGTTGCCCGAATAACGGCGAGAGACGATCTTGCCTCTCTCGGTAATAAATGCCTCCAGCCTCTTGCCGTCCTTATAATCCAGTGATTTTACTTTATCCACGCATAAACGGCAAAATTTCTTCCTGACTATTATATGCGCAGAGCGTTTTTTATCCCCTAATTTACCTTTAGAGAATGCCTTTACCTTTGCTTTAACTTTCATTTGTATCAACCTCGCTTTCACCTAACCATGTTGATTCTGTTGACGGCCCACCGGAAACTTCCTCTATTGCCTCTACCGGCGCAGCCTGTGTTTTACCCTGGCCGGGAGCGCCTAAAAACTGCACCCTCTCTGCCCTAACCTCTATAACATTACGCTTAGCCCCCGTATTATCCTCCCAGGAACGAGACTGCAGCCTTCCCTCGATAAAAACACTGCTTCCTTTATGCAGGTACTGATTGCAAGTCTCCGCCTGCTTATTCCATACTACGGCGGTTATAAAACAAACCTCTTCCTTCAACTCTTGGTTTTTATCCTTATACCTGCGGTTAACCGCAAGCCTTAAATTCGCTACTGCCGCCCCCGAAGGGGTATAACGAAGCTCCGGATCCTTGGTTAAATTACCCATCAATAAAACTTTATTATAGCTTGCCATAAAATCTCCTGTCTGTTTATTCTAGTTTTGAAATAAGAACCCTCAAAATACTTTCATTAAGCTTATAGGCATGCCTGATATCTTTTATTACAAGCGGATTAAGAGAAAAACTCAAAAGGTAATAAATGCCTTCCATGTATTTCTTGATCGGAAAATAAAGCTTTCTCTTCTCAGACCATATAGCGCCCTGGTTCACAATTCCGCTGTGCTTTGTAACAACATCGTTGAGCTGCTGAAAAAGGGTATTTTTCTCCTCTTCAGATAAATCGGGCCTAACTATAAACATTGCTTCATACTTATTCATGCCTTACGCTCCTTTTATATATCCTTACGGTTAAAACTGTTCATGGCGCAAACAACGCCTTCTTCTGCCCATTCCTTACAGCATCGGGACGCCCTATCAATGATCCCCGGAAGATCGGCTTTTTCCCTGCGATTAAAACGCGAAAGAACAAAATCGCTGGCATCTTTATCCGCCGGTCTGCCTATTCCTACGCGTATGCGGTTAAAATCATTACCCTTGAGGGTTCCTATTATAGACTCAACGCCTCTATGCCCCGCGGAAACCCCGGATGAACGGATTTTAATCCTCCCGAACTCCAGGTCTAAATCGTCATAAACTACCAAAAGATCAGAGGCTTGCGCCTTGTACTTTTTAAGCAAAAGCCTGACCGCTTCGCCGGATAAATTCATGAAAGTAAGCGGCAAGGCTAAGATTACGTCTAAAGAATCAAAATTTGCTTTGGCCGATAACGCCCGGATACCTTTTTCTTTCTTCAGCACTACCTTCCAAGTTTTAGCGAGATGCTTGACAACCTCAAAACCAATATTATGTCTTGAGCCGGCATACTGTAAGCCCGGATTGCCTAATCCTACAATAAGCTTCACTTCTTCTCTTTATTCTCTTTTTCTTCTGATTCTCCGCCCTCAACAGCAACTTCTTTCTTCTCTTTGATAACCTCAGGCTCCTGAGAACCCTCTCCCTCTAAAGGCTCAGCTAAGACTTCTTCCTTCATCGGGGCAGCAACAGAAAGAATAATTGCCTCCGGGTCGTTCAATATTTCAGCTCCCGGGGGTAGAGATATATCTTTGATGTGTATTGAATCTCCTAATTTAAGGGCAGAGACATCTATCTCTATGTCCTGCGGGATATTGGTAGGCAAACACTCCACCTCTATCTCCCAAAGCACATGCTCTAAGGAACCGCCCTCCAGTTTAACGCCAACAGGCTCACCCTTAGCCACAATGGGGACATTAACCTTAATCTTCTTGGTTAGGGAAATCTGATTAAAATCTACATGCACAATATTTCCGTGGACAGGATCATGCTGAATCTCCCTTATAATGCAAGGCCGGGATTTCTGCTTTTTATCGTCCTTTATATGGACATTAATTACAACACCTTCTATCCTGTGCTGATGGACTAACTGCACCAATTGACGGTGTGACAACTTAAGCGCCAAGGCATCCTTACCTTCAGAATAAATCACTGCCGGGACAAAACCCTGGCCCCTTAAACCTTTAGTCTTGCCTCTTCCTATCTCTTCCCTTACCTGCGCGTCCAAAAATAATTCATCCATAACTTTAGCTCCGTTTTCTTAGTTAATCAAATAAACAGCTTATTGATTCTTCATTATGTATCCTCTTAATTGCCTCAGCCAAAAGGCTGGCTATAGTAAGAACCTTTATCCGCGGATGCTCTTTACTCTGAGATAAAGGGATACTATCCGTAATAACCAGTTCTTTTAAGTTTTTGCAATTTTCCAAACGCTCAATAGCATCACCCGATAAAACTCCGTGGGATATAGCAGCATAAATATTCTTAGCCCCTGCCTTCTTTAACGCCTCTACTCCTTCAAAGAGAGAGCTGCCGGTAGCCACCAGATCATCTACCATAATCGCATTCTTGCCTTCAACCGTACCTAAAATATGCATCGCCTCAGTCTTCTCCGGAGATTCACGCCTCTTATCGATAATGGCTAAAGGAACACCTAGCCTCTTGGCATAAGCACGGGCGGTTTTAATGCCGCCTACATCAGGAGAGACAGCCACCGAATTCTTTATATCAAGGCCCTTAAAATAATCCGTAAATACCCCTACAGAGAAAAGATGATCCACCGGTATATCGAAGAAACCCTGGATCTGCCCTGCATGCAAGTCCATAGTTAATACCCTGTTAGCCCCGGCAACAGTCAAAAGATTAGCCACCAATTTTGCGGTTATAGGCACACGGGGCTGATCTTTCCTGTCCTGGCGGGCATATCCAAAATAAGGCACTACTGCGGTAATGCGCGCGGAAGAAGCCCTTCTTAAGGCATCCATCATAATCAAAAGCTCCATCAGGTTTTCGTTCGCCGGGGGGCAAGTAGGCTGGACTATAAATACATCTTTACCGCGGACATTATCATTAATCTTAACCCTTACCTCCCCTTCACTGAACCTTGTAACTAAAGCATCGGAGAGCTTTGTCTTAAGGCTTTTGCAGATATCCTCTGCCAAGCGCTGATGTGCATTGCCGCTGAATATCGCCAATTTATCCATAGCTATCCCTTCTTTTTTAAAATCCTCGCCGGGACCCCTACTGCAGTCTTACCATCCGGTATGTCCCTTATCACTACTGCGCCTGCTCCGGTTTTTGACCCCTTGCCTACTTTAACCGGAGCAACCATAATTGTATCGGAACCGATAAAAACTTTATCTTTTATAACCGTATTATGCTTATTTAGACCGTCGAAATTGGCAGTAACCGTACCCGCGCCGATATTAACGGAATTTCCCACCCTGGTATCTGCTATATAACAAAAATGCTTAGCAAAGGTATTTTTACCGATTTTAGCGCGGGTAATCTCCAGGAAATTACCTAGAGTTACATCATCAAGTATATGCGCCCCTTCCCTTAAGCGCGCGAAGGGACCGATAGAACAACGTTTTCCGATTTTAACATCACTTTCAATAACTGTAAAGGGATAAATAACCGAATCCTGGCCTATCTTGGCCCCGTAATTTATGAAGGTAGATCCCGGGTCGATTATAGAAACACCCTTAAGCATAAAATCTTCGTTTATCTTTGACTGCATCAGTAGATTTGCCTTGGCTAACTCTACTCTAGAGTTTATACCCATGGCCTCGTTTGCATCTTCAATCTTCATCCCTTCAATAAGCCCGCCCCTGGAATAAAGTATCTTAATGACATCGGTAAGATAATACTCTTTCTTCTTGTTATCCGCCCTGACCTTACCCAACGCCGATTCCAGGCTCTTCTTATTAAAACACATAATCCCGGTATTAATCTCTTTGATATCCTTATCGAAATCATCTGCTTCCTTTTCTTCCACTATCCCGCAAACAGACGAATATTTATCGCGTAAGACCCTTCCGTAACCCTTGGGTTTTTTCAAATCCGCGGTCAATAAAGTTACATCGGCATTATTTTCAAGATGGCGTTTAATAAGACCCTTAACCGTCTCTCTCTTAAGCAGGGGCACGTCGCCATAAAGAATCACTACCGTGCCACTAAGCCCTTTCAGCTCTTTCAAAGATACCTTAACCGCATCCGCAGTCCCGGAAAGCCGTTTTTGGATGGCAACCCTGACCCTGGCAGGAACTTCTTTTCTGACCAGCTCATGCTTGTGGCCTAATACGGCAACTATACGCTTAGGATTTAAAGAAAAAGCTAAATCCACTACATAGCCTAACATAGGCCGGCCGCAGACCTTATGCATCACCTTAGGAAGGGAGGATTTCATCCTTACCCCCTTGCCCGCCGCCAGAATTATAATTGCTAATTTTTTATCCATTTTTTATTGGTTCTATGTATCTTTGACCACTCTCGCTATCCCTATGCACAACCAATCCTAATCCAAAAAGCATTCGTAATTTATATACTACCCTAGAAGGAAAACCTTCGCAAATAGTTTATTTACAAGGGCCCCTCAAGTTGGTTGGGACGTGTGGATTCGAACCACAATAGCGAGACCCAAATTCTCGTGTCCTACCATTGGACGACATCCCAATTACTACTTTTATTAATTCGCCAAGGAGGGAAATGGTCTCACAAAATCCATTTCTTCAATAAATTTACGCACTTCGATTTTCTTTGCCAACCTTACGTAATTTTTTCCTAACTGAGGTGAATATTTTAAAAAACCCAACGCATCAAAAACAGATTTCTTCAAAGATGTACACTCATTACAAAATTGGATATATTCAACATAATTCTTTTTGCTCAAACCATAATGACCATCGGTTTCAAAAAGCCCCTTAAGGCATTTTTTTGAATATTCTCTTTTTTTAAGAATCCACTCTGGAATTCTAACTGAGTTGTTTATTTTATTACCCGCCGGTAACCCCAGCGCTTTATCAATATCCTGCATATACAAAGTTACATCGCAACAATTGGCTTTAGACCTTTTTATAACACTGGGTGAATTCTTAAAAATGTTTCTTGCCAAATAACTAACATGTTTAACATAATTCTTATATGAACCGTTACAACTTATTGTTAATCTTTGACATCTATTAAATTTATAAATGTTGCCATCCCCTAAGACTATCCCGATAAGCTCGGCTAATTCTTTAGAATGCCTTGGCGACACCCTATGCTGAGATCTATTTACAAAAAGCGAAGATACCCGTGTTCGTCCGGATGAAATATTCTTTATTTTATTCAAGGAAACTTTTAATTTATTAGATAACTCAATGAGCGAAGTTGTTTTATGTTGTTTTAGTAACTTTCTTAACTTAAGAATCATATACTCATGCCTTTTGTTTTCTCCAGCTCGTACGCATCAAGCACTCTTTTCTGCAGATACTCCCTAAACGATTGCGTTATAGGATGAGCGATATCCTTATGCTCTGACTGAGAGGAACCTGCCTCTCCGATAGCGTTAACCTTTGAGCTTTCAGATAAAGAGCCTGCACACTGATTGCAATACTTACTGCGAAGTTCATTCTTAAAACCGCACTTAGGGCAAGGCTGCTTTACCCTTCTTGAAGGCATAGCGATAAAAAGGCCGCTGGTTCCTTCAATAACCTTTATATTCCTCACCACAAACGAATTGTCAAAAGTCACTGTTGCGTAAGCTTTAAGTTTTTTATCGGGCGAATCTTTAAGGGCAATCCTAACCTCGGTAATCTCCATAAGTTACCCCCTTATCAAAAAACAGGCCCTGCTAATTAAACCGTACTCACCGCAAAAATACGCCAAGACTTATATTTCTTCCTTAAAATCTTAGCCAGCTTAAAGGCCTTTTTGCGTGAAGGAACAATTCCGAAAACTGCCGGGCCGCTCCCGGACATAAGCACATGGCTTAATCCTAAACTTAAAAGCAAATCCTCAGCGCGTTTTACCTGCGGATATAATTTTATTGTTACCTGCTCCAGGCTATTAAAGAATAAATCAAAAGCAGGAAGCGCCTCATTTTTAGCCAATACTGAAGTTAACATTTTAACATTGCAGGGTGGCTTTGTCAACCCCGTAAAACTATCCCATTTATCGTATATTAAAGGTGTGGAAACATGTATTTTAGGCACAACGAGCAAATGCCAAAGCCTGGCCTTATGAAGGCCCTTTAACGGCTCTATTTTCTCTCCCCTGCCGAAACCATAAGCAAAAGGCTTCTCATATATAAAAAAAGGAACATCGCTTCCTATTTTAACGGCAAATTTTGCTAACCTCTCCTTAGAAAGCTTCAGCCCCCACAGTTTATTTAAGCCCAATAAAACAACAGCGGCATTAGAAGAGCCTCCGCCTAAGCCGGCACCTATAGGAATGCGTTTTATTATTTTTATATCCAGGCCTCTTAAAGGACAAAATTCATCCCTCAATACCTTAGCTGCCTTAAAACAAAGATTGCCCTCATCCGCGGGAAGACTCCTATCGTCAGAACTAACCTTAATTTCATTGTCTCTGCGGTTTCTTAAGGTTATTGAGTCAAAGAGGCTGATTCTCTCAAAGACCGTCCTTAAGCTGTGGTAGTTATCCAAGCGCTTACGGATAACCTGAAGGTAAAGATTTACTTTGGCGAAGGATTTAAGGTTCAATTTTTCTGGTTTAGCGAAGCAGTTCTTGAGCGGAATTCTCTATATCTAGACTTGTAAGATTATACTCTTTTAGAAGCTCTGAAGGATCCCCTGATTGGCCGAATCTGTTCTTTATCCCCATACGTATGACCTTGGTAGGGTGATTCTCGGAGACCACCTCATCAATGCTTGAGGCAAGCCCTCCGATTATTGTATGCTCTTCACAGACTATGATGCCGCGGGTTTGAGAAGCAGCATTGATAATCGTTTCAGCATCTATAGGCCTTAAGGTGTGCAGGTTTATCAGACGAACCTTGATTCCCTTTTTAGCGAGATTTTCTACTGCCAGCATGGCTTGATTAACCATTATACCGCAAGCAATAATTGTTAAATCATTGCCCTCGGTTAAAACCTGGGCCTTGCCAAATTCAAATACATTTTTACTTGTTAATGTAGGAACCTTGGGCCTGCCAAGCCTGATGTAGAAAGGACCCTTAGTATTGGCGGCAACCCTTATAGCATTTGCGGTCTGCGGCCCGTCGCAAGGAACAATAATATTCATATTCGGAATAACCCGCATAAGCGCAAGATCTTCCAGGGCCTGGTGGCTTGCCCCGTCCGGGCCTACGCTTATTCCGGCGTGAGTAGCTACGATCTTCACATTAAAATTATTATAACAAATGGAATTACGTACCTGATCCCATGCCCGCCCGGAGGCGAATATGGCAAAGGTAGAAAGAAAAACAGTCTTGCCGCAGGAGGCAAGCCCGGCGGCAGTTGCCATCATATTCTGCTCGGCAACGCCGAAATTAAAAAACCTGCCGGGAAATTCCTTAGCGAATAGGTTAGTGCGGGTAGAGCTGGATAAATCCGCATCTAAGACTACAATATCCTTGTTATCCCTGCCCAACTCAACCAGGGTCTGCCCGTAAACATCCCTCTGAAATAATTGTTCTGCCATATTAAGCCAGTTCCTTTAAGGCCTGCTGAGATTCTTCCTGGGTAGGGGCACGCCCGTGAAAATCGCAGACATTTTCCATGAAAGAAACGCCCTTGCCCTTAATTGTATGCGCAATGATTATAGACGGCTTGCCCTTGACTGACCCGGCTTCTTCATAGGCTGACAATATCTCTTCCATATTATGCCCGTTTATCTCTATAGTATGCCATCCGAAAGAACGCCATTTATCCACTATCGGCTCCAGGCTCATAACATTACATGTTTTACCGTCAATCTGAAAACCGTTGTAATCCAATATTGCGCAAAGATTATCGCATTTATAATGCGCACCCGCCATAGCTGCTTCCCAGATATTCCCCTCCTGTATCTCACCATCACCCATAAGCACGTAAACCCTATATCCCTTCTTATCGATTCTGGCAGCTAAACTAATACCCAAGGCAACCGATAACCCCTGCCCCAGTGATCCGGAGGCTGACTCTATACCGGGCGTACGACGGTCAGGGTGCCCCTGCAGCAAAGAACCCAGCTGCCTTAAGGTAAAAAGCTTATCTTCTGGAAAGTAGCCCGTGGCTGATAAAAGCGCATACCACAAAGGACAGCAATGCCCCTTTGACATATGAAACCTATCCCGTTCAGGCCATTTTGGATTTTTGGGATCATGTCTTAACACAGAAAAGAATAAAGCAGTGATTAAATCCGTTGAAGAAAGGCTTCCGCCCGGATGGCCTGAGCCTGCCTTAGCAATCATCCGTATAATTAGCCGCCTTATATTCTTTGCCTTGGCCTCTAAATCCCTGAGATTATCCTTAGTATATTTCATTTCTTAAGGCCCTTCAGCTTTTCCTCAACCTTTTCCTGGTCAGGGTTAAGCCTTAAAGATTCCTGCCAGTTAATCCTGGCGTTTTCTGCATCCTTCATCTTAAAGTATACATCCCCCAAATGATCGAATATAACCGCATCAGGCATTAAAGATGCCGCCCTGATTAAAGTATCTCTTGCTTCCTTAATCCTGCCCTTCTTGTAAAAGAGCCAGCCCAGGCTGTCTAAATAAGCGCCGTTATCCGGGTCAACCGCAAGAGCCCTTCTGATTAAACCCTCTGCCTCCTTAAGGTTTCTGTTATCCTCTACGTAAGTATACCCTAAAAAGTTCAGCGCCTGAGCATAATCAGGCTTTAAGGATATCGCCTTTTTAAACGATTCCTCTAAAGAAACACTCTCCTTTAGTTCGGCGTAAACTACTCCCAGATAAAAATGTACCTCGGGGTCATTAGGCGTCAGTTCCGATATTATGCGGTAGGTATCCTTCGCTTCTTGTATATTCCCCTGCCGGATATACAAACCCGCTAAGACTTTGTACATCTCTACATCTTTAGGATTAAGCCTTACGGCACTTTTAAGCGCTAACTCATATTCTTTAGCCGCAAGATCAGACTTACCTTCTGCCAAATTCAATATAGCTAATAAAGCATGCGGCTCTGAAGCCTCGGGATTAATCTTAAGCGCTTGGCTTAACGAATCTTTTGCCCTTTCAATATCGTTTTTTCTTACCCAAGTTAACGCTAAATTAAAATGCGTTAGGTAATTGTCCCAATCTAGCCTTAAGGCCTTTTCATACTCCTTAATAGCCAAGTCCCATTGGCCCGTATCGTCGTAATAAAGGGCCATGATATAATGGCTTAAGGGTAAGGAACCTTTTCTATTCGAGGCCAGGGAGGTATTTCCTAAACCTAGCACGATAAAAAACAAGGCCGGGATAAACCAAAAAAACCTCTTAGCCACTATCTTTTAACCCCAGGCTCTCTTCTTCAGATGGCGAAGCTTACGGCGCATTTTCTTTCTTTTATGCGTCTTAATCTTCTGCTTCTTTCTTTTCTTACCGCAAGGCATCTTTTACCTCCGTTAACCAACCGCTAAAAATTCCTTAATAAATAACCTTGTTTAAAGGATACTCAATAATCCCTTCGGCACCTGCCTTTTTCAGCCCGGGGATTATAGAACGGACAACCTTCTCGTCAATAATAGTCTCTATGGCAAACCAACCATCCTGAGAAAGCCCGGAGATAGTAGGCTTCTTTAGCGCCGGAAGGCTGGAAATAACCTTTTTTAAATTTTCCTTCCTGACATTCATCTTAAGGCCTACCTTCTCTTCTGCGGCAATCGCCCCTTTTAAAAGAAGGGCTACCTCTTCCATTTTTGACCTTTTCCAGCTGTTTTTATAAGAGGACTTATTGGCGATAAACTGAGAGGTTGATTCGCAGAGCGTTGCAATTTCAACCAGCTTATTCGCCCTTAATGAACTGCCGGTTTCCGTCAGCTCAACAATAGCATCTACTAATCCGGAGCTCACCTTGACTTCCGTTGCCCCCCAGCTAAACTCCACATCAACCTTTACCTTATTCTTTCTAAAGTATTCTTTTGTTACGTTGACCAGCTCGGTGGCGATACGCTTGCCCTGCAGCTGCCGGATAGATTTAATACCGCTGTCAAAAGGCACCGCCAATACCCAGCGCACTTTATTCAGGCTCTGTTTTGCATAACTTAAATCCGTGATCCTTACGATATCCGCCTTATTCTCCAGGATCCAGTCTTCTCCGGTAATCCCGCAGTCAAGCGCGCCATCCTGCACGTAACGGGCCATCTCTTGGGCCCGTAATAAAACAGGCTTGATCTCAATGTCGTTTATAGAAGGAAAATACGAGCGCTGCGAAGGCAAAGAAATATTAAATCCCGCCTTCTTGAACATCCTGAAAGTCGCCTCCTGCAAACTGCCCTTAGGCAAACCCAGTTTTAATACCCTATTCTTTTCCATTTAATGCCCTCTTTAATCCCAATTTAGCTTTTTGGCGGGAATAAACCTTTTTGCTCTTCTTAACCCTTGTCGCCGGATTAATAATCCAGCCCTTTCTTAATTTTAACGGTCTTTCTAACACGGATAATTATTATAGCTAGACAGTATTATTTTGTAAAGAGAAAGTTTATCCGGTTTATTTTATAGTTGAAATAACAAAATATTGGCTTATAATGATGCCTAAATAATATAATCGCTGGTGGAACCAAGGAGGCCTTAGCATGCTTAAGATATTACGCGATAAGAAAATTGCCAAAAAGATATGGATCGGGCTGGGCCTGATCATAATGCCTGCTTTTATTTTCTGGGGGCTGGGCGGGGCAATCGGCGGCAAAAGTGAGAAGAAATACGCCGGAGAAATATCGGGCAAAAAGATAACCAACCAGGAGCTTATTGAATCATTTTCGGCCGTTAAAAACACGCTGCTCATGCAGTATGGGGAAAATTTCAGGCAAGTCATCAATGATACCGACCTAGAATCCCAGGCCTGGCAAAGATTAGCCTTAACCCAAGAAGCCAAGAAAATGAAAATTGAGGTCTCTGATAGGGAAGTAGTGGAAAGAATTGAAGAATTCCCTTTCTTTCTGCGTAATGGCATGTTTGATAACCGGCTTTACAATGATCTTCTAAGGTACACCTTTCGCACCCAGCCGCGCGCTTTTGAAGAAGAAACCCGCCAGAATATTGCAATTTTAAAACTATACCGGAAAATAACCGAAAATGTTAATATTGATGAGCAAAAGATAAGGGAAGGCTATGAGCGGGAAAATCAAAAATTTAGCGTTTATTATGTTTCCAGCCTTCCGGCTGACTTCGCAAAGAAAATCAGGCCTAAAGAAAAAGCGCTCAAGGATTATTCTGCCAAGAACCCCAAGCTGCCCAAAGACAAGGTCAAAGAAGATTTTATTAATGCTGAAGCCTTAAGGAGGGCGGAAGAAAAAATCAACCAATTCACCCGGGAACTAAAATCACAGGAATTCAGGCAGGCAGCAAAAAAATGCGGGTTAAGAGTAAGAACAACCGAATTCTTTAAATTTGGAGATAAAATCGAGGGGATCGGCGCTTCAGATTTATTCTGGAATACCGCAAGAGGTTTAAAGTCAGATGAAACTAGCTCAATTATACGCCTTCCGTTGGGTTTTTATATAATTAAGGTAAAGGATTCTGCCGGGATCGATGAAAAAGAATACAATGAAAAGAAGGCTCTTATCAGGGAATCACTGCTTAACCAAAAAAAGCAGGATAAATTTAACGAATTCTTGATTGAGTTAGATAAGAAAATAAGCCGGTAATAAAAAGGCTCTGCCTTAATATAAGGCTTAGCTTATTTTTATTGAGTTAACCGGGCAGGAATCCGCAACTTCCTGCAGATTGCAACTTGTACAGATCTGAGTTTTTACATGGGCAATTCCGTCCCCCTGAATCTCAAATACTTCAGGGCATGCCTGCTCGCATAAACCGCAACCTACGCAAGTTGAAGCATCAACGCTTACTTTACTCATGTTCTCTCCTATCTTTCTAAAAGATTCTCAAACATCTCTTCGTGATCAATTTCTTCCGACAGAATATGGGTAATTACCTGGTAAATAACATGCTCTTTACCGAAGGTCTTTTTAGCCAACTTATTATAAACCTCTATTGCCTCTGCTTCTGCCTCGGAAACAATACGAATGATACGGTTGATATCCGCGGTGTTCTTCGGAGGAAGCAGGTAGGGGGCATTAGCATTTTTCTCCAAATCCATAGGGTTAGCTATGGGGACATCTCCCAATTTGGTAATTAAATCCGCCAATTCGCCTGCATGCTCCAGCTCATCCTTTGCTAGCTTTTCCAAAGCGCTCTTTACCCCATGGTAATTCCTGCCGGAAACTGTCTGGGCCATATACCAATAAAGGTAATAAGCTAACCATTCATCCGCATAGGCCTTATTTAAATCCTTGACCAGCTCTTTTAAGCTCATCTCTGTTATTGCCCTTGCCTGCTTACCCATATTTACCTCCTTGGCATTAAGAAGCTTCTAATTTCAACCCGTACTTCTTGATATTATTATCTGCTATATCCTGAATTTTCTTAATCTCTTCGGGATTTTTAAGCAGATGCTTAAACCTGCCCTGGACCTTTAAGTACTCCTCAACAGGTTTAGGAGTAATCTGGCGACGGGCAGAGATTATACCGTTTTCATATTCAATCAAGGGATAAAGCCCGGTATCAACCGCAAGCTTTGCCACATTAATAGTAAGATTGGTTTCATGCCTCCAGCCCAAAGGACAGGGAACATGCACCTGAATATATTTTGGCCCTTTTATAGAGATAGCCTTCTTAACCTTCCTCTGCAAATCCAGAGGTAATCCTGCCGAGGCAGTAGCCACATAAGGGATCCCGTGGGCATTGGCAATCTCAGGCATAGGTTTCTTAGGCCTCAAATTCCCGGAAGAGGCACTCCCCACAGGGCTAGTAGTAGTATTAGTATCAAATGGAGTCAGGCCGCTACGCTGTACACCGGTATTCATATAAGCCTCATTATCATAGCAAACATATAGGATATTGTGGCCGCGTTCCAGCATGCCGGATAAAGCCTGAAGGCCTATATCCGCAGTCCCGCCATCCCCTGCCTGGGCAATAATATTAATCTCATCCCCCTTACCTAAATACTTAACCGCAGATTCAATGCCTGATGCAACCGCGGCAGCATTCTCGAAAAGAGAATGAATAAAAGGCACCCCCCAGCTTGTCTCGGGGTATTTTGTAGAAAAAACCTCAAGGCAACCGGTGTTATTAGCTACTATAGTATTCGATCCTGCGGCATCGATAACCAAGCGCGCTGCCATAGATTGCCCGCAGCCCGCGCAAGCAGTATGCCCGGAATTAAATAAGGTTTTACTCATAACTCTCCTTCAAAAGTTCAGGCTTTAAATCAATGAACTCCCCCTGCTTCTCTTTACCGGTTAGAAGCCGGAAGATCTCTTTAATTGATTCCCTTGTAATATCGCGCCCGCCTAAACCTACTACAAAACTACTTATAGTCTTAGGCATCTTAGGCCTGCCAAAGAAAACCGCTTTAATTTCAGCGGCAAGCGGGGCAAAAGAACCCAGGGAAAGCGCCCGGTCAATCACGGCAACCTTAGGTATATTCTTCAAGGCTTCGTATATATAGCTCGCCGGAAAAGGCCTTAAGGATGTTATTTTAAGCAGCCCTACCTTCTTACCCTTCTTTCTCAACTCATCTACTACGTCCTTAACTGTCCCGCAGACTGAGCCCATAGCTACAATCACACGTTCTGCATCTTTCATCTGATAGCCTTCTATTAAACCATTATAATTACGTCCGAAGACTTTAGAAAACTCAACGGTAATCTTAGGTATAAGCGCCAAGGCTTCTTTATGGGTTTCGTTAAGGGCAAAACGCGCCTCTGTATAAAACTCCGGGTCAACTAAGGGCCCTAAGGTCAAGGGATTTGTTACATCTAATTTATAAGGGGCTTTGTAGGAAGGAAGAAATTTATCTACCTCTTCCTGGGAAGGCATATTTACGGTCTCTAATCCGTGCGTGAGGATAAAACCGTCAATGCACACCATAACCGGGAGCATAATAGATTTATCTTCCCCTAATCTATAAGCGATAAGATGCAGGTCTACCGCCTCCTGAATATCCTCGGCATGGAATTGAATCCATCCCGAATCACGCAAAGATACGACATCCTGATGGTCATTCCAGATATTAATCGGAGCGGATATTGCGCGCGCAGCAGTGGTCATAATTACCGGAAGGCGCATACCCGCAATATTATAAAGCACCTCTGCCATCAAAAAAAGCCCCTGGGAACTTGTGGCAGTATAACTGCGGACACCGCAGGCAACCGAACCCAATACAGTCGAGGCTGCTGAATGCTCGCTCTCTACGTTAACGAATTGGGCATTAAGCTTTCCGTTTGCCACTATCTGAGCCAATTCTTCGACTATATGGGTCTGAGGAGTAATAGGATACGCGGAAATTACCCCCGGCTTGCAAAGCCTGACTATTTCAGCTACAGCTAATGAACCCTCTAATAACTCTTTCATGCGCTATCTTCCTTGACCATTTCGATATCTTTTTTAGGGCAGACCGCGGCACAATTACCGCAACCCTTGCAGAAATCAGGATCAAAATCATAATTATTCTTGCCTTGCCCGGATATACAAGCCTCGGGGCAGACAACCAAACACATATTACAGGCGATACATTCTTTCTTAAGGAACTTGGGCCGCAATTCAGTACGCCACGGGCCGGTCTTATTATTCCTGCTTGATCCGGGCTTACATACTAATGGACCGAACATAATCAAATCCTTCCTTTGCCGCTTTAATGTTTACTTCCTGTAATTTCAAATCAAACCTATGCTTAATAGCGGCATTCAAATCTTCCAGGTTCAATTCTTTTGTAGCCGCACAAAAGGCGCCCAACATAGCAGTATTACCTAAGGGCCTTCCTATATGCTTTAAGGCAATTTCATTAGCAGGCACAAGATAGGCTTTCTGCTTAGCCTTAATCTTCGGGACCTCAATTGCGCCTTCCTTAGCGTTAATAATGGCAACTCCGTCTTCCTGCAATCCCGAGAAACAATTAAAACCTCGCATAATAGTATGGTCTACTATTAATAAATAATTAGGCTCGTAAATCTGGCTTCTTAAACGGACAGGCTTAGAGTCAACGCGCACAAAGGCATTCATAGGCGCGCCCATACGGGCAGCGCCAAAACTGGGGAAGGCATAAGGATACATGCCCTTTAAAAAATAGGCATATCCTAACAAAGAAGCCGTAGTTATTGCCCCCTGGCCTGCACGGGCATGAATGCGTATTTCTTTCATTTCTTTTATCTTCCCTTAAAAGTAAAAATGTTTAAGTATGATATAACCTTTCTTGTAGTTTGTCAAATAATTTATTTTTAGAAGTTTTCCCTGATAAAATCAGAGGTTTCATTAAGAAGACTGAATATCCTTTCAGCTTTCTGCGGCGCGAAGGTCCCCAGCCCGCAGGCAGGAGAGATAAGAAGCCTATCCTTGAGCAATTGCCCGTCTACCCCCTTCTTCTCCAGGGTATCTATACCCTGGCGGATTCTGCGGATTAAAAGCGCTACATCTTCCTGCCCGGTAAACTCTTGAGTCGGAACAATACCCCAGCAGATAACCCCTCCCCGGCTTAAAAATGACTTAATCTCATCGGCATAAAGCACAAACTTATCCAGATAATTAAAAGCATCGAAACTTATGATATCAATATCTTGGGAATCGGTAAATATAGACCAGTCCGTATTCCCGCAACAATGCACCCCCAACATAACCGACTCAGACTTAAGCCCGTCGGTGAATTCGGCCAGGGAGCTTACCGCGCCCTTCTTATCTAAAGGGGTATAGGCGGAGCCAAAACACCCAAGATATGGCTCATCAATAAACATGGCCATTTTCTTGCCGAACCCCTTGAACATATCAAGCTGCCAGAGCGCCTTCATATTTAAGAACTTTATTACCGCCTGCATAAATACCTTATCATGCATAAGGGCTACCCCATTTTCATCATTAACTGCTGCGGCAAAGGTAAACGGACCGGTAACCTGGAGTTTAATCAATTCAACTCTAGAAAGCGCCTCCCCTTTAAGCCTTTCGTGAAACCTGTAAAGGCCGGGGGCATATTCCCGGCTTATCTTAAAATAGTCGTAATCGTTGGCAATAGCCTTTTCATAAAATTTCTCCAGCTCATCCTCCTCACCCTGGGGGTCAAAATAAACACCTGCATCGCTGAATTTTAGACAAGGCATATTTTCGCTAAATTGAGCCACCATCCCCTCGCGCAAATCACGCTGAGGCAGTTGAGGCCAGAAAGGAATAACGGGAAGGTTCTTAAATATCAAGTCCAGCGCAAGGTCTGCGTCCTGATGAGGCAGGCTTCCTATACCGGTAGCTAAACCCTTTAGATTACTCATGATCAAATACCTAAATTTTCTTGGCA
This sequence comes from Candidatus Omnitrophota bacterium, assembly GCA_028710685.1. GTDB lineage: Bacteria > Omnitrophota > Gorgyraeia > Gygaellales > Profunditerraquicolaceae > Sherwoodlollariibacterium. The sequence goes on along the minus strand of JAQTTQ010000001.1, from coordinate 81,792 downwards.
GAGGATAAACTTAACCCTGCCGGGATTAATTTCTGCTTCTATAATTAAAATCTGGCAGCACATCCTTTTATACTGAGGTGGAAAACATACATCCTCTTGGCAGATACCTTTATCAAGACAAACTGAATTCCAGTTAAGCCGCTTACAATTTAAAGGAGCAACATATTCCCTGGCCCGAATTAACGCTGCATTAAGGTCATCAGTAATCTTATTTATTCCACATACTATAATTAAATTCTTGGCATTAGCTATACCTGCGCTCCTATGACCAAAGGCACTCAAGAAAACAAGCTCCCCAGCCCAAGATACGGCGTTAGCGCTAGTTAAATAATAATCGGCGCCTATCCCAAGCTGCCTCAACCTCATACCCTCTTCTTTATCTACCCCTAGGCCGTACTGATCAAAAACCTTGACCCCCCGGCCCTTAAGTATTTCAACGAGATTCAGATCCTGAAGGGTTTTTGATCCGGATATCCCAACACTAGCACCTAAAGGAATAAATTCCGAAACCTTATCTTTTGCCTCCTGGGCATTAGCACAATAAAACGCGCCTATATTCCTCTTGGCTAAATTATTGATTAATCCCTTTATCCGGTCATTCATGAACTAATCCCTGTCTCAGAAAATAATTCATTTAATCTGGCCTGCGGTAAAGTGTTGCCCTTAAATATTATTTTACCTTCCTTACTTATGAGAAAATAGGTAGGTACGCCTAAAACGTTATAGTCGTAGGCAACCTGAGCATCACGGTCAAGAAGGTTCTTAAACCCCAGGCCAAGGCCTGCTACGAAACTATTTACCTTTTGTGCGGATTCTCCGGTATTTATTGCCAATATCTCAATGCCTC
>JAQTTQ010000001.1:71486-80845 GCA_028710685.1 Candidatus Omnitrophota bacterium | reverse complement strand
TTATAGTCGTAGGCAACCTGAGCATCACGGTCAAGAAGGTTCTTAAACCCCAGGCCAAGGCCTGCTACGAAACTATTTACCTTTTGTGCGGATTCTCCGGTATTTATTGCCAATATCTCAATGCCTCTCTCTCTATATAACTGGTAACTATCTTTTAATGACTTTAACGCAGTCCTGCAATAAGGGCACCAGGTAGTCCAAAATATCAGAATAACCGGCTTAACTCCTCTATAATCGCTCAAGGATACTGGATTACCCCCAAGATCATTCAGGTTAAATTCCGGGGCTAAATCACGGCCCTGGGCAATAGCAAAATCATTGCCCGGGCGGCATCCACAGGCCATTAAGAAAATTAATAATATTAATAAATAACCCTTCCCCTTACTCATTTATTCTAGCCTTATTACTCCTTTATAGATAAAATAGATACCCATAGAGACCAATATTAACCCGGCCGCCTTTTGAAAGTATACCATCCACTTACCGGGCTTTAATACGTTACTCAGTAAGCCTGCGAATATCCCTGATAAAATAAGTATTAATCCCATACCATAAGCAAAAACAGCCAGAAGGCTTGCCCCGTAGAATATATTCTTACTGGTAGCAAGATAGGAAAGTATCGAAGCCAAAACCGGGGTAAGGCAGGGAGAGATAATAAAACCCGAGCTTATGCCTAAAAAGAAAATAGATAGGTATTTTCTGCCTTTAAAAAACGGAGGCTTCAGCCCCGGATTTATATTACCGGGAGTAAAAAATAATCCAAGCATGGAAAAACCAAAGATAACTATAACCAGCCCTACGGCAATATTGGTTACGGGATGACTGCTTATACTACCGAAGAACCTGCCGGTTAAAGATGCAACCACTCCTAAAATTGAATAAGTTAAGGCTATACCGCTTACATAGACCAGGCTTAGAATAAACCCTTTGAACCTCGGCTTACCCTCAACTCCGATATAAGCTAAAATTACCGGGACTAAAGGATAAACGCAGGGAGTAAAACTAACCGTTACCCCGCCTAAGAAAGCCAAAACATAATCTAAAGGATTACCTGAGAGATTCATCTATCCAATTTAAATACGGCTTAAAACCTGAAGTTATAGATAAACTGATTATTTCGGGAACCTTATAGCTATGCATCGATTTTACCAGCTTTACAAGCATAGGCACTAACGACTTCTTAGACTTTATAATTAAAAGGACCTCGTTAGCCTTATCAACCTTACCCTGCCACCAGAATAAAGACTCCACCTTACCCACAATATTAACGCAGGCGGCAAGCTTATTCTTAATTAAAGCATTTGCGATCTTACGGGCATCTTTTTTATCCGGGGCAGTTACCAATACCAGGCTGTACATTTTTCTAAACCCCCTCCTCATCTATTTTAACCGTCCTGATCCTGCCGAATTGAGAACATATATCAAAAACAAGCGCAGGCTCCTCAGTGCTCATATTAACAATAAAATTACTCCCCTTCTCCTGACTGCCCGAAGATTCCTGAATATTAAATTTATCCCCGAATTCAGCCAGGGCATTCTTAACCGCCTGCAGGGAAATATTATAAACATGCAGCGTAAACTCTAATTTATACCTTTGCGAAAGGCTCATTTAAGCATCATCACCGAGATCATCCTTCCGCAAGCGGGTCCCTCCTTACGAAAAGAAAAGAATTCGTCGTTATGACAGAAGGTGCAGGCCTGGGGAGGAAAGATATGTTCTTTTTTAACCCCCGCCACAAGAAGCTCTTTAGTATTAACCTCTGATAGATCCAGATAAAGGCGTGTGCCTTCTTCGCTTAGGCCGTCAGAAAAATATTCCTTAAAATCTTTGGAGACCTCATAGCAGCACCCTCTTATGCTGGAGCCAAAGCCTGCATACAAATTATCCGGCCGGGCATTAAACTTCTCCTGCATTAACCCTATGGCCTTTGAAATGATCCTTGCCTTTGAGCTACGCCAACCGCAATGCACCAGCCCTATGGAAGGAGTGAGGGGATCGTAAATAAAAACCGAAAGGCAGTCAGCGGTAAATACGGATATTGGTATATTCTTTTTGTCTGTAATAAACCCGTCGGTATCCGCTATAGACCCTCCATATGCGCTGGCTCCGCTTCCCCTGTCTTCCTCAGTTACATACCTTATGCTATCGCCGTGTATCTGCCGGGCGCAAACTAAATCCCGGTAATCAATGCCTAAGCTGCTTAAAAAAATCCTGCGGTTGTTTAAAGCCTCGGATGTCTCTCCGTAATACAATGACATATTCCCGTGCTTGCGTCCGCTAAAGGCAATGATGAGATTGGGTTCATTCGGAAATCCGGACAAGCTTACACCTCGCTTTTTCACCCTTGATGATATTAACCAGGTACTTTTTAACCCCCAAATACTCGGCCAGCCTTTTTACGAGCTCTGCATTAGCCTGCCCTTCTATCGCCGGCTTGGTAAGATAAACCTTAAAGCTTTTCTCTGACTCCCGCTTGACCAAATTCCTGCTGGCCCTTGGGACTACCCGTACATTGATAACCATTGGTTATTTGCCGCCTTCAATCTGCCCATGCTCCTGTATATTAACAAATTTATCCGTCAGTCTAACCAAGCGCTTTGAGCTATCAAGGTACTTAGCATTAGCATTATTCAAATGCCCCCCCAAAATGTCAAACTCCTCCTTAAACTTATCCACCTCTATCCCCAGCGCGCTTAAGGATTTTAGGATAGCCTTAGCATTCTCTTCGACCTCCAGCCCTTTTAACCCCAGGCAGATTACCTGCAGATAGGCATAGAAGGTATTGGGGGAAACAGGGATAACCTTTTTGCTTAAGGCATAAGAAAACACATCCTCCTTGACAATAACCTCATAGTAAACATTCTCGGCGGGAATATACATAAGCGCAAAATCATAGGTATTCTCGGCAGGAAGTATATATTTTGAAGATACCTCATCAATACGGTTCTTTACATCTTGAATAAATTTTTTCCTGAATAACGCCTTAGATTGCTCCTCATCCGTATCCAGCATCTTCTGGAAATTTTCTAAGCTGAATTTTGCATCCACGGTTACTAGACGCTCTCCGAGCTTAATAACCGCATCCACCGTATCGCCGGTTTTAAAACGATACTGGGCCATATAATGCTGCTTGGGTAAAACCTGGGATAATAAATTCTCCAGCAGGGTTTCTCCCATCGCCCCCCTAAATTTGGGGGCCCGCAAAAGTTCCTGCAGGCTTGAAATATTCCGGCTTATATCAACTATCTGCCTATTAGTAACCTCAAGCTTTCCCAGCTGCTCCTTAACATTGCCGAAGGCACTTACAGTACTGCCTAGATTCTGGGAAATTATTTTATTGGACTCCTGCAGGGCCTGGTTCATCTGGTTAAGCCTGTCATTCATCTGGCCGGATATCTTAAATATCAATAAAAGTGCCCCGGCAGACAAAACCAATAATAATATTCCAAATACCCAGTTCATCTTTTCTCCAAGCTGAAGGTTAACTAATTATATCACAGGGTAAATCTTATCAAAGCAAATATTCTTTTTTTATCCTCTTAACGCTTCTAAATATATTAGTTTTAACTTCGGGACATACCTTTTCTAGCTCCCCTATTATCCTGGCCATCCTGCGGCGGTTAGAGAGGGATGAACGCGGGCAGGCACACGTATCATGAGGGATATTTTCCTTGCGCGCAAAAGACCTGATCATGCGCTCTTCAACATAAGCCAGCGGGCGTATAATAGTAATCTTACCCTTAAACAGCTCCTGCTTAGGGGACATCGCCGAAATCTCGCCCTGGAAGAATAAATTCAACAAAATTGTCTCTGCTATATCGTCCTTATGGTGGCCGAATGCTATCTTAGTGCATTTTAAACGGTGCGATGCCTCAAAAATAGCCTTCCTCCTGTTCCAGGAACACCAAAAACAATTAATATCTTTTCTTTTTGTATTCTTGAGCAGGTTTAGTTTTTCAATATAATACTTAACCCCTGTTTTTTCCAGGTATTTCTTTACCTTGGGAGAACTGGGCTTAGGATAACCTAAATCGATATGGATAGCAATGACCTCATATTTAATCGGGACAAATTTCATGCGGTCAGTTAAAACACGCAAAAGGGTCATGCTATCCTTACCGCCCGACACTGCTACCGCGATCTTATCGCCGTCGGAGAGCATCTTATAATCCATGATTGCCTTCCCTACGCGTTTCGAAATATAGAACTCTTTTCCTTTTAACGAAGGCATTTAGGTATCCTTGGCTATTTCCTGCCTGAGGCTGAAACCATTGTGCGGATATCGCTGGTAACCTGATGTTTTAACAAATCTTCTAACGGCATAGGAACCCTTAAAGACCAATTAGCCCTTGATACCGTACCGGGCGTATTGATACGATACGCATACGCATCTTTCTTAATTATCCCGGATGGATAGAGCCAATCAAAAATATTATTTATGCAAAAGACTGAATTTACACCTAATACGAACCTTAAAATTGCCTGCATAGCCTCAGGCGTGCATTTCTCGCGCATAACACCGGGTAAGGCTAATAGCATCCAAAGCTTCTCTTTCTCATGAAAACTATCTTTCCATAAACCTACAAAATCACAGAGATGTTCCCTGGGAAGGGAGCCTGCGCATGAGAGTTCATCCAGCAACTTATCTACAGAATCTATCTCGTCCCTCCAGCGCAGCCTGCCATGCCTGGATAAAGCCGGGTTAAATAACCTCTCCCTCATTCTCTCAAAGCCAATTGCGCGATGGTCGCTGCATTTACGGATAAAAAGCGCCTCATCTACAGTCCCGGCCTCATTTTCCCACCAGGCAGCCCAATTAGTAGTATCGTGAGTAGAAAGCATGGTAACCGCCAAGAAACGGTATTCTTCTTTATTCAGGAAATCGTGCCTTATGTTCCAATCCTTTACCCAGCGCTGCACGTCATTCCCCGGGATGCCTAAATCTCTTAATGTTTCTGTACAGATCAAAGGGATAATCCCTAAATCTTCTGCGCAAAGAAACATATCGCAGTTATCTATCATAAACTGGAGGATCTTCCTGCCATGAGGCCCCCATAGAGATTCATCCCCGGGGTCAAAGAAACCGTTCAGCCCCTTATTCTCCAGGGGCTCATTATAAGGTATACTCCAAATACGAAACAGGCCCACCACATGGTCTATGCGTAAAATATCATAGAAATTTCCTGCATATTTCAATTTCTCCTTAAGATATGCATACCCGCTCTCTTCAATTTTACCCCAATCATAAGTAGGCATGCCCCAACGCTGCCCTAGGGCACAATACATATCCGGCGGTGCGCCTGCGGCAAGCCCCAGCTTAAAAAATTCAGGATGTTCCCAGACATCGCTTGAGTCCCTGGATACCAGAATAGGCAAATCCCCTTTTAGGCATATTCCTTTCTCCCCGGCATATTCTTTGGCATCTTTGAACTGTTCAAATAACTGCCATTGCACCCACTCCTGGAATCTAACCTCTTCAATATTATCCCTACGAAAATTCTCCAGGCTTTCCCTATCCCTCTCCTTATATTCTTTAGGCCAATCATACCAAGGCAACCCGTTATAGCGGATTTTAAGCGCTTTAAATAAAGAGAAACCATAAAGCCAATAGTCGTTTTCCTCCCTGAAACGCAGCAACCCCTGGGGCTCTTCCTGCCCCTGCATTAAAAATACCTCTTTTAATATACGCAGCTTCTCTTCCTTAACCGTATAATCGCAATTGCCGTTATCTAAGGGAAAATTCTTCTTAAGATTATCAATCTGCCTTTTTAAGGATTTATCCTTAGGCATAGGTAAGTCCCGCAGGGATATGTATACCGGCTCAAGGGCAAAGGAGCTTAAGGCATCATAAGGGCAGAAAACAGGGCCCATTTCATTCATCGGCAAAAGTTGAAGTATGGAGTGGCCGGTAAGCTTAACCCAATCAATGAGCAGTTTTAAATCTTGGAAATCAGCGATCCCAAAGCTTTTCTTTGAATAAATACAAAAAAGCGGGATAAGGATTCCCGCTTTCTTGTGTGACAGCATTTCTTTAAACTTAATTTTTTGCGTCATGAAATATTCTAAGGGATTAAAAGGCGTATTATCTTATCGGACCAAAATAGGGATATCAGTGCAGCTAAAGAAAGAAAAGGCCCGTATGGTATAGTGTGGTCTTTTTTAGTAATGAGAAAATAAATACCTATAGCGGCGCCGAAAAAAGGAGCGAGGAAGAAAGTCATTACCGACCTTTGCCATCCCAGAAAAGCCCCTATCATAGCCAAAAGTTTTACGTCCCCTCCCCCCATAGACTCTGTCTCTCCCTGAATCGGAGGCTTCTTAAGAAGCTTAAAATAAATAATGTCGAATAGCCATCCGGTAAGGTATATAATTGCGCCTCCTATAATAATCCCCAGAAATGAATTCAGCATCGGCTTAAAACTGAAGGTAAAAGGATTGATATTAACCCCCCTGATAGAACTTAAAATAAAACCTACAACGATCCCTCCGATGCTTATTTCATCGGGTATAATCCTGTGGGGTATATCAATAAAGGTAGCCACGATTAAAGCACTGACCAATACGATATAAAAGAAAAAGTCGTAGCTTAAGCCGTAACGCATAAAAAGCAAAAGAAAAAGCGAGGCGGTAATTAATTCTACCAGCGGGTAACGCAGGGATATCTTCTCTTTGCATATGCGGCATCTCCCTCTTAAGAGGATAAAACTTATAAAAGGTATATTATCATAAGGGGAGATACGTTTTTTACACTTCGGGCAGTGCGAACGCGGCCAGACTACGGATTCGCTTTTAGGCATACGGTGTATGCAGACGTTTAAAAAACTTCCCAGAATCGCACCAAGAATAAATATAATTATCATTGCTATCATAATGCCCTCACCTTTCTTGGCCTTGCCTTGTTAACGCAGGCCTTTTCTAAAGCGCTTTGCATCGCATCTACCGGCGCCTTCCTCGGACGTAGCCAAATATTAAAAGACTCTACCCCTTGATAAAGAAGCATGCCTAAGCCGTTTGCATGAGGAATCCCCGAATCTTCAGCAAGCTTTAGTAATTTAGTCTCGCAGGGATTATAGATTAAGTCATAAATAAATAACCCCGGATGAAGCATCCGCTTATCGATTAAAAGAGGATCCTCAGGCCTCATCCCTACTGAAGAGGCATTGACTAAAAGGTCTTTAGCACTTAACCCCAGTTCGTCTATATTTCCTACTGCCTTAAATTTCGTATGCGGAAATATATGATTAAATATTTTCATAAGGCTTAAGGAGCGAAAATTATCAATATCATAAATGTTTACCTCAGATACCTTCTTTCTTCCTAAAGCAAAGCATACCGCCCTGGCAGCGCCCCCCGCGCCTATTATTGCCGCCCTTCTGGGCTTAAGCCTTAAAAAGGCAATATGCCTTAGAAACCCTAAATAATCGGTATTAAAGAACTTAAATTTACCGGATTTATCCACCAGCAGGGTATTGGCTGCTCCGATAGACGTCACCGCGCTATTCTTAGCCCCGGGGATAAAACGCAAAATCTTTTCTTTATAGGGTATAGTTATATTTAAACCGCGGATATTCCTTTTGCTAAGGCCTGCTAAAAAAGCCTGGAGATTTTTTTCTTCCAGCGGAAAAAGCTTATACCTTGCCCTTATCTTAAGCTTAGAAAAGGCGGCATTATGCATCAAAGGAGAAAGGCTGTGAGTGAGCGGATTTCCTACTAAACCAAAGGTGAGGGTTTGAGTCATTTAAGCTCTAACCTGTTGACTGCATCCAGATACGCCCGGATTGCCGCTTCAATAATATCGGTACTTGCCCCCCGGCCGCTGAGGATTTTAGCCTTAATCTTAAGCTTAAGGCTAACCTGGCCAAGGGCATCTTTACCGGCAGTAACTGCCTCCAGGCGAAAATCATCTAACTTAGCATTATATCCGGTAATCTTATCTATTGCCTTAAAGACTGCATCCACCGGGCCGTCTCCGCAAGATACCCCGGATACAACCTTGCCTTTCTTACTCAAGAAAACATTTGCCCGAGGATTGATTTTAGTACCTGAGGTAACCTCAAAGCTTATTAACCCCCATAAAGGCCTTATTATCCGTATTTCATCCTCGGCAATTATTCTTAGATCGTCATCGAAAATATCTTTTTTCTTATCCGCAATCTCTTTAAAGCGGGCAAAGGCCTTATTAAGCTTTTCTTCATTAAGATTAAACCCCAGGGCCTTGAGCCTATCGTTAAAGGCATGCCTACCGGAATGTTTCCCTAAAATAAGCTGGCTCGAAGAGACACCTACATCATGGGGATCCATAATCTCATAGGTAATGCGTTTTTTCAATACCGCATCCTGATGAATTCCGGATTCATGAGAAAAGGCATTCCTTCCTACGATTGCCTTATTAGGCGGCACAACAAAATCAGTAAGGTTGCTTATCATCCGGGAGGTAAAGAATATTTCTTTGGTATTTATATCGGTATAGAGTCCGCTAAAAACATCTCTGCGCGTTTTAACCGCCATAACAATTTCCTCTAAGGAAGCATTTCCCGCCCTCTCCCCTATGCCGTTTATCGTACAATGCGCCTGGCGCGCCCCGGCCAGGATACCGGATAATGAGTTTGCCACAGCCATCCCTAAATCATCATGGCAGTGAACGGCAATAACTGCCTTATTAATATTTGGAACATTATTTCTGATATCCTTAATGAGCGAATACATCTCCTGAGGATAGGTATACCCGGTAGTATCGGGAATATTGATTGTCTTTGCCCCGGCCTTTATTACCGATTCAATTACCCTGTAGAGAAAATCTTTCTCCGAACGAGTGGCATCTTCAGGTGAAAACTCTATATCATGGCAAAGCCCTCTTCCTAACTTAACCGCCTCAATCGCCAGCTTAAGTATCTCATCCTCTGCTTTCTTGAATTTGTATTTAAGATGGATCTTTGAGGTAGCCAAAAAGATATGAAGCCGGGGGTGTTTAGCTGCCTTAGTAGCATTATAGGCAGCCTCTATATCGGGCCTTAAACAACGCGCAAGCGCACAGACTGCGCCTTTTTTAATAGCCCTGGATATCTTAGCCACTGCCTTAAAATCTCCGGGAGAGGCAATAGGAAAACCTGCCTCAATAACATCAACCCCCAGTTTCTCCAGCTGAAATGCAACCTCCAGCTTTTCCTGGTCGGTTAAAGAGCCACCCGGCGCCTGCTCTCCGTCGCGTAATGTGGTATCAAATATTATTATTTTATCCATAAATATTTTTACTTCTTCATCCAGGGCATCATTCAAAACTAAAGCAGCCTCTGGCGTTTTGCTTTAGTTTTGTCCTGCGCTATGCGCGGGATCTTACTTCTTCATCCAGGGCATCATT
>JAQTTQ010000001.1:0-71386 GCA_028710685.1 Candidatus Omnitrophota bacterium | reverse complement strand
AGCTGCTTCCCCACTTTTTCAATCAGATGGTTATCGCCTTCAGAGATGAGCTTATTGAAATTAGGCCTGCCATCCTCATTCTCCCTAATCCATTCTTTGGCAAATTTACCGGACCTAATCTCTTTTAAGATCTTCTGCATCTCTTTACGGGTCTTAGCCGTGATAATCCTAGGCCCCCGGGTTAAATCACCATAGCAGGCGGTATTAGAAACTCCCCTGCGCATTCCGGAAATACCTCTTTCCTGGATTAAATCCGTAATGAGCTTCAACTCATGCAGTACTTCAAAGTAAGCAATCTCAGGCTGGTATCCGGCAGCAATTAAAGTATCAAAACCGGCCTTGATTAATTCCGTAACCCCTCCGCAAAGGACTGCCTGCTCCCCAAAAAGATCAGTCTCGGTCTCTTCTTCAAAGGTAGTTTCAATTACTCCGGCAGTAGTAGCTTTAATCGCCTTTGCATATGCTAGGGCTAAATCCTTGGCCTCTCCGGTTGCATCCTGGTATATAGCAATCAGGGAAGGGACACCCTTACCTTCTTCATACATCTTTCTGACTAAAGCACCCGGGCCTTTAGGCGCCACCATGAAGACATCGACATTTTTAGGCGGCTTTATCTGCCTGAAACGGATATTAAATCCATGAGAAAAACAAAGTGCCTTGCCTTTCTTTAAATTAGGCTTAATATCTTCGTTGTAAACTTTCGCCTGCACATGATCCTGAGTTAATATCTGGATAATATCTCCTGCGCCGGCTGCCTCCGCTGCCGAGACAGGGATAAAACCATCCTGTTTTGCCTGCTCAAAATTAGGAGTACCCGGCATCTCAGAGACCACAACGCGGCAACCGGAATCTCTTAAGCATAGCGCCTGGCCACGGCCCTGTATCCCATAACCTATAATTGCTATTGTTTTACTCTTTATAAGATTTAAATTTGCATCTGCATCATAATAAACCTTTGCCATTTCTTAATCCTCCTTAATTACTAATTGCTAATTTTCCTGTCCTGACTAATTCCACAATCCCGAAACTTTGCAGTTCTTCCAGCAGGGAGCTAATCTGAGAACCGTTGCCCACCGCTTCGATTATTGCGATTTTATCCGTATAATGAATGATCTTACCGACATATTTATTGAAAATCATCTCTAACCCATCTTTATCTTTAGGTAAATAATTTATTTTTGCCAGAACCAGCTCCCGGTCTATATGTTCTTTCTTGGTAAAATCGGTAACCGTAATAACATCAATTAATTTATTCAGCTGCTTATTTATCTGCTCTAATATTTTCTCATCCTGGGCCTCAACCACAATAGTCATATATGAAATCGTAGGATCCAGCGTCTCAGAAACAGCTAGGGAGGCGATATTATACCCGCGCGCGCTGAATAGCCCTGCGATGCGGGCTAAAACTCCGAATTTATTCTCTACTAGTATCGATATCGTATGTCTCATTTTTTTCTGGGTTCTTAGGCTAAACCGTCGATCATGTTATTAATTGCCTGCCCGGCAGGCACCATCGGCCAAACATTTTCCTCCGGCTCAATAATAAATTCCACAAAAACCGTATTATTTGTGTTTATTGCCTTCTGCAATGCCTTACGGACGTCGGCCTTCTTGGTCACCCGTATTCCAACAGCTCCGTAGCTCTGGGCCAGTTTTACGAAATCGGGGCTGGTAATCGGAGTATAGGAATAACGTTTCTTATAAAATAATTCCTGCCACTGCCTTACCATCCCTAAGAAACCATTATTAAAAATCAATACCTTAACATTAATCTTATTAGCCACACAGGTGGCCAGTTCCTGGATATTCATTTGGATAGACCCATCTCCTGCGATATTGAATACTTCTTTCCCGGGTACTCCCATCTTTGCCCCCATTGCAGCAGGAAAACCAAAACCCATCGTACCTAATCCTCCGCTGGAGATCCAAGTCCTGGGGCTTAAATGCTTATACCACTGGCATGCCCACATCTGGCTTTGCCCCACCTCAGTACAGATGATCGCATTGCCCTTAGTTAATTCCCATAGCTGTTCTAGTATAAACTGGGGTTTTAGCAATTTACCCCCGCTTTTATAGGTTAACGGGTGTTTTTTCTTCCAGGCATCAATAGTCTTAAGCCATAAAGTAGTATCCGGTATTTTCTTAATCTCTCCCAGCAACTCTGCGGTAATATTCCCGGCATCGCCGACTATCGGAATATCCACCCGCACATTTTTACTGATTGAAGAAGGATCGATATCAATATGTATAACCTTTGCATACGGAGCAAAGTGATCAAGCCTCCCGGTTACCCGGTCATCGAAACGTGCGCCCACGGCAATAATCAGGTCCGCTTCCATAGTGGCATGATTAGCATAAGCAGTGCCGTGCATGCCAAGCATCCCCAGATATAGCTTATGTGTGGCTGGAAAAGATCCCAGCCCCATGAAAGTAGTAGTTACCGGAGCCTGAATTTTTTCCGCCAATTCCTTTAATACCAAACTAGCCCCTGCGGTAATGACCCCGCCGCCGGCATAAATCAGAGGCTTCTTAGCCTGGGATATAAGCTTTGCCGCTTTTTTTATCTGCCCGGGATGGCCAAAATAAGTAGGTTGATAACTACGTATCTTTATATCCTCCGGCCAAACAAAATCTGTCTCCGCCCGCTGTATATCAACGGGAATATCAATAAGCACTGGTCCCGGCCGGCCGCTGGAGGCGATATAAAAAGCCTCGGCAATAGTCCGGGCTAAATCCCTGACATCCTTTACCAAAAAGTTGTGCTTAGTTATAGGGCGCGTAATTCCGGTTACATCCGCCTCCTGAAAAGCGTCATTACCAATGAGATGAGTACCGACCTGCCCGGTTATGGCAACCATAGGTATGGAATCCATATAAGCGTTAGCAATGCCTGTAACTAAATTTGTCGCTCCCGGGCCTGAAGTCGCAAGGCATACCCCGACCTTTCCGGTTGCGCGGGCATAACCATCAGCTGCATGCGCAGCCCCCTGCTCATGGCGGGTCAGGATGAATTTAATGTCAAAATCATAAAGAGAATCAAAAATAGGCAGCACCTGTCCTCCGGGGTAACCGAATATAACCTCTACCCCCGCACGCCTTAAAGATTCCAGTAAGATTTGTGAACCCTTCATTTTAAAACTGCTCCCTTATCTGCCGATGTAACTAATCTGGTATACCTGGATAAATAACCTGTTTTGATCTTAGGCGCCACAGGCTTCCAGCTCTTAAATCTCTTTGCTATCTCCTCTTTGCTTACCTTAAGATTCAGTTTACGTGCAGGAATATCTATTTCTATAATATCGCCTTCTTTTATTATCGCAATCGGGCCACCCGAAGAAGCCTCAGGAGAGATATGCCCGATACAAGGACCTTTTGTACCGCCGGAGAACCTGCCGTCGGTAATCAAGGCTACTGAATCTGCCAAACCTAAACCTACTATCGAAGCAGTAGGGGCAAGCATCTCGCGCATCCCCGGCCCTCCCGCAGGACCTTCATAGCGGATAACCACAACATCCCCGGACTTAATCTTCCTGTTCATAATCGCCTTCATTGCCTCTTCTTCACGGTTAAATACCCGCGCCCGCCCGGAAAACTTCATCATCTTTTCATTTACCCCGGACTGCTTAACCACTGCTCCATCCGGTGCGATATTCCCGTAAAGAACAGCAATACCGCCCTGTTTATGGTATGCCTTAGAGAAAGGCCGGATAACATCTTCGTCATAAATTACCGCATTATCGGCAATCTCAAATGTTTTCTGACCGTTTACATTCAAGGTATTATTCAATTTAGGTTTCAGCCTTTTTAATACCGCAGGGATACCCCCTGAATATTCGATATCTTCCATAAGATGCGTTCCTGCAGGCTCAATATTAGAGATATGGCAGACACCCTTACTTATCCTGTCGAAGGTCTTTAAATCTAAATCAATCCCTGCCTCATGCGCAATAGCCATAAGGTGTAAAACCGTATTACTTGAACCGCCCAATCCCATGTCGACAACAATAGCATTCTCCAGGGACTTTCTGGTAATAATATCTTTGGGCTTGATATCCTTTCTTACCAAATCTACAATCCTCTCCCCGCTTTCTTGCGCGATCCTTCTTTTCTTAGCTGAACCGGCTAAAGCCGTCCCGCAACCGGGTATAGACATCCCCATTGTTTCAGTAAGGCAAGCCATGGTATTTGCAGTATACAAACCCTGGCAGGAACCCGCTCCGGGGCAGGCCTCCATCTCAAGACAAGATAACTCCTTCATAGAGATATCGCCCTTCTTAGCCCTAGCCATCCCCTCATAGGTATCATGAACAAAGGCCAGCCTTTTTTTATTCCAATGGCCTCCTAGCATCGGGCCGGCAGTCACAATAATCGATGGGATATTAAGCCTGGCTACCCCCATAAGCATACCCGGGGTAATCTTATCACAGTTAGTAAGGCATACAATACCGTCAAGCTGATGGGCATTACAAACGGTTTCAATTGTATCAGCGACAATCTCACGAAGCGCCATAGGATAGCACATCCCCAAATGCCCCATAGCAATCCCGTCGCAGATACCGGGTATCCCGAAGAAAAAAGGAGCGCCCCCGCCATAGCATACACCGCGTTCGATAAAACGCTCTAAATCGCGCATCCCCACATGCCCGGGGATAAGATCGGTAAAAGACGTAGCAACACCGATAAAAGGCCTGGCCAGATCTTTATTGGATAAACCTGTAGCATGCAAAAGCGCCCTATGCGGCACCCTTTCTAAGCCTTTTTTTATTTTATCTGAACGCATATTAATCCGCTCCTTCTCCGTCATGCACAACCTCTTTTGCGTCTTTACGGCTGCGCACAATCACGCGCTTTAAAGTTACATATTTTTCGACTATGTCCTTGTTATTCACGCAATCAAGCTGCTTAAAAAGAAAATCGAACTTTTTTTCTATCTCAAATGCGATTTTATCGCGCACATCCGCAGAAAGCCCCATAATGTCTTTCTTAAAAGGGCCTAAAGCCTTTTTACGGGTTTTATAGAAGAACTGCTCATCGGTCTCCCCCTCTTTGCCTTCGGAAGCAGCATTGGTTTTTAACCACTCATAAATTTTATTCTTCAATTCTGACGGGAAATGCACGCTGTCAAACATCATATTCTGGAAACCCGTAGCCAGATGAACCTCAAGGGTGTCATGCTCCGGGAACTTATGGAACATATCCTCGGGTAAGGTAGATGCGCCATGCTGAACTGCGCCGCCTATGCCAAACTCTTTCTTTGCTATCCCGGAAATTGTCTTTAAGGTATCGAAATCAAGTTTTACCTCGGCAATACTTCCGTCAGCCTTAACCACGCCGCCGTGAGAGGTACCGGTTTGTATGGATATCTTGCTTATACCCGCCAACCCCTTACGCAGCCTTTCGTTATAACCTTCCATAAAAGCGCGCAGGTCTTCAGGCGTTGAATTTGTATGGCCTACCTCTCCGATCTCCCCGCCTACAGAAACAGTAACGCCCTTAGGCTCAATTCTGCGGATAAACTGCGTTAGCTTTGCACAAACCTCATAATTATCCTTTTGCTGCTTTTTTATCTCTTTCTTTGATAAATCTACCAAAGTTGAAGAATCAATATCAATATTATAAAAACCGTAGGATATTGCATCAGCAATTAAATCCTGCAAGGCCTGCATCTCCTTATCCGGGGCCTCCTTAAATTTCTTAAGGTTAACCTGGGTATGGTCGGCCTGAATAAATACCGCCCCATTCCATCCCTCCCTTACGGCCGCAGCTAAAATAACGCCGGTAAACTCTGCAGGGGGTTGAGAGGTATAACCCATCTCAGATTTCGCAATCTCAAAAATAAACGCGCCGCTGTTATTTTTTAAGGCAGTCCGGAAAATGGCGCGCGCTAAATCATAAGACATGCTTCTTAAATTAATCGCCGGCACCGTAAAACCGCAAACCTCTCCCCTGCCCGCTGCCATATAAAGTTCATGGATACTAGAAGGATAAATACCTTTTTTATAAGCTATCCCCAGGATTTTCTTAGATAATTCCTTTTTAGTTGAGGCATCATCAGCAAAGACTAATTCCATCACAATTTTATCAATACTTAAAGTCTTTCTACCCATCTTATCTGCCTGCTCCTTTCATGATCAACCCTTAGGTAAGGGTTTTAATAAGATTATACCAATATTCGGCCTTTATTTCCTTCTTTTTTATAGCGGTGGCAAAATCCACCTCGCTTATCTTGCCGCAACATAAGCCTACAGCTATATTCCTCCGTCCTTTTAGCAGTGAATCTACCGCTGCCTCGCCTAAACGCAAAGCCAAATCCCTGCTGAAAGCGGTTGGCCTGCCCCCTCTTTGGACATGGCCCAATACTACGGCACGGGTTTCAAGAGAGGTAAACTCGGTTATTTTATTTGCTATGTCAATTGCGCTTCCTGCGCCTTCTGCCACTACCACAATCCAGCTTAATTTACCGCGTATATTCCCCTGGACAATATCATGGCACATCCTCTCCCAATCAGGCTTTAATTCCGGGATAAGCACATCTTCGCATCCGCCTGCCAGGGCAACTGAAAGGGCAATAAAACCGCATTCTCTGCCCATTACCTCAATAACAAATATCCTCTCCATGCTAGTTGCAGTATCGCGAATATTATCTACTGCCGCTAATGCGGTATTAATGGCAGTATCTGAACCTATAGTTAAATCTATGCCGTTTATATCATTATCTATCGATGCGGGGATGCCCACACACGCTACATTATAGGTCTCTCCAAAATGATGTGCAGCGGTGAAACTCCCGTTACCTCCGATAACCACCAGCCCGTCGATAGCGTTCTTCTTTATAGTATTAAATGCCCGGTCCTGATACTCCTTCTTCGCAAATTCGGGGCAACGGCCGGTCTTTAAAATTGTCCCCCCCTGGCTGATTATGCCGGATACCGAATGGTGATCAAACTCTCTTAATTCTTCATTAACCAACCCCCACCATCCGCGCATTATTCCTAAAACCTTTAAATTCTTAGAGATTCCGTAACGCACGACTGAGCGTATCGCCGGATTCATCCCCGGGGCATCTCCGCCTGTAGTCAATACTGCTATCCTCTTCATAGCCCTTCTATCTCCATATCACGGGGATGTTCAATAATATAATTATAGAATATTTCCTTCTTTTCTGTAGGCTTAAGGTCGAATTCCCACACCCAGATCCCCTTTTTATCCTTGTAGTCTTTTAAAGACGGCTCAAGGCTTATCTTGTCAACCTTAACCTTGATCCTGTCATCTGCGGATACGGGAATAGCCTCAAAAATCTTGGCTTTTATATCTTTAGATTTATAATTCTCGACGGTAACCTTATACCTGTATATGGTCTTCTTGATGGTGGCAGGGATACCGGCAAAAAGAGTCTCATCAACTTTCTTTTCCAATAACTCCCTTTTTACTTTTACATTTTCATCTACCCCCAGATAAAGATCGAACTCTTCACTTGGCGCGATATTCTTAACCTGGGAAACTCCCACAAAATCCCCGTCAAGAAAAACATTTACTCTCCCCCCTAGAAGCTGCAGGTCTTTAGCGTTAGTCACCCTGCTGCCGAGATAGGCAAAAGTAGAAAGCCTGGGATATGCGGAATAAATAAATGATGAAGTTAAAACCTGGCTTAAGACCGCAAGCCTATACTCCTCTCCACCCGATTTTACGGATGCTAAGCGTTGTATCCTATAAACAAGAGAAATCCCTTTATCTTCCTGCTGGGCATAATCATATTCGGCAGGGATAGCGGCAGCAGGCTCCTCAGTAAAATAAGGTTCCATCTGTTGCCCGGCTGCGAGGAAATTTCTTTCTAAATCCATCTTCTGGCTGAGCACAGCGCTACCTACCCTTGTCTGTTTTCTTGGCTGATACGGCCTTAAGAACCACGGCTCGATCTCAGGAAGCACCCCTGAAACATTTACCTTTGCCGTAGATAGGGAGATCTGGACATCCTGCCAATCTTCCCCTGTATTCTGCTTAACCGAGGCAAAAGATACAAGCTCCGTCTCCTTTTTATCAAAATTAACCCTTGCATCATATAAAGGATACCAATATGCCCCGCCAACCCTATAAGATATATCGATATTTAAACTTCCTGCCTTTAACACATCAAGCTCCACCACAATTGAGCGCTTCATCTTCTGCGTGGGAGCAGAAATCTCAGCAAGCTGCCGGTGCAATACCTCAATCTGCTTTCTTAAATCACGGATGTTTAATTCAGAATCTACCACCTGGGCATAATTGTCCTTAAGCTTAGAATCAAGAAAGGTCAACATATCGCTTAAATCTTTGATCGCCGGCATCTTTGTAGCCAAATCCTTAGGCAGCTGTTCTTTGGAAAATAAACGTATTGAATCAAGGAAAGATTTCTCATCGGCCAGCCTTTTTTTTGCATCATTAAACTTGCGGACCTCATCCTCAAGCCTTAAAATCTGAGCCTGTATTGCTCTTACCTTATCAACCGGTTGTTCTTTTAGAAATTCCTTTTTTATATAGGCCCCCAGAATTTTAACACTGGCGCTACCCTCTGCGGATACGCGAAGTGAATTTTCGTCGATTTCAGGTATTAAATCCGCAAAGATTACCCGGTTCTCCCCCTGGGGTAATTTGACCTGCGCAACCCTCTTGATAAGGGCATCTCCGGAATAAATAGTTACAGCTGAAATCTTCGAATCAGCCTGGATATCCTGGGCATAAACAAAAAAAGGCAAGGCTAAAGAAAAAATTACCGAAATAATGATTTTCTCTTTAATCCCGGGCATAATGCCTCCTTTTTAATATCGTTAATTTATTAAAAAATTATTTATCAGGTTCCCATCTCCCAGCTTGCCAGGTACTTCTTCTGCTGTGAGGTCAGTACATCTATTTTAACCCCTAAAGATTTTAATTTCAAGAAAGCAATATTCTTATCGATATTATCAGGTACGCTGTAAACCTGTTTCTTTAGCCTTTTATAATTCTTCGCCATATATTCGGCGGAAAGCGCCTGATTGGCAAAAGACATATCCATTACTGATGCCGGATGCCCCTCTGCTGCGGCTAAATTAATAAGCCTGCCCTCGCCCAAAAGATATATCCTGCGGCCGTCTTTTAAAGTATACTCTTCCACAAAATCACGGATTACCTTCTTAGCCTTAGAAAGCAGCTTCAGCCCGTCGATATCCAACTCAACATTAAAATGCCCCGAGTTAGAAACTATTGCGCCGTCCTTCATCACCTTAAAATGCTCCCTGCGTATGACATTAATATCTCCGGTTACGGTTACAAAGATATCGCCGATTCTCGCTGCCTGCATTATCGGCATTACTTCAAACCCATCCATTACCGCCTCTAAGGCGCGCAGGGGGTCTATCTCTATAACTATTACCTTGGCACCCATTCCTTTGGCACGCATGGCCACACCCTTACCGCACCAGCCGTATCCGGCGACTACAAAGTTGCTTCCGGCGATAAGCTTATTGGTAGCGCGGATAATACCATCAAGGGTAGACTGGCCGGTTCCGTAACGATTATCAAATAAATGCTTAGTCAGGGCATCATTTACCGCAATAATCGGATAGCGGAGCTTATTTTCGCTGGCAAGGGCCTTTAACCTGATTACGCCGGTAGTAGTTTCTTCAGTCCCTCCGATGATATTGCTATGCAAATGAGCAGGGCGCTGATGTATTGTGCTGACCAGATCAGCCCCGTCATCCATAGTAATATCCGGTTTTACCTCAAGAGCAGATTTAATGTGGCTGTAATAAGTCTTGGTATCTTCTCCTTTAATAGAAAAAACCGAGACCTTAAGGTTTTTGACCAAAGACGCGGCAACGTCATCCTGGGTTGAAAGAGGATTAGAGGCGCAAATAAAAACTTCAGCCCCGCCTGCCTTAAGGACTTCAGCCAAGACACCCGTCTCTGTAGTCACATGCAAACAAGCAGCCACCTTTAAACCCCTTAACGGCTTTTCCTTCAGAAACCTTTGTTTTATCAAATTTAAAACCGGCATATTATTACTTGCCCATTCAATTCTTAATGCCCCTCTAGCGGCTAACCCGATATCCTTAACATCATATTTCATTATTTCTCCTTTTTATAATCTACCCGCCTGCAGCTTAAGGGCAGCAGCCTTGTCTGTTTTCTCCCAGCTGAAACCATCCCTGCCAAAGTGCCCGTAACAGGCAGTCTTCTTATAAATAGGCGTAAGCAATCTTAAACAAGAGATTATCCCCTTAGGGGTAAGCTCGAAGTTCTGACGGATTAACTTTACCAGCTTATCATCAGAGATCTTGCCTGTGCCATAAGTATCTACAAAAATAGAAAGTGGTTCTGCATAACCGATGACATAAGATAACTGGACCATAAATCTCTCTGCTAATTTGGCAGCTACAATATTCTTGGCAATATACCTGCACATATACGCTGCCGAACGATCCACCTTAGTGGGGTCTTTACCCGAGAATGCCCCTCCGCCATGGGCAATGCTTCCGCCGTAAGTATCGACGACGATCTTCCTTCCGGTCATACCCGTATCCGATTGAGGCCCGCCCACTACAAACTTGCCTGTTTGGTTCACAAAATATTTAGTATTCTTATCTGCAAAGCCCTTTAAAACAGGGCCAGCGATAACCTTAATCATCTCAGAGCGCGCCTTAGAGGTAATATTCTTACCCGAGGCATCCAGTATATCATCGGTATGCTGGCAGGCAATGACAACGGAGTCAACGCGCTTAGGCTCTCCATTCTCATATTCAACCGTAACCTGGGATTTACAATCAGGCCCTAAATAGCTAAGAGTATTAGCCCTGCGTACGTCAGCCATACGCTTAACCAACCTATGCGCTAAAGTTATAGGAAGAGGCATTAGCTCAGAAGTCTCGCTGCAGGCATACCCGAACATAATGCCCTGATCCCCTGCGCCTCCGGTATTTACGCCCTGGGCAATGTCAGGAGACTGGGCATTGATAGTATTTACAATTGCACAGGTATTATAATCAAATCCGTACTTAGGATGCGTATAGCCGATATCCCTGACAACTTCCCGGGCTAATTTCTGTATATCAATATAGGCATTAGTCGTAATTTCACCGCCCACTATCAAAAGGCCCATAGTCACATAGGTCTCGCAGGCAACCCGGCTTTTTTTTGCATCCTTATCCAAAGATAATACCTTATCCAATACTGCGTCGGATATCTGATCGCATACCTTATCCGGATGACCCTCACCAACTGACTCTGAAGTAAAAAAATACTTACGCGACATCTCAATACCTCCTTTATATTTTTATTTAAAATTCTTTTTTGCCGCAGCCAAATACTTATGGTCGCCTATATCAAACCAGGAACCCTTAAACTCAAAACAAAATATATCCGCCTTCTTTTTCAGCCAGCCTATATACTTGCC
Organism: Candidatus Omnitrophota bacterium; assembly: GCA_028710685.1. GTDB lineage: Bacteria > Omnitrophota > Gorgyraeia > Gygaellales > Profunditerraquicolaceae > Sherwoodlollariibacterium. Next base: position 59,979 of record JAQTTQ010000001.1, on the reverse strand, counting down.
GGTGGCATCCACTTTATTCTTATTAAGTTTCATATAATTACCGATTAGATGAAACTGTTTTCTCGGGATATAATACAGGCACATCGCCACTAAAGGGGAATTTGGTCTCTTGGGTTTTTCTTTAAATGCCACAACTTTATGATTTTTGTCAACCTTAAGCACGCCATATTTGCTTGCATCTATTTTGTTCTTCAGCCTATAGGCGCCGATTGTCGTATTAGGCTTATTATTAAGCGCGAAATTGACAAATGCGTTAAGGTTGCCGCTAAATAAGTTATCCCCTCCGATAACCAAAAGATCGCTCTTGATGCGTTTATTCCTTAAAACAAAGTTTATGTCCCCTATTGCCCCCAGCCGGTCTTCATTACTTTTGGTTTGGTCATCGACTAAGGTTATCTTCTTTCCACCTTTAAGCCGTAATTTCCATTGCCTGAACTTTCCGATAAATTTGCTGTTAGTAACTACGATTAACTCATCGATAATCTTAACCGAGCTGAGATTATTAATTATATAATTAATAATCGGCTTGTTCTTAACCTTCAGTAACGGTTTAGGATATTCCTTTGTTAAAGGATAAAGCCTGGTAGCATAACCTGCGGCTAGAATTAAAGCTTTTATTTTAAAATCTCCTTTAATTTCGACTGGGCATAATCCTCCACCTCTCTCCCGGTAGGAAGCTTTAATGCCTCATTTGCAATTTCTTTAGCCTGCGCCAAGGTAATTGAGCGGATTAGATATTTCAACTCCGGTATAACCTGAGGCGGCATACTGAACTCATCAAGCCCCATTCCTAAAAGTATTAAAGCTAGGCTGGGCTCACCGGCCATCTCTCCGCACATCCCTACGTTTATATCCCCCTTATGTGCAGAATCGATAACATTCTTAATAAGCCTTAAAACCGCGGGATGGGCAGGCTCATAAAGATAGGCCACCTTTTCGTTAGCCCGGTCAACTGCCAGAGAATACTGAATCAGGTCATTGCTGCCGATACTAAAGAAATCTGCCTCTTCTGCTAATATATCCGCGGTCATCGCAGCAGAGGGAACCTCAATCATAGCGCCTACCTGGATATCCTCATCAAAAGGAATTCCTTTAGACCTAAGCTCTTCCCTTGCCTCATCGAGTATCTTGTTGGCCTGGCGTAATTCTTCGATCCCGGATATCATCGGATACATAAGTTTTAGGTTCCCGTGGACTGAGGCCCTCAAGATAGCCCTTAATTGCAGCTTGAATATCTCAGGGCGCGCCAGACAAAAACGTATGGCCCTCCAGCCCAAAAATGGCTGCATTTCATGAGGAATTTGAAATTGCGATAAGAATTTGTCTCCCCCCAGATCTATAGTGCGTATAATAACCGGATAAGGGTTCATCTGCTCGGCGACATATTTATACGCAAGATAATGCTCATCCTCTGAAGGCGAGTCTTTCCGGTTCATGTAGAAAAACTCCGTACGATAAAGACCTATCCCTTCTCCGCCGTGCAACTTTACTCCCGGGACTTCATCTGGGAACTCGATATTCGCATTTATCTCCACCTTGACCCCGTCTAAGGTTATTGCGGGAAGGTCTTTAGCCGAAAGGAACTTCTCATTAACTCCCCTTAACTTCTCCTCTGCGGTATGATATAAATCCAGGGTCTTCTGATCGGGATTAACAATAACAAGCCCCAGCGCCCCGTCTACGATCAGCATATCCCCGGCATTAATCTCAGTTGTGGCATCCTGGACGCCTACCACAGCAGGTATCTCAAGGGATTTAGCCATAATCGCGGTATGCGAAGTTTTTCCTCCTACATCCGTGACAAAAGCCGAAACCCGCCTCTTATGCATAGCCGCGGTATCCGAAGGCGAGAGATCATGGGCTACAATTATTACCTTATCCTTAAGCTCGCTTAATCCCTTTCTCTCTTTGCCTAAGATATTCCTTAAAATTCTCTTTCCGACATCATTGATGTCAGAGATGCGCTCCTTCAGGTACTCATCTTCAATCTTGGCAAAAACAGATACATATTTTTTTAAAACCTCCTGAAAAATAAAGGCAACGTTTAATTTATCTTTCTTCAGTCGGGATATCACCTCTTCAATGAGCATTCGGTCTTCTAAAACCAATAGATGCGCATCAAAAATCTGAGCCTCGTTCTTGCCCATATCGGAACCTATCCGCTTCTGAAGCTCAATAATCTCCCTGCGTGTCTTAATCAACGCCTCTTCGAAAAGCTGTATCTCTAAGGGGATCTGGGCCTCGGTAATATTATCCTTAGGGACAATAAAGTCCTCCTTACCGATTTTATGGGCGATTCCTATGCTTATACCATTAGCCGCAGCTATGCCTTTAAGCTCTATCATAACTCTTCCTCTGACATAATAATTCTCTCTAACTCTTCCATTGCAAGAGACGCATCTTCCCCGTCTGCCTCAATAATAATAGAGCTACCCTTTTCAGCGCCAAGCATCAGTATACCCATGATAGACTTGCCGTTCACCTCTTCATCATCGCGCCTGACGGTAATACGCGAATCGAATTTATTGGCTATCTGCACAAATAATGCGGCAGGCCGGGCATGCAAGCCCTGCTTATTCTTCACCACTAATTCTTTTTTAACGGTAGCCATTAAATTTCCTCGATAAGCCCCAAAATAATCTTGGCCAGCTTAAGGTGATCGTGCCTGATTAAAGCGTCTTCAATAATACTAAAATCGTCCTCAACTATACGATAACCCATCTCCTCTATCTTTCTTCTGTCATTTACCACCAGGTATGAACCCTGTTGGGCATACCGCCTTAATATATCTTTAGGCATCTCTGCGGTATTCACAACACAGTAATCAATTACCTTAGGATGCGAATGCGATATAAGAGACCTTATATGTTCCGAAGCGCTGTAGCCATCGGTCTCTCCCGGCTGGGTCATAGCATTGCATACATAAACCTTAACCGCATCCGAAGCAACTATAGCTTCGGTAATCTCTTTAATTAAAAGATTAGGTATTATGCTTGTATAAAGAGAACCCGGGCCTAAAACAACAATCTGCGCTTCCTTTATAGCCTTTATAGCATCGGGAGTTGCCTGGGGTTTATCCGGACTGAGATAAACCTTTTCTATGGAACGATGCGTCTTAGGGATATTGTTCTCGCCTAGAGTAACGCTCCCGTCCTTATGTTTAGCAGCTAAGACTACCTTATCTAAAGTAGAAGGAATGACCTGCCCGCGTAAAGCCAATACTTTGCTTGTTTCTTTAATCGCCTTCTCAAAATCTCCGGTTAAACGGGTCATTACCGTAATAAAAAGGTTCCCGAAGCTATGTCCACAGAGCTGCGAACTTGTATCAAAACGGAACTGGAATAAATCACGCATCAAAGCAGGGGCATCAGCTAAAGCCACCAGGCAGTTACGTATATCCCCGGGAGGCAAAATATCGAATTCCTCCCTTATCCTTCCGGAAGAACCTCCGTCATCAGCAACCGTGACTATTGCCGATATATTCGAGGTAAACTGTTTAAGCCCGGTTAAAAGCACTGAAAGGCCTGTGCCGCCTCCGACTACCGCTATCTTAGGCCCGCGGTTAACCTGCTTATTCTGGTAAATTATATCAAAAAGCTCTAGCCCCCTTGACTCCGGTACAAAAACAGCGATCAATGACCTTAATATTCTTTTTACCCCCAGGATCAAAATGACAATCCCGGAGAATAAGATTATAGAATCCAGTATCTTAAAAAACAGGAATTCATCGCCTCGCAGCCTACCGGCTGAGAAAACCAAGATGACAATACCAAAGAAACTTAAGATAACCCAGCGTTTAACACCTATTCCGGGATAAAGCCACTTGAATAAGCTATTGATTTTAATGGGCATATCAATGCTATTAGACTCTCTTTTCGTCTTCCTGGGTTATAATTCTGACAACTGCCTTGTCATCTTCAGAAGCGCGTAAGGTATCGCGGAAATATTTATCCTTAAGAAGCCTTGAGATACGCGCTAGGGCTTTTAAATGCGGGCCGGCTGAATCCTGAGGAGCTACCAAGAGAAAAAATATATATGCGGGTTCACCGTCTAAAGAATCAAAATCGACTCCCTTCTTAGAAAGCCCGAAGGCAGCCACCAGTTTACCGACACAATCAGACTTTGCGTGAGGTATCGCTATACCCTGTCCGATAGCAGTGGAGCCAAGCGCCTCCCTGCCCATCAAGGACTCAATCAATTTATTGCGCGAGCGCTTCTCAATGTCTCCGGCCTCAATTAAGGTATCCACCATCTCACGGATAACCTCTTCCTTCTTACTGGACTTTATGTCGGTGATAATGGCCTTCTTAGATAAAAAATCCATAATCTGCATCTGTTTCTCCTTTCAGGTTTTAATTTAAAAGCGGGAGACGGGGTTCGAACCCGCGACATTAACCTTGGCAAGGTTACGCTCTACCAACTGAGCCACTCCCGCATGATTTTTGAAATATTCTTTGGTGGGCGGAAGAGGATTTGAACCTCCAAGGGTTGCCCCAATAGCTCCTAAGGCTATCGCGTCTGCCAATTTCGCCATCCGCCCTATTTCCTCTTGCCGCTGATATATTTATTGAGCCTCCCGAGACCGAGCTCCCTGCGCTTACTTAAAAGGAGCGAGTCCCCCCGCTAAGACTTGCAAGGGGATCATCACCTCGGTAACAAATATATGAGCCTCCCGAGACTCGAACTCGGCACACGCGGCTTAAAAAGCCGCTGCTCTACCGGATGAGCTAGAGGCCCAAATCTTAGAATTCCAGTATTTCCTTTTCCTTGTTCTTCAATAACTCGTCGACCTTAAGGATATATTTATCGACGTTCTTTTGCAGCTCGTCTAGCCCGCGGAACTTATCATCCTCGGAGATAACCTTATCCTTCTCTAATTTCTCCAGATGTTCCTTAGCATCACGCCTTATGGTGCGCAGCGATATCCTTCCTTCTTCAGACATCTTATGTATCACCTTGGCCAACTCCTGGCGCCTGTCTTTGGAAAGCTGCGGGACAGATAGCCGTATAACCTTACCGTCATTAGAAGGATTGATACCTAAATTTGACTTCATTATCGCCTTTTCTATTTCCGGTATTGCGCTTGCATCCCAGGGCTGGATAACTAAAAGATGCGCATCCGGCGCAGAGATAGAGGCCAGCTGCTTTAGCAAGGTCGGAGTACCATAGTAATCAACAAATATCCCTTCAACAAGCGTAGGGCTTGCCCTGCCGGTACGTATTTCGGAGAAATCACGTATTACCGATTCAAAGGCCTTTTTCATCTTATCATCCGTAGTATGCAAAATTTCCTTAGTAGTCATTTAACCTCCCGCCTTGCCTAATAATAAGAAAATTATTTAGCCACAACCGTGCCGATATTCTCCCCTAAAACCACCCGTTTAATATTCCCGGGCTTATTCAGGTTGAATACCACGATGGGAAGGTTATTATCCATGCAAAGGCTGATTGCGGTTGCATCCATAACCTTTAACCCCTTTTTCAATACTTCGATATATTTTAGGCGCAGAAACTTCCTAGCGCCTTTTACCCTTAAAGGATCCGCAGAATAAACCCCGTCAACCTGAGTGCCCTTAAGGATAGCGTCTGCATTAATCTCCATTGCGCGCAAGGCAGCAGCCGTATCAGTGGTAAAATAAGGATTGCCGGTGCCGGCAACAAATATTACTACCCGGCCCTTCTCTAAATGCCTTATGGCCCGCCTTCTGATATAAGGCTCTGCGATCCTCTCCATATCTATGGCGGTCATAACCCGGGTAGGCACGCCTGATTTCTCAAGGACATCCTGCAAGGCTAAACCATTAATGACGGTAGCCAGCATACCCATATAGTCGGCGACTGACCTATCCATATCCAATCCGCGGGAACCTGTATTCTCCTGGCCGCGGAATATATTTCCTGCCCCTAAAACAACTGCTACATCAACCTCTAAATCGCGGATTTCCTTAATCTGGCGGGCAATTGATACCAAGACAGCGTGGTCTATACCGTGCGACTTCTTCCCCTGCAAGGCTTCACCGCTTAACTTAAGTACTATCCTTCTATAAACTGAAGAAGTTGACATTATTCGCCGATCTTATACCTGATAAATCGGCGGATAACTACATTCTCGCCGACCTTAGCCACAATACTGCCTAAATAATCATTAATAGTTATTGAGGGATCCTTGACAAAGACCTGCTCCATTAAACAATGATTCTTACAAAAGTCTTCCTTGCTTTTCTCGCTCTCCAATACCTCCGTTGGCACATCCTCCTTCTTAAGGTAGAGCGGACTCGTAGCTGCTATCTGCATGGCAACATCCTTAGCAAAAATAACGAAGTCTTCATTACGCGCTACAAAATCAGATTCGCAGTCTACTTCCAGAAGGACTCCGATTTTATTGCCGTGATGTATATAAGACTCAACTCTTCCCTCTTTTGCTGCCCGGCACTGTTTTTTAGCGGCAATTTCTAAACCCTGCTTACGCAATAAAACCGCTGCCTTCTTTAAATCACCCTTGGTCTCCTCAAGCGCCTTCTTGCAATGTGCCACGCTGGAAGAGGTCATCTCCCTTAACTCCTTGATTAAATCTACCGATATCTTCATTTAATTAGTACCTTTCTTTCTACCCTTTAACTTAACGTCTGCAGGCTTTATATGCCCTTTCTTTAATATTTTACTTTCTTCTCCTGCTACCGGCTCTATGGTTTCAACGATTTCTTCTATTTCCTTAATCTTCAGCTCCTCCTCGGGTAAAAGCCCTGCCTCCTCCAAACCCTTATCGCTATCCGCTACCTTCACGCCTTCCTGGCTTAGATAAGAGAGAAATTTCTTCCTACCCTCTATGATGGTATCCGTAATAATGTTGGCCACCGCCTTAATGGATTTAGTGGCATCATCATTACCGGGGATAGGATAATCTACCAGGTCGGGATTAGAGTTAGTATCAATTAAGGCAACAATAGGAATATGCAGCCTACGAGCCTCTTTTACCGCTGTTTCTTCTTTGCAGGTATCTATTACAAACATCGCCTTAGGCATCTTCTCCATAGGCACAATCCCGGAGAAATTTTTATTAAGCTTAGAGAGCTCCTTCTCTAAACCGGCAACCTCCTTCTTGGTAAGCTTATCAAAGGTGCCATCCCCCCGCATCCTTTCGATCTCTTTAAGGCGGTTTATGCTCTTCTTAATAGTAGTGAAATTAGTAAGCATACCCCCTGGCCAGCGGTCCGTTACATAATACATGCCGCAACGTATTGCCTCTTGCTGCATGACCTCTTGAGCCTGCTTTTTCGTCCCGACAAAGAGGACAAACTCTCCCTTAGAGGTTATATCCATGAGGAAATCCCGGGCGGAATTAATACACTCCTCGGTTTTCTCAAGGTCTATAATGTAAATCCCGCTTCTTGAACCAAAAATAAATTTTTTCATTTTGGGATTCCAGCGTTTAGTCTGATGCCCGAAATGAACACCTGCCTCTAACAATTGCTTAATTAAATCTGATGGCACTTTTTATTACCTCCCTTTCCCTCCAGGTTTACTTTTACAGGCGGGATCCCGCATAAATATGATCATATCGCGGGAAATTGTTAATATTTACTTTTCTCTACAAAAAGCAGTTTAGTGTAATATTATACAAAAATGTGGTAAATTTGCAACTATTTTTGTATCTCCTGCATGTGGTAAAGATTTTTGTACATCCCACCCCTTGCTAACAACTCCTGGTGGGTTCCGATCTCGCTGATGCTCCCTTTATTCATAACCGCAATCAAATGGGCATTGCGTACCGTTGAAAGCCTGTGGGCAATAACAAATACCGTCCTGCCCATCATCAAACGGTCTAATGCCTCCTGCACCACCCTCTCCGAATGGGAATCCAGCTGAGAAGTGGCTTCATCTAAGATTAATATCGGCGGGTTCTTTAAAAGTGCGCGGGCTATGGCAATCCTTTGGCGCTCACCTCCGGAAATACGCATACCCCGGTCTCCGATAACAGTACCGTATCCGCCTGAAAGCTGAAGTATAAAATCATGGGCATTGGCCTGGCGCGCCGCATCCTCTATCTCCTCATCCGTTGCGTTAGGCCTCCCATAAGCTATATTATTCCTAATACTATCATTAAAGAGAATGGTCTCTTGGCTGACTATCCCGGTCATACTGCGCAAAGATTTTAAGGTAAACTCCCGTATATCTACTCCGTCAATTAATACCCTACCTTTACTGGGATCGTAAAATCGCGGAATTAAGTCTAAAAGCGTGGTCTTCCCCGTGCCGCTGGGGCCTACAATGGCAAGCATAGAACCAAAAGGAACATCCAACTTAATTCCTTTCAGGACCGTATTCTCTCCATAGCTAAACCAAACGTCATCAAAAACAACCCCCTTCTTAAATTCTTTAAGGACACGCGCCGAAGGAGACTCCTCCACTGAAGGCTTAGCCTCTAAAACCTCGTATATCCTGTCACTGGCTGCAACCGCCTGTTGATTCAATGAATTTACCTGGCTTAACTTCTTAAATGGACGGATAGTCGAGAGAAGCGCTCCGATAAAGAGCCCGAAAACACCGAAAGAGATCTTTCCTGCAATAACCTCCCGGCCCCCTAAGTAAAAAACCGTAATCCCCGCAAGACACCCTAAAATCTCGGTAGCCGGGCTTAAAAGCAGGGTACGTTTAATAGATTTCATTGATAAGCGGTAGGAATCATTATTAATCTTATTAAACTTTTTAACCTCGTAATCCTCCATGTTAAAGGCCTTAACGATCCTTGCCCCGATAATCGTTTCGTGTAGCACGGAATTTATATCTGCTGCCTTTTCCTGCGAGCTGCGGGATAACTTCCTTAGCTTTTTTCCTACCCTGGAAATCGTATATCCGAGTATAGCCAAAGGAGGAAGGATAAATATAACAAACTTCGGGTATATAAAGAGCGTGATAGAGAAAAATATTATAACCTGCAGGCCCTGATAAACCAGATCGCTTGAGCCGTAAGAAACCGCATTTTCCACTACCCTGGCGTCATTAGTGATGCGAGAGATCATCTCTCCGCCTCGCTTATGAGTGAAATAATCCAGAGAGAGATTCTGAAATTTAGCATAGAGCCTTGCCTTAATATCCCTTACTATCCTCTGCCCGATATCTGACATGAAATAGCTTTGCAGGAAACCAAAGAGGCCCTTAATTATAAAAAGCAGGATAATCACTACCGCCATATAGCCTAAAAGTTCCTCTGCGGGAATACTATTTATCTTATCTATAAGATTGCTTAAGAAATCCGGCAGCTTGGCAGGGATAACTATTTTCTTATTGGTGAGGACTTTATCCGCTAGGGGGACCATCATCGCCAGGGATACCCCGTCAAATACAGCGGAAAACCCCATGCATACGCTGGCCAGAAAGAAAAGCCCCAGATAAGGCCTTACAAACTTAAGTAATTTAAAATAATCTCGCATATTTTTATTCCTTAAAGAAAATGTATTTTATCATAGCAATTGACTTTTGTCGAGCCATTTGCTATGATTCTTTCTATGGATAAAATCAGGGTAGGAGTCATAGGGACAGGCCACCTGGGGAGCATCCATGCTAAGGTTTACAGGGAAATCCCCGGATGCAGCCTTGTAGCGGTATGCGACACAAACAGCAAGACGCTTGACCTAGTATCAAGGGAGCTCAAAGTCCCGGGCTATAGCGACCACCGTAAGCTTTACGGCGAGGTTGATGCCGTAAGTATAGCCACGCCCACAAAAATGCATTTTAAGGTTGCCGCTGATTTCCTGAATAACAAAATACACACCCTTGTAGAAAAACCCTTCACCCCAACCCTCCAAGAAGCAGACCGCTTAATAAAAATAGCCCAAGATAACGGCTTAATCCTGCAGGTAGGGCATATCGAAAGGTTTAATTCCGCCTTCAGCGCGACTAAGAAAATCATCAAAGACCCAAAATTTATAGAATGCCACCGTCTGTCCTCTTTTCCTAACCGCTCCCTTGATGTGGGGGCAGTATTGGATATAATGATTCACGATATCGACATAATCTTAGGCCTGGTTAATTCACCGGTAGAACGGATGGAATCGGTAGGCGTCAATGTGCTTACTGATTTTGAGGATATTGCCAATGCCCGCCTTACCTTTAGGAACGGATGCGTCGCCAATCTCACTGCCTCGCGGGTGTCGGATGAGGCCATGCGTAAAATCAGAATTTTCCAGGAAAATACCTATATCTCCCTTGATTATAAGAATGCGCAGGCGGTAGTATACCGCAAGGGCCTATTTAAAATTACAAAAGAGAGCCTTCCTATCGAAAAAGAGCAGCCCCTGCAAAAAGAATTGGCTTCTTTTATCGAATGCGTGGCTCAGCATAAAGAGCCGCTGGTCTCAGGCAAAGTTGCCCGCGAGGCCCTGGATTGTGCGCTTAAAATTCAGAATCAAATATGGCAAAGAAACAGATCCTGATTATTTGCGGAGAACCTTCGGGCGAAATGCATGCCGCCGGATTAGTCAGGGAAATGAAAAAGATAGATCCCGATATTAATATTTCCGGCATAGGCTCAGACCTGCTGAAAAACGCAGGTGCCGATATTTTCTATGACATCAAGGGCCTCTCGGTAATGGGCCTATTCGATGTATTTAAGAAACTCCCTAAATTTATCTCCCTAAAGAACCTTATCCTGAAAAAAATTAAAAGCGGGAACTGGAACGCAATAATTTTCGTGGACTTCTCAGGCTTTAACCTCAGGCTGGCAAAGAAGATTAACAATGAGATCTTGACTATTTACTATGTCTCTCCGCAATTATGGGCTTCCCGGGAGGGCAGGATAAAAACCATAAAGAAATATATTAAAAAAGTTATTGTCCTTTTTAAATTCGAGCGGGCTTTTTATAAAAAACACGGGGTGGACGTTGACTGGGCGGGGCATCCTCTTTTAGACATAGTAAAGCCTACTATGACTAGGGATGAATTAATAAATAATCTAAAACTAGACCGGGATAAAATTGCTATATCCCTTTTCCCGGGGTCAAGAAAACAAGAGGTAAAAAGAATATTCCCGATTATGCTGAAAAGTGCCGGCCTTATTGAGAAGAATCTAAAGGCCCAGTTTATAGTCGCCAAATACCCACAGGTTGAATGGGACACCTATAACGAATTAATTAAGAAATACGGGGTGGACGTAAAAATCGTAGAAGGCAAACCTTATGATTGCATGAACATTGCAGACTTCTGCCTGGTATGTTCCGGAACCGCTACCCTGGAGACAGCCATAATGCAAAAACCCTTCTGTCTTATTTACAAGACGGGTTTATTGAATTTCCTCTTATACCGGCCGCAGGTAAAGCTGCCTTATATCGGGTTGGCTAACATCGTAGCCGGTAAGAAAATAATCCCGGAGTTTATACAGTTTAAGGCAAGTCCGGGCAGGATCGCCGATTACACAGTTAAAACCCTTAAGGATCCTGCTAAAATAAAAGCTACCAAGGAAGACCTCTTTGCAATAAGGCCGCATCTTGGCGAAACCGGCGCGGCCTCTTACGCCGCCCGCTCCATCATCAATTTCCTCTCTAAATCTTAAAGAGAAACTGACTCAGCGCTTTTAATACGCTCAGTAATCGGAGGATGGTCAAAAAAGAAAAATTTGATTATCGGGTGGGGATTTCTATCGGCGAGATTCTGGCTGGCAAGTTTATTCATAGTGGAAACAAATGCCTCTTTGAGCTTTGTCGCCTCCAATGCCTTTAAATCAGCGCTTCTCTCAAAACTCCTGCTTACAAAAGCCTCCAGCGGCCGCGTAATTATACTAAAGACAAGAAAGTAGATGAAAATCAACGGCAAGGCAGCAATATCAAAAAGTCCGGGCAAGCTAAAAAAACTTAAAGCGTATGCATTAGTATTAAAGATTAAATAAAAAACAGCCAGGGTAACAAAGGAATTAAGCATAATCAGCTTTATTAAATGCCTAAGCTTATAATGCGCAAACTCATGGGCTAAGATTACTTCAATCTCATCATGGGTATATTTATCCTTTAGGGTATCCGCAAGGATTACCCTGCGCGTATTCCCTACGCCTAGAAAGGCGGCATTTGCCTTTAAGGTTTTCTTACTAAAATCGATCTCAAAACAATCGATTAATTTGATATCCATCCTCTTGGCCAGAAGCATAATTCTTTCCCTTAAAACCTCATCCGCAAGCCTTTTGTATTTGAAGAAAAGAGGGATAATAACAACCGGCATTACCTTAGCCAGCAAGACAGAGAAGAATATCCAGAATAATGAAATAACCAGCCACCACCCGTAAGGAAAATTCTCCAGGATAAGATAAAAGGCGCCAAATAATAAAAGACTGATAATGTAGGAGATTGCCCCTGACTTAAACTGGTCCTTCCACCAATCATTGACACTCTGCCTGGAGAGTAAGAATTTATGCTCCAGGGTATAGGACTGGTAGAAACTTAAAGGTAAATTTAGGAAAAAATAAAGTACGAAAATTATAATTAGATATGCCGGCAAGACCAGCAAGCTCGCAAGGCGATCCCCCAGCATAAGGGCAATACGTCCGGATATCCCCAGCTTTAAAAATAAAAAAAGCAGGATAAAGGTATAAACTAATCCGGCAATAGACAATCCATATCTAATATTGGAATAGCTTTTTGCTTTATCCTGCATAGCAGAAAACTTACTTAGCCTTCTTAACCGCAGGCTTAATATTCACAAATGTGCGTAATTTTCCGCGGCTTGTTTTCTTACGGGTAAAATAAATCTTCCCATCACACAGGGCAAAAAGCGTGCCCGGGCCTTTCACATTAACCCCCGCCTTATAGGTATCTACCCCCCTGACCAATATCTGCCCGGTCTTAACAGCCATGCCCCCCGAAACCTTGCTTGCCTTATCTTTCTTAGGTGTTGAAAATCCGCCTATCATTGTATATCCTCCTTATGTTTGGTAATATTACCACACAATTATCAATCTAGCAACACTTCTTCATTTTTTACCGGGGCATGGACATTTATGCCTTTTTGCGCAAGGATGCCGGATAAAATATTTATCTGCTCCTCCTCGCCGTGCACCAGGAAAATGCGCTTTAAAGGCATACATGCAGAAACAAATTCCAGAAGTTCGCCTTGATCGGCATGCCCTGACATGGCATTAACCGTAACCACCTCGGCGTTAAGCTCATACTCAATACCGAATATGCGCACCAGCTTCTCTTTGTCTACAATCCGCCTGCCTAGGGTATCGCGGGCCATATAACCAACAACAAGAATCATATTGCGGCTATCTTCGATATTATTCTGCAAATGATGCAGGATCCTGCCGGATTCGCACATTCCGCTTCCCGCAATAATAATCATCGGGCGCTTATCCGCATTCAAGGCCTTAGACTCTTTTTGGTCCCGGATAAACCTTAAATTAAGCAAACCAAATGGGCTATTCCCCCTTGCTATATCATCACCGGTCTTCTTATCGAGATAATCACAGTGGTATTCAAACATCTCAGTAATATCCGTAGCCAGCGGGCTATCCACATATATCGGTACCGCAGGGATAAGTTTCTCTTTCAATAATTCATTTAGGAAATAAACCACTTCCTGCGCGCGCTCAAGGGTAAAGGAAGGGATAAGAACCTTGCCTCCCCTGCGCAAGGTACGCGATATAGCCTCCCTTAATTTTGACTGGGCCTCCTCAATAGGCGCATGCAACCTGCCTCCGTAAGTACTCTCCATAATAAGGTAATCGAGGTTTTTAGGGATAACCGGGTCATTAAGCAAGGGGAGATTTTTTCTGCCCAAATCTACGGCATAACCCAGGCGGATAGAGCGGCCTTCGTCTTTAATATCTAAAACCGTTATCGCTGAACCTAAAATATGCCCGGCATTCACCAGGGTCACATAAACATCCTTAGCCACGCAAAACTTCTGCCCGTAAGCTATGGGCCGGAAAATTTTAGTTGCCCGGGCAGCTTCCTTCTTAGTATAAAGCGGCTCCCTTTTAGGCAAGCCAATCCTCTTATTTATTTTATTCAAGTACTTTATATCTTCTTCCTGTATTTTACCCGAATCCTCAAGCATTAATCCCGCCAAGTCTTTAGTAGCAGATGTAGTATATATCTTACAGCGCAACCCTTTTTTGATTAAGCTGGGGATATTGCCGCAATGGTCAATATGGGCATGCGATAAGATGAGGGCATTGATTGAGCGCGGATTAAAATCAAAAGTCGTATTTATCTTATAAAACTCATCGCGCCGGCCCTGGAATAATCCGGCATCCAGCAATACTTCAGTTTTACCAGCGGTGATCAAATGGCTTGAGCCTGTAACCGTCATTACCCCGCCAAGAAATCTTAATTTTATCGGCATAAAAACTAATCCTTTTTCATTATTTTAAAAATAACCATGGCTACTAATATAATATAGATAAAACTGGATAAAAACAATACCTTATTATTTAAGAAATATTCAGTAAGCGCCAGCGGATTATTTAAAATACTTTTACCCACGGCATAAACAATATACTGGATCCAGAACATTTTTAAGGGGGTGCCAAAGATAACTGCTACCAAATATTTTCCAAAACGCATCCCGGTTAAGCCGGCAGCCAAATCCATGAATCTGTAGGGCACTAAGGGTGCCGCCCTAAACACCAGCAACCAAAAGATATTCAGCCTGCTCAGTTTTTCATCCAAGGCATGGTACCTTCCGGACAGTCTTTTCTGAACATACCCCCTTCCCAAAAAACGGGATAAATAGAATAAAATAAAAGCATTGATAAATTCAGCCACGCAGATTAACGAGGCACTTAAAAAAGGCCCGAAGAGTAATGCCCCGCTAAACCAGAATACATCCTTGGAGAAAAAAATAAAAAAACTTATAATTACGTAAAACACAACGTATAATGACGCGCTTAAAAAAAGAGGATAACCGGAAAGAGAATCCTGCAGGGCGGGGATATCTATGCCTAAATAGCGGCTTAGATACCACAACAATAATATAACCAGGATAAAAGCAATAAACTTAAGCTCCTGATTGTACTTTCGGATAGCCATTAAGTTACAAAGAGGTTGCGCGAAGAGAACTTCCCGTCTGTGGTAAGATTAACGCCGAGCCTTTTTAATCCCACTTCATCCCCGGGGGTGGGGATATGAGTCATATGCACCTCGCAACCCTTCAGGAGCACAAGCTTCTGCATAGCTATTTCTGCGGTATGATTCGTAGTGGCGCTTATAGATAAGGCGATAAGGGATTCTTCCAGATCGAGACTTTCAGAATCAGAGTCTAATATTCCTTCCTTAAGCTTAGCGATCTGGTTAATGATATGAGGCGAGAGCAGGAGTATCTCATCCGGTATATTAGCCAAAACCTTAACCGCGTTTAAAATCAGGCTTGAGGCTGCATGCATAAGCCTAGAATTCTTACCCGTAATAATCCTTCCGTCGGCAAGGGCAATAGCTGCCCCGCAAAATATTCCGGCATTCCCCTTACCCTTCGCCTCTGCCTCATCTGCGGTCTTTCTGGCCACTTCCACAACTGCCCGGTCAATAACCTTAACCCCCAGCTCCTCCATTAACAAGGTTACCCTGTCTACAGTTTCTTTCCTCTCAATACCCAGAAGATATTCGCTATTATATCTGAAAAACCTGCGGATTAACTCCTGCTTAGCGGCATCCTGGACAATCTTGTCATCCACTATCCCAAACCCCGCCCGGTTAACCCCCATATCCGTAGGAGAATTATAAACAGGCTGATTTAAATTTTTATCAAATATCCGGGTTAAGATAAGTTTTAAGATCGGAAAGCTCTCCACATCACGGTTATAATTAATTGAAGTCTTACTATATTTATTAAGATGAAACGGATCCACCAGGTTAAAATCCTGGATATCTGCGGTAGCCGCCTCATATGCAACGTTAACCGGATGCTTGAGGGCAAGGTTCCAGATCGGGAATGTCTCAAATTTGGCATATCCGGCGTTTATCCCGCGTTTATGCTCGTGGTATAGCTGGGAGAGGCATACCGAAAGCTTGCCGCTGTTTGGCCCCGGGGCAGTAACAACGCAAATGGGATTCTTGGTTTCTATAAAATCATTTCTCCCGAAACCTTTCTCGCTTACTATTGAGTCTACGTCTGCAGGGTAACCCTCTATAGGGTAATGCAGATAAACCTTTACCCCCCTGCGCTCTAACTTATTCTTAAAGATTACGGCAGAGGACTGGTTGTTAAAACGCGTAATGACTACTGCCAGTATATCCAGCCCCCACTTTCTTAAGTCATCTATTAATTTCAAGGTAGCCGCATCATAAGTAATCCCGAAATCGCCGCGCACCCTGCCCTTCTCAATGTCTCCGGCATATATAGATAAAACAATGTCTATCTTATCTTTTAATGACTGCAGCAGCCTTATCTTTACGTTAGGGTCATATCCGGGAAGCACGCGGGAGGCGTGATAATCAAAGCAAAGCTTACCCCCGAATTCAAGATATAGTTTATTATCAAACTTACGTACGCGCTCAACTATAGCCTGGGTTTGCTCTTTAAGATATTTTTCGTTATCAAAACCTGTTTTCAAGATAGGCTCCCTTGATTATTGAATTATTGTATTACTCTACTATATCTTTGTAAATAGGACAAGAACTATCCTAATAAATGCAGAAAATCCTTCCCCTCTGTCCAGGGGTTAAGATAACGCTCAATCTTAAGGTTATCCTTATTACCCTTGAGGTCTACCGGGGCCTCTTTCTTTTCAGGATAGATTACCTTTACTATAGGCGCAAATATATCATCCTGATTCTCTTCGGAAACTACCGCCACTCTCCTATCGCTCAAGGCCACAATCGAGCCGATCGGCCAGACCCCAACTATCTGAAAAAATCGATCGATTAAAAAAGGATTATAGGTTGTGCCTTTACCGCGCATCATAAGGTTATATATTGCATCCGGAGGGTAATCTGACTTATAGCTTCTTCTCGCGGAGAGTGCATCATAAACATCGCAAACAGAAACTATTTGAGAAACAATGTTGGGTCTCCTGGGAAAAGAAAGCTTGGGATATCCGCTTAAATCATATTTTAAATGATGTTCAAAACTTACCACCACCGGCATAATACCTAATGTATCTACATATTGCAAAAGGAGCGCTGAACCAAGCACCGTATGGCTTTCAATCTGAGAGAATTCAAATTCGCTTAACTGCCCGGGTTTACGGATAATCTTCCTCGATATATAAAGCTTGCCTATATCATGGAAAAGGGCGGCTAACCCGATTTCTAATATTGAATCCTTAGGAAAACCGATTTTGGAAGAAAAATACATGCTTAAGACAGAGGTATTAATAATATGAGTGAATGTCCCCAGGTCATACCTTTTAAGGGTATTAAGTTTAAGCAGCTGCTGGTATTGCCCCCCTAAATTATTGATAATATTATTTATGGATGATTTTAAGGCTATGCCATCCACGGCCTCATGGTTAAATATCCGGGATAAAGGCGAAGCAATATCAATAAAGGAATCCTCTTCCTGAGCTGGCTTGCCCAAACTTACGCCTATTTTGCCGATACTTATATTATTAACCCCCATTGAGAAAAGATGATCCTGTGGCTGGCCCTGGATATCTTCCTTAGGCATCGAGAGAAGCGAAACAAATTTCTCAAGCTCAACAAACTCAATGCCTCTGTTAAAGGTAATCCTTTCAATGCCCCTCTCTTTAATATAACCTACTCCTACCTCAGCTAGTTTGCTCAGGGAAAAAAGTATCTCTTTCTCAAAAGCAATTTCATCACCGATAATGCCTATGGTAAACTCAGCCCTGT
This sequence comes from Candidatus Omnitrophota bacterium, assembly GCA_028710685.1. Lineage (GTDB taxonomy): Bacteria > Omnitrophota > Gorgyraeia > Gygaellales > Profunditerraquicolaceae > Sherwoodlollariibacterium. The sequence continues at coordinate 42,202 of JAQTTQ010000001.1, read as the reverse complement.
CCATTAATGCACCCTCGATACTGTTAAAAGCCTTTTCAAGCGCTTTCTTAAGTATAGGATGCCCCATCCCATAAAGCTTGGCTGTCTGTACCGCAGCCAGGAAATCCTTAAAAGATAACTCTATTCTCTCCTGCACGTTAGGCTCTCCAATATATCCTTGGCTTTCTTTTTTAAAGAGGCGTGCCAAAATAAATTCATTTTAGTAAAAGGCAACAGGTAATCCGCGCCTTCCCTCAAACTCAACTCTTCTATAATCGACATATTCTCCAGTATTACCCTATTCTTGCTCCCCCAGGGGCTTTTAACCTCAAGCAGAAGCCGGACCCCCTCCCTCTGCGCTTCTTTATCTCTTGATAGAACCTTAAGGATCTCTTTTTTTAAGATCCTGCTGCTCTCCTTAAGCGCGCCCGAGAGAAAATCCCGGTCGAACCGAGGCATACTGAACATCGACTTTAATATTTCTACCCTTATCATCTCATTAGAAAAAGAATAAATCTGCTTCAGTATCGGCAGAGAAAGGTCCAGATTTACCTTCGAAATAACCCTTACCATAGAGACCAGGAATTCCAAATCATTAGACTTTGACTTTACCCGAAAATAGAAAATATCCAACTGGGAAGGGAAAAACTTTAAAAACATGGTTAATCCGCAAACATTTACCTTGCCTTCCTCAAAAATCTTATCGAGATAAAACTGGCTCCCCTTGCGGCTATTAACCAACCCTTCGGCTAATGAATCCAAGCTGGCATTTGAATCCCCGCTCCAAATCCCCTCTTCTATCAGCTGGGATACCCTATCCTCTAAAACCGTTAACTGGGCTATAGGCCCTACCCCATTCTGTAGGTTGGCTTTAACCACCTGCAAAAGGTATTTTATATATTCATAGTCTCTATGCTCAGCTATAAAACCCCATTCCTTGTCTAATCTTTCCAATATATTCTTCTCTCTGGCGGCATCACTTTCTTTGCTTAACATATTGAGCAGAATAAAACAGTAATTAACCCGCATCTGAACAGGGTCGAAAAAGAAATCCTCAGCGGATGACATGTCCTTAAGCATGGAAGAAAGCGTATTGCGATATACCGGAGATAAATTCTGAGAATCAGGGCTTAAAAGAAGGCTCTGGATCTTCTTTGCTAAAAGAGGGTTTTTCTTTAACGACAGCTTTGGCTCGATGCTCTTGGATAAAGAAGCTGCGATATTTTGGGTACCCACGCTCTCGGAGATAGTAGAAAAGAAGCTATAAAACAACGGGTCAGGAGGCTCATCTTTGGAAACATTAGACCATAAAACCTGGGCCAGGTCATGCTCATTTAAATCATTAAAGAGAACCTTAAGGGAGTGAAAATCCTGTTCGGTTAAAGTATTTTCTGAATTAACTAAATAATTGAATAGCTCTCCGGAACACTGAGAAAACTTTTCATTATTGCTTTCTTTGAGCTGCCGCATAAACTTAATCAAATCCTCCTTTAAATCGGAATCGGCGATTATATCCTGTGCATGCATCTTCCTCAGCGAGAGAGAAAAATTGTCCGTAAATTCATTTAGCTTGGCCTTATCCTGGCCTGAAACAGCTCCTTTAAATAGATAGCGCCATACATCCGGTGAATCCTCCTGGGATTGAGCATTAAGCAGGCTGGAATAGTCCAACTCCTCAACTAAGATATGCCTGGATGCTGCCTTCTTTAATATTTCCCCTAACCCGCCGTTTTTAATAATATCCCTGGGGGAAAGGGCCAAGGCACTTAATAAATCCATCAGCTCATCACTGTTACACCCGGGATTTATTACTATTTTCTTTATTTTACGCTGATGCAGTATTTTAGCCAACTCCACATATACCTCAGGCTTAGCCCAGTATCTTTCATCCATAAAAAGAGAGTCCGGGGCAATATCCAGCTCTATGGGGTTAATAAAATGCAGCAGCTCTTGTATTGTAAAGTTAAACTCCTCTAGAGATTTAATGAGATAGGGGTGGTTTTTAGGATAGGCCAGGGCATTATTAAAAGCTATACGCAAACCTTTAATAAAACCCTCTATAGCTTCTTCTTTATTCATGGGTTTATTTTACCTCTAAAATAAGTTTATTCAATAATAAAAACGCCCTCCAAGTATAAGAGGGCGTTTTCAGAATAGAATGTCTTTAGTGCTATTATCAGACTATTCCCTGGTCAATCATGGCATCGGCAACCTTAACAAATCCGGCGATATTTGCTCCTTTAACGTAGTTGATATAACCGTCTTCTTTACCGTACTTAACACACTGCTCATGTATGGCCACCATTATATCATGCAATTTTCTGTCTACCTCCTCGCGCGACCAGGAAAGGCGCATACTGTTCTGGGACATCTCTAACCCGGAAGTAGCCACGCCTCCGGCATTAGACGCCTTACCCGGGGCATAAAGAATCTTAGCCTTCTGAAAGATTTCAACTCCGGAGGGCGTAGTAGGCATATTCGCCCCTTCCCCTATAGCAAGACAACCGTTTTTAACCAGGGTTTTTGCATCCTGCTCATCTATTTCATTTTGCGTTGCGCTGGGGAAAGCTACGTCGCATTTTATCGACCAGGGCTTTTGCTTATCGAAATAATCGCACTTAAATTCCTTCGCGCATTCCTTTATGCGGCCGCGCTTAACATTCTTTAAATTCAAAACGCACTTCAGCTCTTTCTGGTCGATGCCTTCACCATCATAGATAAATCCGTCAGAGTCAGAAAGCGTTACTACCTTTGCCCCCAACTGAAGCAGTTTCTCTACAGTATACTGGGCAACATTACCCGATCCGGAGACGGCGCAAACCTTACCCTTAAGAGACTCTCCCCTTGTCTTAAGCATTTCTTCAACAAAATATACACAGCCGTATCCCGTAGCCTCCGGACGAATAAGACTTCCTCCCCAGTTTAATCCTTTGCCGGTTAAAACGCCGGTAAATTCATTGCGTAATCTTTTATACTGGCCGAACATATAGCCTATTTCGCGGCCGCCCACCCCGATATCACCGGCAGGGACATCTGTATTAGGGCCTATATGCCTGGAGAGCTCAACCATAAAACTCTGGCAAAACCTCATCACCTCGTTATCCGACTTCCCCTTAGGGTCAAAATCTGACCCCCCTTTGCCTCCGCCCATAGGCAGAGTAGTCAACGCATTCTTAAAAACCTGCTCAAAAGCCAAGAATTTCAAGATACCTAAGTTTACGCTGGGATGAAAACGTAAACCGCCCTTATAAGGCCCGATTGCGCTGTTCATCTCTATACGGTAACCTCGGCTAACCTGAATCTCTCCTTTATCATCAAGCCAGGGAGTGCGGAAAATAATAGTCCTTTCAGGCTCAACCATTCTCTCTAATATTTTAGCCTTAAGGTACTTAGGATTTTCTTCGATAAAGGGAAGCACCGATTCTACGACCTCCCTGACTGCCTGATGGAATTCAGCCTCATTGGGGTTCTTACTTATCACATTATTCATAAACTCTTCGATTTTTACCGACATCTACCCCACCTCCTTAAATTTAAATTATTTAATAGGTAACTGATACAAATAATCCTTAATTGCAAGGGCTGCCTTCTTAGCCATGCCCATTGCCTCAATCACTGTCCCTTCCCCTCCGACTATGTCGCCTCCGGCAAATACCCCTCTCATAGAAGTCTCCATAGTTTGAGGATTAACTATTACATCCGAATATTTATCTGTTTTGATTTCCGGGGTTACGCTGGTTAAAACCTGATTCGCCTTAAGCCCTATGGCGATAATAGCCAGATCGCATTCAATTTCAAAATCGCTTCCCTCGATAGCAACCGGCCTCCTTCTGCCAGAGGCATCCGGCTGCCCTAATTTACACTCCAAAGATTTTAAGACCTTTACAAAACCGGAATCATCACCCTTAAACTCTTGCGGGCTGACCAGCATCTTAAACTTAACGCCTTCTTCCTTGGCATGCTCTATCTCAAGCCTGCGGGCAGGCATCTCTACCTCTGTCCTCCTATAAACAATAGTAGTATCAGGCTCAATATTATTCATCTTTTGCAGCCTTAAAGCACAACGCGCGGCATCCATTGCCGTATTCCCCCCGCCTACCACTAAGATATGCTTGCCTATATTAACGGGAGTATGGGCTTTAGGAAACTCATATGCGGACATAAGGTTAACCCTGGTCAGGAATTCATTTGCCGAATAAACATTACAAAGGTTCTCTCCCGCAATACCGAGAAAGGAAGGAACCCCTGCACCCAAACCTAAAAAAACCGCAGAAAAACCTTCTTTAAACAAATCCGCTAAATCGTTAGTCTTGCCTACAATAAAATTCGGCAGGATCTCAACGCCTAAGCTTTTCAGGTAATTTATCTCGAAGTCAAGTATATCGCGCGGCATCCTAAAGGGCGGGATACCATATCTTAATACCCCTCCGTTTTTATGCAACGCCTCAAAGACCGTAACCTTAACCCCCAAACGCGCTAACTCTCCTGCGCAGCATAATCCGGCAGGCCCGGAGCCTACAACCGCAACTTTATGCCCGGAGATTTTTTCATCGGGGATAATATTTACCTTTAAACCGTTTTTCATCCCGAAATCGCCGACAAACCTCTCAATAAAATGTATATTTATGGAATCCGCGCTGGCAAATGGCGAATCTTTTTTTGTTAAAACACAGGCCTTTCTGCACTGGTATTCCGCAGGGCAAACTCTCCCGCAGATGCATGGAAAATTATTCTTTTCCCTGATAGTATAATAGGCCCCGGCAAAATCTTTTTGCGTAACCTGTTTTATAAACTGCTTGATATTTATCCCTACCGGGCAACCGGGTATACACTTGGGGTCTTTGCACTGCAGGCAGCGTGATGCTTCTAAAATGGCTTCTTCCTGCGTATACCCGCAGGTGACCTCTGAGAAACCTAAGATTCTCTCACAAGCAGGGACTTCTTTTGTTTTAACCGCCGGTTTTGGCATAGTTTACCTTAGAATAACTTATTAAGATTACAGATATGCTTTTCTTTATCCTGATAGACCCGGTTTCTCTGGGTTAGCTCCTCCCAGTCTATCTCCTGCGCCTCAAACTCCGGGCCGTCGATACAGCTGAATTTTGTTTGCCCTGAGACCGTAACCCGGCAGCATCCGCACATACCGGTTGCATCCACCATTAACGCATTCAGGGAAACAATAGTCTTAACCTTAAAACCCTTAGTGACCTGCGCAACCCTCTTCATCATCGGAATCGGGCCTACCGAATAAACCAAATCATATTTATCTTTTTCTAGTAATTCTTTTAATATATCGGTAACAAAGCCCTTTCTCTGGTAAGACCCGTCATCCGTTGCCACAAACAACTGGCTCGAGGCCTCCCTTAATTCATTCTCAAGGATAAGCAGATCCCTGGTCCTTGCACCAAGAATACCGGTAACATTATTTCCCGCTTCTTTTAAGGCCTTTGCTACCGGATAAATCTCGGCAATGCCTACCCCTCCTCCGACCAGAATTACTTTGCCGAAACGCTTGATATCGGTTGCATGGCCAAGAGGCCCGACTATAGCATAAAGGGTATCCTGGAGATTAAGCCTTCCCAAGAGCCTGGTAGTAAAACCTGCTTCCTGAAAGATAATTCTTATAGAGTCATTTCCCGTGCTTACTATGGTTAAAGGCACCCTCTCACCGTCCTTATTTACCATAAGCGCGATAAACTGCCCGGGCTTAGCCTTTAAGGCAATTTTCGGGGCAAAAATCTCCATGCTGATAACCCTTACCCCCTGAAAATCGCTTAACACTTCCTTGCTTAGTATTTTCATAACCTTCTGCCTAATTCTTAGGCATCCCTTGAGAATAAAAAACGCCCACTCCTTCCGTAATTATATAAATAACGGTAAAGAATGGACGCCATTGTCCTCAAAACTAATATTGAGATTAAATAATAACACTATTACAATTTTTGTCAAGAAAGATTATTTTTCGCTGGTTGCCGCAATATTAAGATTCTTAATGCCTACGGCATTTAATATATCCAGCACATCCACTATATCCTTAAAACGCACCAACCTGTCAGAACTTAGGATAACGCCTAACCCCGGATTCTGTGTATACCGCTTGGAGATCTTCTCGCGTAAAGATTTCTTAGCCACATGCTCCTGGTCAAGATAAATAACCCCCTCATTATTTATAGTGATATTTACCTGCCCCTTCCCCTCTAATGGCCTGGCAGAGGCTGCCTCCGGAAGCCTTACCTCAAGCTTCTTTATACGATAGGGGCTGAAGGTGTAAAGGAGGCTAAAGGAGATAAAGAAGAAAATGAACATATTCAAAATGATGTCCGTCATCACCACTGATTCCATTTTCTCTAGGTGAGCCCGGCGCCCGGCTATCTTCATACACCCTTTCCTTCTTTTGTCTCTGCGATAACCTCAAGGAGCTGAATACAATGATTGGAGAGTTCGTTAGATACAGATTTAATGCGGCTTATAAAATAATTGTAGCATAGATAAAGCGGGATTGCCACAATCAACCCTGCGGCGGTAGTAAGCATCGCCTCATAAATACCCGCAGCCAATACGCTGACGGTAACATTCGCGCCTGCCTGCTCCCAGGACATAAATGCGCGGATTAACCCTGTAATCGTGCCTAAAAACCCTAAAAGCGGCTCAATGCCGACTATCGTAACTAAGGCCCCCAAGTACTTCTCCAGCTTTTGTATCTGATTATTCCCGGCCTGCTCTAAGACCTTCTCCAGCCTCTCTAACGGCAAATTCCTTCTTTCTATGCCTATCTTGAATATTACCCCTAAAGGATGATGTATAAATTTGTCGCAAACAAAAAGCGCCTCTTTAATCTTCCCTTCCTTAATGTTACGGAAAACTGACTGGATAAAATCAAAGGTATTAAGCCTCATCTCCCTAAAAACCCAGAATCTCTCAATAACAATAGCCAGGCCGATTACAGAACCTAAAATAATCGGCAGCATAACTGGTCCGCCCTTTACAATGAAAGAAAACATAAACTCCCCCTTAGATTATTATGCCTATCTGCCTATTTACTTTATGTTGGGACTATAACAGGCGCATCTTAAATATACGGATGGATGCCGAATAACAACTTTAACGATAACAAAAATAAAATCCCTTGTCAAGGTCTTATCTCACTTACGCCTCTCCAGGGACTTCTTTGAAAGACCAAAGGAAGGTTTAACCGGATATTCCCCGGTAAAACAGGCAGTGCAGAAATTATCTTTTTTGCAGGGGATCGAATCCAGCATACCCTTAAGACTTAAGTATTCAAGGCTATCAACCCCGATAAAATCGCGTATCCATTGGATGCTGTGGTTAGAGGCGATTAATTCTTTTTTTGTAGGAAAGTCTATGCCGTAAAAACAGGGGAACCTCAAAGGAGGGCAACTAACCCGCATATGTATCTCTTTTGCCCCCGCCTCCCTGATTGCCTTAACCCTGGCTCGGCTGGTTGTCCCGCGCACGATAGAATCCTCAATAACAATTACGCGCTTATCCCTTAAAACTTCCCTAACCGGATTTAACTTTATCTTAACCCGGAAATCACGGACTAACTGGCTTGGTTGAATAAAGGTGCGCCCGATATAATGGTTACGGATCAATCCTGTTTCATAAGGAATATTAGTTGCTTCAGTAAAACCCAGGGCCGCGGAGGTCCCGGAATCAGGTATAGGCATTACGATATCTGCCGGTACCGGGAATTCTTTCCCCAGCTGCCTCCCTAAAGCCTTACGGCAGCCATATACATTACATCCGAAAATATTACTATCCGGCCGGGCAAAATAGATAAATTCAAATATACAAAAAGCGCAAGGCGTTCTCTCAAACGGCTTTATTGACTCAAACCTATCCTTGCTAATAAATACTATCTCTCCGGGCTCAATATCCCTTATGTATTCGGCGCCTATCAAATCCAAAGAACAGGTTTCGCTAGCCAAGATATAAGCTCCGTCGAATTTGCCCAAACAAAGCGGCCTCCAGCCAAAGGTGTCCCTTGCCCCTACGATCATATCATTGACCATCAAGATTAAAGAATACGCTCCCTTAAGCTGGCTTAACGCCCAGACCATCGCCTCCTTAACATCTTTCTTCGGGCTATGAGCAAGAAGGTGGGATATCACCTCTGAATCCATGGTGGTCTGGAATATAGAGCCCTTCTCCTCCATCTGCCGGCGTAAGAAAAGGGCGTTTATAAGATTACCGTTATGGGCTATAGCAATATTCCCCATTTTTGACTTCACTAAAAATGGCTGGATATTCTTTATATTGCTGCTTCCGGTTGTAGAATAACGCACATGGCCTATGGCAAGTTCCCCGCGCAGTCCAGAAATAGACCTTTCATCAAAGACATCGCTTACCAGGCCCATCCCCTTATGCAGAAAAACCTTCCTGCCATTATTGCTTACTATACCCGCTGACTCCTCACCGCGGTGCTGCAGGCTATAAAGCCCTAAATAGGTAAGTTTACTAGCGTCTCTGTGGGGATAAACCCCGAATATTCCGCACATAATTATCCCTCATAAGCTGAATAATAATAAGGCGTGAATGCCTCAAACTCAGCGGCACAAGTATCCACCAGCTTATATTCCGGTTTTATGCCCTTCTCCATCCTCCACTTCCTTATACTATTAGCATCTTTTCCCAAAAGCCTGGAAATCTGTAAATCAGAAAAACCGAATTCCTTCGCCTTCCTTAACAACTCAACCGAATCTATTTCATCGCCTATCTTCATTTTTAGCCTAATCTCTTCTTCTAAGCCCACGATCTCTTTAATGTTCTCCAGAAACCACAGGTCTATCTGGGTCAGGTTATTAATCTCTGCCGGGCTATACCCCCTTTTTAATGCCTCCTTTATATAAAAGATCCTTAAATCATTAGGCATCCTCAGGTTGTTTCTTAACTCATCGTCGCTAGGTTGATATTTTAAATCGTCTAACCCAGAAAAACCTAATTCCAGAGAACGCAGCGCTTTTTGCAGGGCCTCCTTAAAAGTCCTTCCTATAGCCATCACCTCTCCCACCGATTTCATAGATACAGTCAGCTCTTTTTGGGCAGAAGGAAATTTCTCGAAAGTAAAACGGGGAATCTTCACCACGCAATAATCAATAACCGGCTCAAAACAAGAAGGAGTCTTTAAGGTTATATCGTTAGGTATCTCATCTAACGTATAACCTACGGCCAATTTTGCCGCAATCTTGGCGATAGGAAACCCCGTTGCCTTTGAAGCCAAGGCCGATGACCTTGATACCCTCGGATTCATCTCTATCACCACCAATCTCCCTGTCTTAGGATTAACGGCAAACTGGATATTCGAACCTCCGGTCTCAACGCCTATCTCCCTGATGCAGGCAAGTGCACTGTCGCGCATCTTCTGGTATTCTTTATCGGTAAGAGTCTGCGCAGGGGCCACGGTTATACTATCTCCCGTATGCACCCCCATAGGATCAAGATTTTCTATGGAACAAATAACCACGACATTATCCTTCTTGTCCCGCATGACCTCCAGCTCAAATTCCTTCCAACCCGCTACTGATTCTTCAATAAGTATTTCACTGATCATGCTTGACTCTAATCCATATTTGGCTAATTCTTTGAATTCTTCCATATTATAGGCCATACTTCCGCCTCTTCCCCCTAAGGTAAAACTAGGCCTTATAATTAAAGGAAAGCCTATCTTCAAGGCTACATCAATAGCCTCTTTCAGGGTATAGGCCTTACCGCTCTTAGGGAGGTCAATCCCGATCTTCTTCATCGCCTCTTTAAACAACTGCCTATCCTCGCCCTTTTTTATAGCCTTTATATTGGCGCCGATAGTCTCAACATTATACTTTTTTAATACCCCCCGCTCTGCCAATTCTACTGCGGCATTCAAAGCTGTCTGCCCCCCCAAGGTGGGAAGAAGCGCATCGGGACGCTCTTTAGCAATTATCTTTTCAAGTATATCCGCAGTTATGGGCTCAATATAAGTAATATCTGCTGTCTGGGGATCAGTCATAATTGTTGCGGGATTGGAATTTACCAAGACCACCCTGAAACCTTCTCTTCTTAAGGCCTTGCAGGCCTGAGTCCCGGAGTAATCAAATTCGCATGCCTGTCCTATAACAATAGGCCCGGAGCCTATAATAAGTATTTTCTTTATATCTTTGCGCTTAGGCATATTTTCTCATCATTTTGGTAAACTCTAGAAATAAATAATCTGCGTCGTGAGGCCCAGGGGAAGCCTCAGGATGGAATTGCACCGATAATACCGGAAACCTTTTATGCCTCATACCCTCAAGAGTAGAATCGTTTAGATTAATATGGGTCATCTCTATCTCTTTTTTATTTAATGACTCGATATCTACGCAGAAATTATGATTTTGAGAGGTTATCATTATCTTGCCGGTTTTTAATTCTTTTACCGGATGGTTGGCGCCATGGTGCCCGAATTTTAACTTGTAGGTCTTACCCCCTAAGGCAAGGGCGAGTATCTGATGCCCTAAACATATACCGAAAATAGGAATTCTGCCAAGCAGTTTCTCGGTGGTATTAACTACATAATTTACTGCAGCGGGGTCTCCCGGACCGTTGGAGATAAGCACGCCCTGCGGCCTTCTTTTAAGTATCTCTTGGGCACTTACGTTTGCGGGCATTACCAAGGCCTCGCATCCTACACCCATCAGTTTACGCAGAATATTGTATTTTAAGCCGCAATCAATAACTACTACCTTATATTTCTTGCTCTTAATATGCGACCAGACGTATTGCTTGCCTATAGTCACTTCTTTAACTAAATCCACCCCCAGAAGAGAAGGCGATAACCTTACCTTATTAATTAAACTTGTAGCATCGAGGTCTAAGGTAGATAAAACTGCCTTCATCGAACCGGACTTGCGTATGAGTAAAGTAAGCGCCCTGGTATCGATACCCTCAAGGCCCATAATATTATTCGCTTTCAGATATCCCTGCAAGTTATCCATCGAACGCCAGTTACTGGCTATCCTGCTGCACTCCCTTACCACAAATGCTTCTAGAAATGGCTTACGCGATTCTACATCTTCCCTACTGACTCCGTAATTGCCTATCAACGGGTAGGTCATTACGACAATCTGGCCCTTATAGGAAGGGTCGGTAATTATTTCCTGGTAACCGCTCATCGCAGTATTAAATACAACCTCGCCGTATCTTTCTCCGCTTGAGCCAAAAGACCTTCCCCTAAATATACTCCCGTCTTCCAATACAAGCATCGCCTCCATTATCCTTCCAAACCCCTTTCTAATGCCGCCTTTATAAAACCCTTAAACAAAGGATGGGCATTATCCGGCTTTGACTTAAACTCCGGATGAAACTGGACTGCGATAAAATAAGGATGCCCTTTAATCTCAACTATCTCCGCTAAATTATCTTTAGGGTATATCCCGGAAAAGACTAACCCTTTCTTAGTTAATAATTTTCTGTATTTATTATTAAACTCATACCTGTGGCGGTGCCTTTCATGGATAAGCGCCCTGCCGTACAAACTAAAGGCCAGGCTGTTATTCTTTATCCTGCAGGGATAGGCGCCCAGGCGCATAGTCCCCCCTAAATTATTAACCTTCCTTTGCTCTTCCAATAAACTTATCACAGGATATCTGGCCTTTGGCTTAAATTCCGTGGAATTAGCATCCTTTAGCCCGCAGCAGTTACGGGCAAATTCAATCACCGCGCATTGCATCCCAAGACATAAACCTAAAAACGGCAGCCTATTTTCCCGGGCAAACTTAATCGCCCTTATTTTACCCTCAATCCCGCGATAACCAAAACCTCCGGGAACAAGGATACCGGATATCTTTCTTAAACATTTATCCGCCCCCAGTTTCTGGATATCCTCAGAATCAATTCTTTCAACCTCTACCCTAGCATCGTTTGCAATACCGGCATGGGATAAGGCCTCGTAAATAGATTTATAGGCATCCTGCAAGGCAATATACTTTCCCACTAAGGCAACGGTAACTTTATGCTTAGGAGAAGTAACCTTTTCTACTACGTCTTTTTCCCAATGCTTTAAATCCGAAGGTTTGGAGATCAAATTAAAATGCCCCAGGATTATCTCATCTAAAATCTGGTTTTTCAAGATAATCGGGATCTCGTATATTGAGTTTACATCTTTATTCTCAATTACGGCTTCTTTGCGGATATTGCAGAATAAAGATATCTTTTCCTTCAATTCATCCGAAAGCGGCTTCTCTGTACGGCAAATCAAGATATCCGGCTGTATCCCTATTTCGCGCAAGGTCCCCACGCTATGCTGAGTAGGCTTGGTCTTGACCTCCTCCGAACATTTTATATAAGGAACCAGGGTTAGGTGTATATAAACTACATTCCCCTTACCTAAATCATGGCTGAATTGCCTTGCTGCCTCTAAAAAAGGAAGGCTCTCTATATCACCGACTGTCCCTCCTATCTCCACCAATACTATATCCGCCTTAGAGATATCGCCGACCCTTCTTATCCTCTCTTTTATTTCGTTAGTAATGTGGGGAATTACCTGAATAGTCTTCCCCAGGTAATCTCCACGGCGTTCTTTTGCAATAACGGAATTATAAACCTGCCCCGTAGTAAGATTGTTGAACTTAGTCATAGATGTGTTGATAAAACGTTCGTAATGGCCTAAATCCAGATCCGTTTCAGCGCCGTCCTCAGTAACATATACCTCACCATGCTGATACGGGTTCATCGTACCCGGATCAACGTTTATATAGGGATCAAGTTTCATCAGGGTAACCTTTAGGCCGCGGGACTCAAGTATCTTGCCGATAGAAGCGCTGGTTATCCCTTTACCCAGGCTAGAGATGACCCCTCCGGTTATAAATATATATTTAGCCATAACAATTCCCTCGCTTTAGAAACAAAAAGGCGTTTAATGCCGATGGAACGGCCCTTAAACGCCATTGTTTAAACTCTTGAGTTCTCCCTTGAACTATTTGTAAGTATAGCATAGTTTAAGAAACTGTCAATTAGTAAACCCTTGAGCAAAACAAACAACTCTCTGCGAAACTACCTCCGAAATAATCTTAAAGTTTTTTTCGCTTACATCATATACCCCGATTACATCTTCGTATTTTGCCGACTCGGGGATAAGATCAGTAAACAGATTCCTGTTCTTATCAAACCATTTTTTATTGAAAATGACTTCCTTCCTGCCGGGGAATAGGGCTGCGTAAAATATATTTGTTTCTACCAAATCCTGAAAAAAATGGGTACCGAATGATAACTCCGGCATTAAATTTCCGGATGAAAAAGCAATCTCAGCAAGGGCCGCTACATTATTTATCTCGGCGAACTTAACCGGTACTCCCAGTGAAGGCGTAGTTGTACCCCATCTGCCCGGTCCCATTAAAAGGGTAGGCAGCTCATCCCTGCTTTTAATAGATATATTTAATTTGCCTACTATCCGGGCTACCTCATATTTATCGGAAAGGATAAGCTTACTGTACCTTTCAGGGTCAATATAGATAATCCAGCTTATCTTCTGGTTAATATTCCCTCCTAAAAAATAACCCCTGGAATCAAATAGGGTATCCTCCTTACTTATTGCCTTAGGTATCTTAACCTTACGCTCCAGGCCGTATGTTTGTAACGGACGGCACTGCAGGAGATTGATCTTAAACTTGTTATCCCCCGTGAAATTAACCGTAAATTCTATTTCAACCGGATAATCATAGTTTAACTCTAATTCCCCGAGTATTTTCCTAAAAAAATCCGGCAATTTATTATCATTAAATATATTATCGAGTGTCAGAATCCAATATTGCCCATCCTGGCCTCTTTTACTCATGAAATCCATCGAATCATAATCCTTAACCGCAAAGGCTTCGACATTTTTATAGATATTCTTTAAGGCCAGCTCATTAAAGGATATTGTAGCCAGGGAGTTTTCTTTTGTATCTATAACATCTACGTCATGCTGGGAATATTTTCTTAAATCCTCATTTTGCGCATAAGGCCTGCGCAGGGGATCGGACAAAGCTACCATCCTAGGATAATCCCCTTCCACCCGATTAACCGCCCTGGTACCCAACCCGAAAACAACCCTCAGCATGCCTGTCTTAGGATTGATTTCGTTATTCCAAACATATGTATTATATGAAACGCCTACCCCGGCTAAATCCGGAAAGAAAAAATCTTTATGATGAGCGCCTGAAACACGCTGCACCAAAAGGGCCATCTGCTCATCCAGCTTATCCAACCCCCTCTGCTTCCTATAAACTAAAGCATCCTCATTCATTGTGCTGGCATAAATTTTCCTAACTGCCTCCGCAAATTGTATATACCTCTGCTCGGGACTGCCTTGGTTAGCCAGAAATATACTCTCATATTTACCGGCAAAGGCATTGCCAAAATCATCCTCCAGCAGTGAGCTGGAGCGTATTATAATAGGCGATGACCCGAAATATTCAATGATCTGCTGAAAATGCTCCATAATCTCTTCGGGGAATATCCCGTAAAGCATCCTTTCTTTCAATAACCTTGCCGCATTAAAATAACCTTCTTCAGTCTTCTGCTGCATATGCAGTTTCCACCAGCGGTTATGGACTATATAAGAATAAAATATATCCGAACCGATATAAAAAGAGTCATGGGGCTCAGATAATTCTTTCCAGTTTAAAAGCTTCTGCGAAAGTATCTTCCTGGCGATGAGCATACCCACGGTTTTACCCCCGATAAAACCGGTCCCGATTAAGCGTGACTTTATTTCTATAAGTTCCTCCAGCGAGAAAGTTCGCATCGCCAAATCCAATATTTTCTTATTTTTAGAGATCATTATACTGCATAACTTTGCCAAGGTTTCCTTAACCTTCTCCTTAGGAAGGTTTTTCCCTGCCAGATCGCCGGCCTCCAGAAATAAACGGTCCCAATAATCAAGGTTGCGTTTGGCATTCTCTGCCCCCTTTTCCCTGATATAGGAAAAAAGCCTTGCCGCGTTTACGCTATCCGTAATCGGAATACACTCATCCCCCTTTCTTAAATGCGGTAAAAACATAGTAGGAGAATAGCGGTTCCATACCTTTAAGGGATGGATATAAAAACTCTCTTGGCAACGGTACACATCAAGCAATAATTGTGTCGTCTCGCGTATGCGCGCTATAGACTTAAAGGAATGGTTGTTACGTAAAATAGAAAAGTAGGTTACTGTCTTAAGCTCGTAGAGATACGGGCAAGTCAGCATAAAGAAATCACCCATCATAAGATCGGTGGCCCAAGCCAAAAGCAGCTCAGACAAACAGTCAAACACATAATAAGCCCCTTCCCCTTCCGCGGTAATAATATTATTCACCCTGGCAGTAAAAGATTCAAATCCGGCACTAGCGTCTAAATCATAACGCCTTACCTTAGCGGATGGCTTAAGGAGCTCTTGGTGCGCGGCAAACCTGATATAAACCACTTTTCTTCCTTCTTTTAATGACTGCCTGACAAATGGCCTTACCAAATCTAGATAGTCATCGATATGATCGATCTGCCAAACTACATTATCTCCTAGCCTTAACCCCGTAATCACGCTATCTAACCCTTTTATACCGGTGCTAATCATATTAAACGCTCCTCTTTAAATTTGAGCCAAACTGCTCTCTCCCATAAGAAACTTATCTATCGCATAGGCACAGCGCCTACCTTCTGAAATAGCCCAGACAACCAAAGATTGCCCGCGGCGCATATCGCCTGCACAAAATATCTTATCTACTGAGGTAGCATAATTGTCTTGAGTAAAAACATTACCCTTCTGATCAAAGCCTATATTTAATTCTTTAAGCAACCCCGTATGCTGCGGATGCAGAAACCCTGCCGCAATTATTACTAAATCCGCCTTGATATAGAATTCACTCCCGGGTATTTCTTTACTTATTAGGCAGGGATTACCCGGTTGAGGGATCAACTCAACTTTAACGCAAGATAATTTATTTACCCTGCCTTTTTCGCCTACAAATTTCTTTGTCAATACCGACCAATAGCGCTCTCCGCCTTCTTCATGGCTGCTAGAGTTTCTTAAAAGAAGCGGATAATTAGGCCAAGGCTGGTCTTCTGTGCGGCATTCGGGAGGCCGGGGTAAAACTTCAATCTGCACAACACAGCCGGCTTTCTGGCGATGCGCAATACCTACGCAATCCGATCCGGTATCTCCCCCGCCTATAACCACAACACTCTTTCCCCTGGCATCGATTAACTCTTCTGCCGGGATTTTCTTGCCGGATACGCGAAGGTTAGACTGCTTAAGGTAATCCATCGCAAAATATATTCCTTTTAAATTGCGGCCTTCAATATTTAAATCCCGGGGGATTCGCGATCCCCCTGCCAGGCAAATCGCGTCAAAACCTTCAATTAATTTAGCCACCGGATAATCGCTGCCCACATCTGTATTAACCTTGAAAATAACCCCCTCTTTATTCCATAAGCCGATACGCCTGTCCAAAATACCTTTCTCAAGTTTAAAATCCGGAATGCCAAAACGGAGAATCCCCCCAAGTTCACTATCGCGCTCAAAAACAGTGACCGTATGCCCTGCCTTATTAAGAAGGGATGCGCATGATAGTCCTGCCGGTCCGGAACCAACCACCGCAACCTTTTTCCCGGTTCTTTGGCTGATTTTGACCGGCTTAATCAAACCATTATTAAAACCGTATTCCACTACAGATAACTCGTTATCACGGATAGTTACCGGATCATCGTTAAGGCCTAAAACACAGGCGTATTCGCATAAAGCCGGGCAAACCCGCCCGGTAATCTCCGCAAGGCTGTTGGCTGCCTCCAGTAACTTCACTGCCTCTTCCCAATTCCCCCGAAACATAAAATCATTCCACTCGGGTATGTAATTACCCAGCGGACATTTAAAATGGCAAAAGGGAGTCCCGCAATCCATGCAGCGCGAAGCCTGCTCTTTTGCCTTGATATCCTTACGGGGCTTAACCACATCCCTGTAATCCTCTACCCTCTGGCAGACATCCCTATAAGAATTATCCTGCCTGGCTAATTTTAAGAACCCCCTTAAATCACCCATCAGATCTCTCCATTAAATCGAGCTTTTGCTCAATCTTAATACCCTCAAGTATTCTTTTGTATTCTATAGGTATTACCTTGATAAAATACTTAAGCTCATCGTGGATATTCTCAAGTATCGACTTTGCCTTCTTGCTTTTGGCATATTTTAAATGATTATGCAAAAGATGATATATGGTATCTAAATCATCGCCCTTTATCCTATCCAGCGCCACCATATCCATATTGCATCTATCTTTAAAGCTGCCATCCTGATCGTAAACATAGGCTATGCCCCCGGACATACCTGCGGCAAAGTTTCTTCCGGTTCTTCCCAGTATTATAACCCTTCCCCCGGTCATATATTCACAGCCATGATCTCCCACTCCTTCCACAACCGCATATAAGCCGGAATTCCTGATGCAGAACCGCTCCCCTGCCAAACCGCTTATATAAGCCTCCCCTGATATTGCCCCGTAGAAACTGGTATTACCAATAATAATATTCTCATGGGGATTAAAAGAAGAGCTGCGATCAGGATAGATTATTATTTTTCCTCCGGATATACTCTTACCTACATAATCGTTACTCATCCCCTCGAGCTCAAATGTTATCCCCTTAGCCAAGAAAGCCCCGAAACTCTGTCCGGCTATCCCGCGAAATCGGCATCTTAGAGTATCCTCAAGAAGTACCCCATCCCCGCAGACGCGGCATACTTCCCCGCTTAACATCGCGCCTACAGAACGATCTGCATTATTTATCCCGCTAGTTACTACTATCGGCTTGTTCTCTCTAATAGAAACAGAACATTCTTTAATCAGCTTGTTATCTAACACCGGCCCTAAGCTGTTATTCTTTTTAGGCTGAAAATGCCTTGCTGTCCCGTCAGCTAGCAAAGGACGGTAGAGTATACGGGAATAATCCAAATTTTTAGCCTTTAAGGGGACTCTATCTTTGTCTACTTCAAGAAGATCGGAGCGTCCGACCATTTCATCCATATTCCTTATCCCAAGGCTGCTCATAATCTCTCTTATCTCCTGGGCAACAAAATTGAAATAATTAACTATATACTCCGGCCTGCCCTTAAATCTTTTTTGCAGAATATCATCCTGCGTAGCCACCCCCAGGGAACAATTATTCAAGTGGCAATGCCTAAGCATTACACACCCGACTACTACCAATACGGCAGAACAAAAACCGAATTCCTCCGCTCCCAATAAAGTCGCGATAACCACATCCCGCCCGGTACGCATCTGGCCATCAGCCTGTATACGAACCCTTGAGCGCAGATTATTCAGAAGCAATGTCTGATGCGTCTCGGATAAACCCAGCTCCCAGGGAAGGCCCGCATATTTAATAGAACTTAAAGGCGAGGCCCCTGTGCCACCGTCTCCTGCGGAGATTAAAATCATATCTGCATGCCCCTTGGCCACACCAGCAGCCACAGTACCCACACCCATTTCCGAGACAAGCTTTACGCTGATGCGCGCCTTAGGATTTGCATTCTTTAAGTCAAAAATAAGCTGCGCTAAGTCTTCAATCGAATAGATGTCATGATGAGGAGGAGGGGATATTAAGGTTACCCCGGCAGTAGTATAACGTATCCTGGCGATTACCCCGCTTACCTTATGCCCGGGCAACTGCCCTCCCTCTCCCGGTTTAGCGCCCTGGGCAATCTTAATCTGTATCTCATCGGCATTAATAAGGTAATTTATAGTTACCCCGAATCTTCCTGATGCCACCTGCTTAATAGCCGACCTTCGCGAGTCACCGTTAGGCAAGGCTATAAACCTATTGGGGTCCTCTCCTCCCTCTCCGGTATTAGACTTTCCGCCGATCCTGTTCATGGCGATAGCTATAGTTTCATGGGCCGGAGCACTTATGGAGCCAAAACTCATTGCGCCGGTTACAAAACGTTTCATTATAGCGCTTACCGGCTCCACTTCATCAAGCGGAACTTTTTCTGCCGCCTTAAATCTGAATAAACTTCTTAAGGTAGTCGGGTTATCCGATTGATCATTAATCAGTTTTGCAAACTCAGCGTATTTAACCGGGTTATTTTCCCTCGCAGCAGCCTGCAAGGCTGCAATACTCATAGGATTCCACAGATGAAATTCTCCGTCTGCCTTCCATTGGTATACCCCTCCGCTTGGTAAACAAACGTTCTGGGGGTTGCGCGCAGAATAAGCCTGCCTGTGGCGTAGAATAGTTTCCAGGGCAATCCCGCTTAAATTGACTCCGCCGATCCTTGAAACAGTACCTGTAAAATACCGGTCAACTAAATCCTGGCTTAAGCCTAAGGCCTCAAAAATTTGTGCTCCGCGGTAACTTCTAAGGGTAGAAATACCCATTTTGGATAGTATTTTTAGTATCCCATCGGTTACCGCCTTATTATAATTTTTAAGCGCAGTCTTGATATCTGTTTTTAATTCTTTTTGTTCGATAAGATATTCAACTGCCCTATAGGCAAGATAGGGATTGATACAATCAGCGCCATAACCAAAAAGAAGCGCAAAATGATGCACCTCCCTGGGCTCCGCACTCTCCACTATTAAAGCAACCTGCGAACGTATAGTTTTCTTGACTAAATAGTGATGTATCGCACTTGTGGCTAAAAGTGCCGGCAGGGCAATGCCATCCCTATCCGCCCCCCTGTCGCTTAATATGATAAAGGAATACCCCTGCTCTATAGCGTATTCTGCTTCAAAACATATCCTTTCCAGGGCCATCCTGAAACCATCTTCCTTATTCCCGGCATCAAAGAAAGTATATATTGTCTTGGTCTTAAAGTTATTTACGCCTATATCCCTGATCCTGGATAATTCCTCATCCGAAAGAATAGGGTTATTAACCCTTAATTTATGGCTGTGTTTTGGGGTTTCTTCCAACAAATTCTTCTCCGGTCCGATAAAGCTTTCCAGGCTCATAACCAGCTTTTCCCTTATGGAATCAATTGCCGGGTTAGTGACCTGCGCAAAAAGCTGTTTAAAATAATTATACAAAAGTTGAGGCTTATCGGACAAGAAGGCATGAGGGGTATCATTCCCCATAGACCCCACAGGCTCCTTGCCTTCCTCGGCCATAGGCCGGATAATTAATTTCAGGTCTTCGCGCGAATAACCAAAGCTTTTTAAGGCTGCGATTAAATCCTCGGACTTGTGTTTCAGCGGCAAACCTGAGCCGGATAACTTATCTAAATCCACCAGGTTCTTTGAAAGCCAATAACCATAAGGATTATGCTGAGATATTTCCTCTTTAATCTTTGCGTCGTTAATTACACGCCCGGCTTTTGTATCTATAAAGAAAATCTTCCCCGGTTCAAGCCTGCCGGAAACCTTGATATCCTTAGGCGCGATATCCAGGACCCCGACCTCAGAGGCCATTACGCATAGATTATCGTTTGTAATAATATAACGTGCCGGCCTCAAGCCGTTTCTATCCAAGGCTGCCGCTATATTATCCCCATCGGTAAAAGCAACCGCTGCCGGGCCATCCCAAGGCTCCATAAAACAGGCGTGGTATTTATAAAAGTCCCTTAACTCTTTCTTCATGAGTTTATCGTGTTCCCAGGCAGAGGGGATAAGCATCATCATTACATGATCAATGGGCCTTCCGGATAAAACGAGCAATTCAAAAAAATTATCTATCGCTGCGGAATCGCTGCCGCCCTCCACAATTATCGGCTTTAACTTCTCTATATCCAGGCCGAAAAATTCGCTTGCTAAAAGGCGCTCCCTAGCGCTAACCCCGTTAATATTACCGCGGATGGTATTGATTTCTCCGTTATGCGCCAGAAACCTAAATGGCTGCGCTAAATCCCAGGTAGGAAAGGTGTTTGTCGAATACCTGGAATGCACAAGGCACAATGCACTTTTTAAGCTATTGTCCTTCAAATCAATAAAGAAACTATCCAGCTGCCCCGGCATAAGCAGGCCCTTATAAGAAAAAGTCCGGCTTGAGATATTGGTGATATAAAATGAGCTCTTTTGTTTTAATTTGGAGGAGCGGACAATATTTTCTATTCTCCTGCGGATTATATACAGCCTTCTTTCAAAATCTAATTGGCTTTTAATCTCCTTACCCCTGGCGATAAAAACCTGTTCAAAAACCGGCTGGGTGGATTTTGCGCCCTCTCCGATATCAGAACTATCGGTAGGCACAACCCGCCAACCAAGCAAAGACTGCCCGTGCTCATTTATGGCTTCTTCAAAATAATCTTTGCAGAATTGACGCTCTTCCTTATTCTGAGGCAAGAATACCAATCCGCTTGCATAAAACCCCGGATCAGGCAAGGCAATACCTTTATCTTGGGCAACCTTAGCGAAAAACTCATGAGGGATCTGGATTAAAATACCTGCACCATCCCCGGTCTTAGGATCTGCCCCTACCGCCCCGCGATGAGCAAGCCTG
Organism: Candidatus Omnitrophota bacterium; assembly: GCA_028710685.1. Taxonomy (GTDB): domain Bacteria; phylum Omnitrophota; class Gorgyraeia; order Gygaellales; family Profunditerraquicolaceae; genus Sherwoodlollariibacterium. Next base: position 20,812 of record JAQTTQ010000001.1, on the reverse strand, counting down.
TTTAATACGCTGATTCCCTGCCTGAGGATACCGTTAGATTTCCTGCCAAGGATATCGCAAACAAAACCTACGCCGCAGGAATCATGCTCGAGGCGAGGGTCATATAATCCCTGGGCAAGAGGAAAACCATTATCGTTTTTCATATAATTTTCCATTTTCTAACATTAATTCCTAGCTTTCTTATCTTGGTACGTAAGGTATTACGGTTTAGCCCTAAAACCTTTGCCGCCTTTATCTGATTGCCCTGGGTACTCTCAAGGGTATGTTCGATTAAAGGCTTTTCTATTTCTTCAACTACCGATTTATACAATGCCCCCCGGCCGCTAAGAAATGAATCCTGTATCTCAATTGCACTATCGCCTATAAAGGCAAGGTCGCGGATGCAGCCCTTCTTCACTACCCTTATGACATTGCCCGTAAGGCAGGATTCTGAAAGTTCATATCCCTCCTGGGCGAACATCCTAGCGAGGGCCTCTTTGGCCCTTATTTCATCTTCAGATATTAGGATAGTTATCATGTCTGCCTAAATTTTAATCACCGCTTAACCAAAAAAAAGACGTTCACTTTAGCTTATTTATCAGCTATCATGAACGCCTTCGTTCTTTCTGGTACTATTACACTACTATGTGCCTTCTACATATACAAGTAAACAAGCCCTAGGCTTGGTAACAAGATTATTTAATAAAAAGCATCTCGCGGTACTTGGGCAGATCCCAGGCATCATCAGAGACGACAGACTCCAGCTGGTCTACGTGCTTTCTGATATGTTCCATTAAAGGCTTTAAGTTCTTAAAATAAACCTCAGCCCTTTTTTCACTGCTCAGGGCGCACGCCTTCTCAAGCAAGCAACCCATTGTGGCTGTATTATGCCTTACATAATAAATCTTGTTCACTATTTCACTCAGATGCTCCTTCTTATCTTTCAATGCGTTAGCATCGATCTTTAACCCGGCTGATTTCTTAAGCCTTACTATCTCATCAAGGGTCCTGGCAAGAAGCTTCTCGTATTCATACCCTGCGGGGACAACCGAGGCATTAACCATTTCGCCTAAAGTATTTGCCTCAATTTCAAGGGTCAAATTATACATATGGATCCATATGTGATAACGGGCAATAAGCTCCTCCTTGGAAAAAACCTTATACTTCTCAAAAAGACCGACATTACCCTCCTTCTTTAACGCCTTAAGCGATTCATAGGTAGAGGCTATATTAGGAAGCCCTCTCTTCTTCGCCTCATTCAGCCATTCCTTAGAATAATTATTACCTTCAAAACGGATCTTCTTTGTCTCCTTTATGACTGAACTAACGACCTTAAGTACCGCAGAGTTAAAATCCTTTCCCGAATTGACAGCTCTTTTAAGCTCGCTAGCAACAAAATCAAGGCTTTCGGCAATAATAGTGTTTATAATAGTAATCGGGGTTGAAATGTTCTGGGATGAACCTACTGCGCGAAACTCAAATTTTGCTCCGGTAAAGGCAAAGGGAGAGGTGCGGTTTCTATCCGTACTATCCTTATTGAATTTAGGAAGGCGCGCAATCCCCAGGTCAATGATATCGCGCTTGGAGAACTTCGCCTTAACCCCATTTTCCAGCATATCCAATACTTCAGTAAGCTGCTCTCCTAAGAATACGCTGATAATAGCCGGAGGAGCTTCATTTGCCCCCAAACGATGTTCATTGCCTGCCATAGCAATGGAGGCGCGCAAAAGATCGGCATGAAGATACACCGCACGCAAAACCGCAGCTAAGATAGTTAAAAACTGCAGGTTGTCTTCAGGCGTCTCTCCCGGGTTAAGGAGGTTATTGCCATTATCATCGGACAAAGACCAGTTAAGGTGCTTGCCGCTTCCGTTTATGCCGGCAAAAGGCTTTTCATGCAAAAGGCATACCATATCATGCCTTAAAGCAACCTTCTTCATTAATTCCATTAAAAGCTGGTTATGGTCCGCAGCTATATTAGACTCTTCAAAAATAGGAGCGAACTCATACTGATGAGGAGCAACTTCATTATGCCGGGTCATTATAGGAATTCCTAATTTATAAGCCTCCTGGGCCAATTCAAACATAAAATTAACTACCCGCTCCTTAATCGTGCCAAAATACTGGTCTTCAAGCTGCTGCCCTTTCGGAGAAGGGGCCCCGATCAAGGTCCTCCCTGCCATTAATAAATCCTGCCGCAAATTATAAAAATGCTTATCAATTAAGAAATACTCCTGTTCCGGACCGCAGGTTGAGAATACCTTCCTTACATCCTTGCGCCCAAAGATCTTTAACAGGCCTACTGCTGCTTTATTTAATGCTTCATCGGAACGTAAAAGCGGCAGCTTCTTATCTAAGGCCTCTCCGTGATAAGAAATAAATATGCTGGGAATACAAAGAGTCTTCCCAAGGGCGCTTTCAATAATAAAGGCCGGGCTTGAAGGGTCCCAAGCAGTATAACCGCGGGCCTCAAAAGTAGCGCGAATTCCGCCAGAAGGAAAGCTTGAGGCATCAGGCTCTCCCTGAATTAGCTTATTCCCTGAGAATTTCTCAATCACCTTCCCAGGCGATACCATAGAAATAAAGCTATCGTGCTTTTCTGCGGTTAGCCCGGTCATAGGCTGAAACCAATGAGTGTAATAAGTAGCACCCTTTGCCATAGCCCACTCTTTCATCGCCTCGGCAATTTCATTTGCCTGGCCTAAAGTAATAGTACTGCCTTGCGACATCCATCTCTTAAAGGCCTCAAAAGTATCCTTGGAGATATGTTTGCGCATGGTATCTAAACTGAAGGTATTCTCACCGAAATACCCGGAAACCTTTTTAGGGGTATTTATCTTATCTAACGCAACACTCTTAACTTTAAATAAAGCTTTTTGCCTTATGCTCATATCTTCCTCCCTTTGCACTATTCTACCACAAGCTTATAAGAAATAAACAGACTTTTAAAGCGCTAAATTCTAAATGACCGAATCCCCCTTTTCTCCCGTACGTATCCTTATCGCCTCCGTAATCGGGTATATAAATATCTTACCGTCTCCTATCTCGCCTGTCCTGGCGCTTTCAATAATAACGCCGGCTATACGCTCCACATCATCATCCTTAACCACGGTCTCAATTTTTATTTTTGCAAGAAGCTCCACCCTATACTTCTCCCCCCTCCACTGCTGGATAACCCCTTTTTGTTTACCATGCCCTTCAATATCCGAAATCATGAGGCCAGTTACCCCTGCCGCACTTAAAGCGCTTCGCACCGCATCAATACTCTCTGGCCTTATAATGGCTTCTATTTTTTTCATTTATTCACCCTCCTTAAACTGTATATGCCGGCTTCCTGCCAAAAAATTCAGGATAGGCAGAATTACCGTGTTCTCCGATATCCAAACCCTCTACCTCTTCCTTAAGGGATACCCTTATACCCATGGTATATTTAAGCACGCCCCAGAAAAAAAGTGAAACAAAAAAAGTAAATAGCGCAACCCCTAAAACACCGCTTAGCTGAGAGGCTAACAGTTTAGTCCCTCCCCCGTAAAATAACCCGTTTCCCGTATCTATACCGGCAATCTTATCCTGCGCAAAAAGTCCCACACAAAGAGTACCAAAGATTCCGTTTACAAGATGAACTGAAAGGGCGCCTACCGGATCATCGATTCTAATCTTATCAAAGAATATAACCGATAAAACCACAAGTGCGCCTGCAATTAAACCGATTATAATAGCACTTACAACACTTACAAAAGCACAGGCGGCGGTAATGGCCACTAACCCGGCCAAGCAGCCATTTAAAGTCATCCCTAGATCAGGCTTTCCTAATAATATCCAGGAAAGCAAGGTAGCGCTAATAATAGCCATAGCTGCCGCCATATTGGTAGTTATGGCGACATGGCTTATTGCAATAGGATCGGCAGACATTGTTGACCCGGGATTAAAACCAAACCAACCAAACCAGAGAACAAAGGTACCTAATGTGGCTAGCGAAAGGTTATGTCCGGGGATCGGATTTAACCTGCCGTTTGCATATTTACCGAATCTCGGCCCTAAAACCAAAATGCCTGCCAGAGCTGCCCACCCTCCAACTGAATGCACTACTGTTGAACCTGCGAAATCAAGCATCCCCTTACTATGCAACCAACCACCTCCCCATATCCAATGCCCGACGATTGGATAAATAAACATGGCCATAAGAAAAGAAAAAATTATAAAAGAATTATATTTAATCCGCTCTGCCACAGCCCCGGATACAATAGTAGCTGCCGTGCCGCAGAATACCAGCTGAAAAAAGAATTTTGCCCACATTGGTACTCCGGTCCAGGAAAGAGCGGAATAAACTCCCTTATACGCCTCAGCGGTTGCCGGAGAATTATCTATTCCGCTTGCAAAAAAGAGGCCCTTTAGCCCCATAAAAGCATTTCCGTCTCCGAACATAAGCCCCCAGCCTAAAAGCAGAAAACCAAAAGATGAAACGGCGAAAACCACGAAGTTCTTAGAAAGGATATTTACGCAGTTCTTTGAACGGGCAAACCCTGACTCAACCATAGCAAAACCCAGATTCATAAAGAATACCAGTTTTGCAGTCATAAGGACCCAAATTGTATCAATAACAACCTTCATATCCATAAACCCCTCCTTAATGTAAAAAAAATAGCGCCCCTTTATCAAGGAACGCCTTTGTATTAGATTACACTTCAATGTGTCTTATATATACAAGTAAAAACGGCTTAAGCCTGGTAACTAAAAAATATCCTGGTATTTACGGCACTTAATTCTTATATTCTGCATAATCTTAATTATTCTAACATGAGAAAGGCTGAGCCTCCCCCCTATTTCTCTAGTAGTGAGTCCCTTTTTATAAAACTTAAGTATCTGCTTTTCCCTTATAGTAAAACCGTTATTTTCAATAGCCTCCACCAGGAAATTATCATTCATAACATCGCGCAAATCTCTCTCATCATCTAAAACGAGCAGGCCTTCAAGGGTTACCTCGTTATCATCATTAATTAATGAATCCAGGCTTAAGAGGGTATTTTTTTCGCTAAATTTACGGATATAATTCCTCAGGTGAAAGTAGCACCCCTGCAATATATAACTCTGCGTCTTCTCAGCTAAACGGCCTGCTTTAAAATTAACCCAAAGATGGATAATCGCTTCCTGGCATAAATCATCATAAGCAAAAGGCCCATAATACCTGTTTAGCTTAAAGGCTATCCCTTTTATCTTAGGTAAAAGTTTTTTTAATAACCGGGCATACTCCATCTTACCCTCAAAAAATAAGAGCCCCCAACCGGAATAAATTCCGGATTGAGGACTCCAGTGTCCGTAAAAAGAAAAAGCCTTCTGGCTTTTTTAACAAGCCCAGAAGACTTCTATGTCATTGCGTATTACTGCATCATTGCGTAATCTAATACTAGTCTAACATAAAATCTATATTTGTCAATACTTCTTACTCTTTATATCCTTGGCCAAGATTATGGCCTCGGCTACCTCCCGCATTGACTTACGGGAATCCATACTCTGTTTTTGAATTAAACGGTATGCTTCCGAAGGCAAAATGTTAGCTTCCTGGGATAAAATATCCCTCGCCCTCTCTACGACTTTGCGCGTAGTAAGGGCCTCTTCCGCAGAGCGCGCTCGAAGGTTTAGCTCTGCATTCTCAATAGCTATAGCTGCCTGATTTGCCAAGGCGTTGAGAAGATTCAACTCTGTCTTGGTAAATTCATGCTTCTTAGAAGTATAACAATTAAGCACGCCGATAACCTTCCCATTTACCGCCATAGGAATGCTCGCCAGGGAACAAAGTTTTTCTTTCCTTGCGATATCCTGATTAAGATAGCGGGGGTCTTTTTTAAGGTCCGGCACAACTATAGCCTTATTATTTAAAGCAACCTCGCCGGCTATGCCAGTTCCCATCTTTATATTAGGCTTCTTATTATAAGATTCGGAGATTGACTGAGTAGCGCGCACCACCAACTCTTTCTTTTCATGGTCTAAGAGCATTAAAGAGGATATCTTAGAATTCATTATCTCAGCAGTAACATTGACAATCAGGCGCAGAAGCTCCTCCAGGTACATTCCTGAAGTAATCAGGTTTGCTACCTTAGACAAGACTTCAATCTGTTTTACGTAAATCTCGTAATTATCCTTGTTTTTTCTAGGCATTATGATTATTTCTTTAAGAATGCGCCCATCCTGCGTAGCGCCTCTTTTAAATTATCAAAGCTGGAGGCATAAGATATTCTTATATAATCTTCGAATTCAACTCCAAAGGCAGTCCCCGGAACAACTGCAACTTTTTCATCCTTCAACAGCTTCTGCGCAAAATCCAAGGACCTTAACCCCGTTTTCTTAATGCTGGGAAAGGCATAAAAAGCGCCCTGGGGCTTATGGCAGGTTAGCCCCATGCTGTTTAGCCCATCGATTACAAATTCTCTGCGCCTTGCATATTCCCGCTTCATTTTTTCAACAAAACCTTTGCCTGCATGCAAAGCTTCGCAGGCTGCCATTTGCGAGGTTATAGAAACGCACATAATTGTATACTGGTGGATTTTTGTCATCCCCGCGATAATCTCCTTTGGCCCGCAGGCATATCCCACGCGCCAGCCGGTCATAGCATAGGATTTTGAGAAACCGTTAAAGTAAACCACATTCTCCTTTGCCCCGGGCAACGAAGGGAATGATACATGCTCAAAATCATATGTCAGATCCGCATATATCTCATCAGAAAGACAAATAATTTTATTTTTCAACAACACCTTGTTTATCTGGCTTAACTCTTTCCTGCTATAGGATATGCCGGTAGGATTGCAGGGATAATTAAAAATTATCCCCTTAGTCTTATCATCAATATGCCTTTCTAGTTCCCCGGGCGTAAGCTTAAATCCAGTTTTTTGGGTATCTATATAGACGGGTAAACCGCCGGCTAGCTCTGTAAGCGGGCCGTAAGAAACATAGTTTGGGGTGGGAATCAAAATCTTATCGTTAGGATTTATTATGGTACGCAGGGCTAAATCCATTGCCTCGCTAACGCCTACGGTTATAAGTATCTCCTCATCCGGGCAATATTCAACCCCGTATCTATTTCTCAGGTAACGGCTGACACTCAGGCGTAACTTATACAAACCCTTATTGGAGGTGTAGGAAGTAAACCCTTCCTCAAGGGAAGAGATACCTGCCTCGCGGATAGGCCAAGGAGTGGTAAAATCCGGCTCCCCAACCCCTAAGGATATCACATCCTTCATCCCCAGGACCAGGTCAAAAAAGGCCCGGATCCCGGAGGGCTGCATTTTATCTACTTTCTTAGAAATTTTCATTTTTTAATAGGAGATGGCTATCCTTTTATTCTCCTCTTTGTGTTTTAATATAACCCCGTCCTCTTTATACTTTTTCAAAAGAAAATGCGTGGTTGTCCCCCTTACGTTCTCAAGGCAAGAGAGCTTTTCCGCGACAAAGCTTGATACCGTATGTATATTCTTTCCTTCTACCACCACCAAAAGGTCATAGGTGCCTGATATCAGGTAGCAGCTGGATACTTCGGGGAATGAATATATACGCTCGGCAATTTTATCAAAGCCGACATCCTTTTGCGGGATAATATTAACCTCTATCAAGGCGCGTAGCCTGGACTCTTCATCATGCACTAAATCCTTATTTAAGACTGCCTTATACTTTAAGATTACCCCATCTTTCTCGTATTTCTTAATCTTCTCCTTTATATCTTTAGGCTTTTTCTTAAGCATCCTGGCAATATCTTCAGGTGATGTACGAGCGTCTTTTTCTAAAACTTCCAGTATTTCATCCATTCTTAGCCTCCCTTTAAATGCGGAATATTCCCGCAACCCTTCTCTTATGCGTCGAAGCCTCAATCATCTTCTTTACCCTCTTTACCTTATTAAAAGAGGCTGCCTGCTTTGTCTTGTTCTCCAGGCGGCTCAATATATCATCCAGATCCTGATAGGTAATCCCCATTTCTCCCTCATCGGTCTGCCCTTGCCATAGGCCGGCAGTAGGGGCCTTATTAATTATTGGCTCTGGAATATTAAGCTCTCTTGCTAAAGACCAAACCTGCCTCTTAAGCAGCCCTCCGATAGGCAGAATGTCCGCCCCCCCATCTCCGTATTTCGTGAAATAACCTACCGAGAGCTCTGATTTATTCCCTGTACCGCAAACAAGATAATTTAATTTATTGGCAAAGAAGTAAAGCGTTAACATTCGTAAGCGCGGCTTAAGGTTATTTTTTGCAAGGCCAGGGGCATTAGGAAATATTCTCAACAGGTTATTATATACCGGTGATAAATCCACCAATTTGGTTTTAAGCCTCAAGGCCCTGGCAACCAGCCTAGCATCTTTTAAATCCTGTGGGTTACTATTACAAGGAAGGAATAGAGCCAATACATTCTTACGGCCTAGCGCATTAGAGCACAAACCTGCAACTACTGCCGAGTCTATCCCGCCGGAAAGCCCAAGGACTATCCCCTTAGAGTTAGACGCCTTAACCTGATTTTTTATCCAAGAAACGATTCTCTTCCTCATATTGAAAGAATTATATACCAGCTAAGAAGGCGGGTCAAGGAGATATTAAACGTTATTCGCGGAAGATGCGTAGAATTTGGTATTTTAAAGCACCTGCGGGTATCTTAATATCAACCACTTCGTTTAGTTTATGGTTTAATAAGGCAGCCCCAATAGGTGAATTAACCGATATTTTTCCGCTGTCGTAATCAGCCTCCAGCTCTGAAACAAGGGTATATTCAAATTCCTCGCCACTCACTAAATCCTTCAATTTTACAGTAGCGCCTATCAATACTTCATCCGAAGTAATATTTTCATCATCGAGTATCTTAGCACAAGCTAACTTGCCTTCCAGCTCAGCAATCCTCTTTTCATTTAAGCCTTGCGCTTCCCTGGCTGCATCATATTCGGCATTCTCAGAGATATCCCCGTGGCTGCGCGCCTCCCCTACAGCCTTGGATAATTGACGGCGCTTAGTTGTCTTCAGGGTTTCTAATTCCTCCATTAATTTCTTATGGCCTAGCCTAGTAAGATATATCCCGCTCATAATTATTTTCTCCCTTTGCAGACATTAACACAAACTCCGCAGATATACTGATCTACCAATTTCTGCCTCTGGAATTCTTTTAACTTCTCAAAACATTTTATATGGTCAAAATCAACCGGGCTCTCTTTAATTGCCTGTGCCGGGCAGGCCTTAACGCATAAACAACAAGCCCCACAGTCTTTTCCAGAGGGTTTATCGGTTTTTATGGGCAGATCTGTTAATATGGTTGCCAGGCGCATCTGGCTTCCTATTTTCTCATTTACAAGAAGGTTATTTCTCCCTATCCAACCTAAACCCGCCAAAACCCCCAACTTCTTATGCGAGAGGTGCGCGGTCTGATTCTCCCAATTTAAGATAATCGATGCAGGGATTGGTAGGGCCCTAAAGCCTTTTCTTTGAATAAAGTTTGCAACCTTAAGCGCGGCCTGATCCAAATAAGCATTCACGGTCCGGTAATGATGGAAATAGAGGCGGGTAGGCGCCTTGATTATTTCGCTTAAAATAGCTGCTGATAAACGAACCCCTAAACAAATAGCGCTCTCTAAATCTTTTGCTAAAGACTCCAGAGATTGAAATTCTCCTTTTACCCCCCTGATATCCGCAACCCCGAAAAGGTCAATGCCTTCTTTTTGGGAAAATTTTTTTACGCTGGCGTAATTTTTTATCTTATCCATTTATCTTCTTGAAATAAACCATCAGCATTGATATGGCTGCCGGGGTTATTCCTGATATCCTTGATGCCTGGCCCAGGTTGATAGGTTTAAATTTATGCAGCTTTTCTTTAATCTCCCGGGAGAGACCGCAAATCAGCATATAATCTATACCCTCAGGGACCTTGATCTTCTCCAGGTGCTTAAACTTTTCAACATCCTTTAGTTGCCGCTCTATAAACCCGCTATATTTTACCTCTATCTCTATGCCCATTGCAACATCAAACTTAAGCCCCTCTATTTCAGCGTACTTAAGAAATTTAAGATCGCTTAATCTTACCTCTGGCCTTTTGAGCAGTTTCTCCAGCGTAACCTCTTTATTCAGGTTAACCCCGTTAAAAGATTTAATCCGGGTTTTCTTCAAGAAGGCTGCTCCTTGACTGATGGCATTCGCCTTTTCTTCAACCCTCTTATAACTTTCCTTACTTAATAAACCGATGCTATGGCCTATTTTACTTAACCGCATATCCGCATTATCCTCTCGAAGAATCAAGCGGTATTCTACCCTTGAGGTAAACATACGGTATGGCTCATTGGTACCCTTAGTAACAAGGTCGTCTATTAAAACTCCTATGTAGCTGGTGGAACGGTCTAAAATAAGAGGAGTCTCCTTTTTGATTTTCAAAGCAGCGTTTATTCCGGCAATCAAGCCTTGTGCCGCAGCCTCTTCATATCCGGTAGTCCCATTAATCTGCCCTGCAAAATACAACCCCTCTACAGCCTTGGTTTCCAGGGTAGGAAATAATTGCGTCGGGTCAACTACAATATGCTCGATCCCGTAACCAAAACGGATAACCCTCGCCTCTTCCAACCCCTCTATGGAATGTATCAGCCTAAGTTGCACATCCTCAGGGAGGCTGGTTGATATACCATTAGGATAAACCTCCTGCGTACTCAAACCTTGAGGCTCCAAAAATATCTGATGCCTCTGCCTATCCGGAAACTTAACTATCTTATCTTCGATTGAAGGGCAGTAGCGTACACCGGTTGACTTGATAACACCTGCATAAAGAGGAGACTTATCCAGGTTATCCGATATTATCTTATGCGTAACCTTATTAGTATAAGTTATATGGCAAGGGACCTGCCTCTGGGGCAGGGCTTTTGTAGAAAAAGAGAACGGCTTAGGAAAACTGTCTCCCTCTTGCACAATCAACCTTGAATAATCAATAGAATCCTTATCTAGTCGCGCGCAGGTCCCGGTTTTAAACTTAAGTAAATTAAATCCAAACAGCCTTAAATTATCGGCTAATCCTTCTGCTGATGGCTCATCAATCCTGCCTGCGCTGAAATGATTAAGGCCAACATGGATTACCCCTCCTAAAAAGGTGCCCGGGCAAAGTACAACACAGCAGGAGAGGATCTCCTCTTTCTTACTGGTGATTATACCCTTAACCTTACCGTCATCAACAATCAGCTCCTTAGCCTCTGCCTCCTTTACCTCTATCCCCTTATTCCTAAGTATTGTTTTTTTCATGTACTGACTGTACATATCCATATCTATTTGAGCACGCGATGAATGCACCGCTGCCCCCTTAGAGGCATTAAGTATACGGAATTGTATCCCGCAGGCATCCGCTGCAAGGGCCATCTCTCCTCCAAGAGAATCAATCTCACGGACCAGCTGCCCCTTGCCCACGCCTCCGATTGCCGGATTACAGCTCATTCTGCCTATAGAATTAATATCAAAGGTCAGCATAAGCACCCTAGCGCCCATGCGCGAGCCTGCAAGTGCTGCCTCTATCCCGGAATGGCCTGAGCCAATTACAATAATATCATATTTGTCCATATTAAAAATTATACCATTAAAATCAACCCGGAAATAACTTTTTATCCCGTAAATAAAAAGGGCCGACAAGATATGCCGGCCCTGCGCCTGAAAAATAAGGTTATTGTTTTGAAAAATTAATTAAAAACGGCAATATTTGGTTGCCCAAGAGCTCCCCGATTGAACCTAGGCTTGATGAACGTTCCGAAAAACTCATTGAGCCGTCAGCCTTGATATTTCCTCCGCAGACTAAAAGCGGAACAGGATCTGCGGTATGCGCCTTAACCGCGCAGACCGTAGAATGATCGGCAGTAACGGCGACAATGGTATTGGCAAGATCAAGCTGGGATAAAAGGCTGGTAAAAAAATACTTATCAATGGCTTCAATGCTCTCCTTCTTCTTGCTAAAATCCCCGTCATGAGCAGGTTCATCCGGGCCCTTCAAGTGCACATAAATACCGTCATATTTTTGTATCGAATCAAGCGCGATCTTTGCCCAGATAGGATAATCTACATCTAAATGCCCGCTTGACTGGGGGACATCAATAATGTCAATTCCGGTTAAAAGCGCAATCCCCTTCTCTACCGGCATCTGCACAAAAGAACCGAATTTTAGGTTAAAAACTTCTTTTATCGGAGGAAATTTCGGAAGGCGGTCACCTGCGTCACGGGAGAGTATCAAATTGCCCGGCATCTTACCCTCACTCACCCTCTTTTTATTTATACCCGACTCATTTAAGACCTTTATGGATTTCTCGGTAAATTCATTCAAAAGCTTAGCCGCTTCTTTTGCGCTGAGGTCATCCTCATACCCGGGCATCGGAATAGAGGTGCTAACCGTATTATCAAATTTCTCCAAGGCTACCCCGAAAACACCTTCCCTGCCGTATGCCGGATCAGTATTAGTAATCCAACCGGATAGCTTCTGATGCATACCCCTTATAACCAATATTCCGCGGTGGCCGATTGTACTTTTAAATTCGAAAGTAGCGCTGGATAAAGTAACTTTTGAATTTATCTCCTTAGCCAAGGCAGCGGCCTCTTCGGTAGTAAGATTTCTGCCCACGCGACGGTCTTTTATGGTCTTGCCATCTTCAGCAACAGTAGCAAAATTTACTCTAAAAGCTACATCCCCGGTATTTACCGCCAATCCTTCCGCAAAAGATTCCAATGGCCCGCGTCCGGTATAGTACTTATGCGCATCGTATCCCAGCAAACTGATTACCGCAATATCTGATTCCGGGGCAATACCGCGTCCCACAGTATAAACAATCCCCGTCTTCCCGGACTGCGCAAGCCGGTCCATATTAGGAGTCACCGCCGCCTCAAGAGGAGTCTTATTTCCTAATTCCTTTATCGGTAAATCTCCGAGGCCATCTAAAACTATATAAAGTATTTTCTTCAATTAAGGCTACCTCCTATTAATTCGAAACAATAGGCTAACACTTAGAGAATCCGCAGGCGTAACACTTCATGCATCCTTCTTCATGGCGGAGAGCTCCTCCGCAATCCGGGCAGACTCCCACAATATCGCCCCGATTATTGCTCATCTCAGTTACAACAGGCTCGTCATCAGAGGAATGTTTCATCGCTAAAGAGGCGACCTCTAAGGATGATTTAACCGCCTGGGTATTAACCAGCCTTCTTTCGATCACGCGGGCGATAGCATCAGCGCAAGAGAATATACGCTGCCCCTTTTCCCAAGAAGGAGAAGGACAACGGATATTGCGCAACTGCTCAATAATAGATTTGACCTCTACCCCTGCGCGAAATCCCAAAGAAACCAGCCTGCCTATAGCCTCAAGCTGAGAGGCAGCGCATCCTCCGGCCTTACCCATCTGGGTGAATAATTCAAAGGGCTCGCCTTCTTCATCAAGGTTTATAGTTACATAAAGGTTGCCGCAACCGGTGGCCACCTTTGTAGTCGTGCCGATTATGACTTCCGGGCGGGGACGAGGGGCTATCTCTTTCTTGGCATCTAAATGCAGGGCTACTGCCTTACTCTCTTTTGCCTCGTTAGAACTGCCGATATTCAAAACCTGCTCTTCCCTGCTCTTATCACGATAGACGGTTATACCCTTACACCCTAATTCATATGCCAACAGATAGGCTTTCCTGACCTCCTCTGCGCTGGCATCGTGAGGAAAATTAATCGTCTTGGATGTAGCATTATGAACATACCTCTGGAATGCCGCCTGCATACGCACATGCCATTCCGGGGTTATATCATGGGCGGTAACAAATACCCTTTTTACATCTTCGGGTATGCCTTCAATATGGGCTAGCGAACCGCTTTCGGCGATTTTCTCCATTAATTCACGGCTGTAGAACCCGCGGTCTCTGGCTACTTCCTCAAACAAAGGATCTACCTCAACTAATTTGTCATTATCCATTACATTACGGTAATAGGATATGGCAAAGAGGGGTTCAATTCCGGATGAGCATGGCCCGGCAATAATACTGATAGTGCCGGTTGGCGCAATTGTAGTAAGTGTTCCGTTACGCATCTTAAGCGAGCCATCCTTTTTGTCATATATGCTTCCCTTAAATGCCGGAAAAGTCCCCTTTGATTTACCCAGCTCCAAAGACTTTTTGGTAGCTTCGTTTAAAATAAAAGACATGATCTTCTCAGCTAGAGCTACTGCTTCATCGCTATTATAAGGTATATTAAGCCTGATAAGCAGAGAGGCCCAACCCATAACACCTAAACCTATTTTACGCGTAGCCTTAGTCGCCTTCTCAATCTGAGGAAGAGGAAATTTATTCTCATCAATTAAGTTATCCAGAAAATGTACGGCTGAATGCGTGACCTCTTTAAGCCTATCCCAGTTAATCTCATAACGCCCTGATGTTTTCTTACAGATTACCGCTAAATTTATTGAGCCTAAATCGCAGCTTTCATAAGGCAAAAGTACCTGTTCGCCGCAGGGGTTAGTCGACTCATACTTGCCTAATCTCGGGGTAGGGTTGTATTCATTCATCCGGTCGATAAAAATAATCCCCGGTTCTCCGTTTTTATGCGCCTGCTTTACTATTAACTCAAACACCTCCCTGGAATTAATCTTTTGCACAGGTTTATGCGTATGCGGATCAATTAAATCGTAGTCTTCGCCCTTATCCAACTTCTTCATAAATTCATCGGTAATGGCAATAGATATATTAAAATTAGTTATCTGTTTATTATTATCCTTGCAGGTAATAAACTCCATGATATCCGGATGATCAACCCTTAATATCCCCATGTTAGCCCCGCGCCTGGTCCCTCCCTGTTTTACGGCCTCGGTAGCCGCATCATAAACACGCATGAAAGATATGGGGCCCGAAGCAATGCCTCCGGTAGTCTTTACCACTGCGTTTTTGGGGCGCAACCTCGAAAAAGAAAATCCAGTCCCTCCCCCACTTTTGTGTATCATAGCGGTTGCCTTAAGGCTCTCAAATATAGAATCCATGGAGTCCTCTATCGGCAGGACAAAACAGGCAGATAACTGGCCTAAGTCTTTACCCGCATTCATCAGGCAAGGCGAATTAGGGAGAAACTCCAAAGAAGACATTACATTGTAGAAATCCTCCTCTAACTTTTTAATCTCCTTTGCATCCTTGCCGTATAACCTCTCGGCTGCAGCGATTGCTGATGCCACCCTTTTAAACATCTCCTCAGGCGTCTCTACAACCTTGCCCTGCTCATTCTTTTTTAAGTACCTTCTCTCCAAAACCTTTAACGCATTGTCAGACAATTCTAATTTCATAATGCTCTCCCCGAATAATTAAAAGATTGTTTAATTTTGACAAACAATAATAACATATCCCATAATTACTTGTCAACAGAAAATTACAATATATTGTGTTTTATAAACATGCGGCATACAACTGATTGTGTAAAGACGTGCCTAAAGATTTCGGCAGGATTCCCGTATAATTAGTTCCGTCGGAAGAATAATCTTTCTTGGCTGCGCCCCTTTTTTCAGGGTCATTAGCCGGTTTAATTCTTTTACCCCTTCTTCGGCCATTTTAATCAAAGGCTGCCTTACCGTAGTAAGAGCTACCGGGCCGTAAAGCCCCGAAGGATTATCATCAAAACCAACTATAGATAAATCCGTGGGGATATTTTTACCCATTTCGCGTGCTAAGGTCATAACCTCAAGGGCCATGGAGTCCGAGGCTACGAATACCGCAGTAGGGGCATCGGCCATCTTAAGTAAGGTCTCCGCCGCAGACCTTGCCTGTCCGCGCGAATAATCCGTCTTTAATATATACTCCTCTTTTACGGGAATATTATTCTTCTTCAAGGCCTGTATATAACCTTCAAGCCTGAGTGCCGCTGCCTGGGTGGCCACATCGCCGCTGATATGGGCAATCTTTTTGTGGCCCGAGCTTATTAAATAATTAACCGCATTCTCAGCCCCGCCGGCATTGTCGATAGCGATACAGCTGACCGGCAAATCTTTAACATAATTATTGATTATAACCGTAGGGATACCGGAATTTAAAGCCTCTTCAACCTGGTAACGGGTGCCGATAATATCGGAGAACATAACCCCGCCTAAGCCTCTCAGGTTTAAAGGATTGCGGGTATGGCTATCGGTTAGATGAAGAAGCAGATCAAGCTTAAATACCTCACAAAGGTTTCCTGTGGCGCGAATTAATTCTAAGGCATAGAAAGAATAGAAGACGCCTTCATAGCGCGGGATAATTAAAGCTACTACATTGCTCTTGCCCGTAGCTAATCTCTGGGCAAATACCGAAGGCTGAAACTTAAGCTCCTTTATGGCATTAGCCACCTTAACCCGGTTCTTTTCCTTTACCGTGCCCTTCTTATTGATTACGCGCGAGACAGTAGTAATGGATACCTCGGCCATCTTGGCAACATCTTCAATGGAAATAATCCCGGAGGGAGCTTTTTTAGTTCGTGTCATTTATATATGAATACTATTTTATCTTACAGTATCACCGATTTTAATTACTACGCCCTGCTTCTTAATATCGCATGCAGAAATATTCCGCCTTACCTGTATGACCTCAACATTGGCGATAGGTTTGTCCTTGCGGTAAATTCTCAAGGCATCTCCCACCTTAACCCCCGCCTCTTCGCCCAAATCAATAATTACAAAATTATTTTCTTTGTTCACCGCCATAACCCTACCCATTAAGGTAGACCCGGTCTCTTCCTGGCCCGGCGCAGCTGAATCTTTAGGCTTAACCACTATGGCCGGCAGCTCAACGGAATCCCTTGATTCCTCCCTGGCAGCCGAGGCCCTAACGCTTCCTATTCCGTCTTTAAGGGTATTGATTTGAGTTAACCTGTCAGAAAGCATAGCCTCCATCTCAGAAACCCTGCGCGCCAAAGTGCTCTTTTCACTATCCATCTCCTGCAGCTTGCGCTCTAAATCTGTCTTTCGCGTATTCAAACTGGCTAACTGACGGCTTAAAACCGCATTTTCATTACGGATGATCTTATAGCTATCCTGAATCTGCGTTTTGTCATTCTTCTCCCTTACCAGCTCTTGAGCCAGGCTATCCAACAATTTTTTATTGTAATCCAGCTGCCGGCTTAAATCATCCCTCTCCCGCGCTAAGGCATTAAGCTCAAGCTCAAAGTTTCCTTTCTCGCGCTGTAATTGCTCATTATCAATCTGCAAATTTCTCAATTCGCTGCGAACATTGCCCAACTGAAGCTCAAGATCAGTCTTAGCCTTCAGGATACCCGCCCAATAAGCATCATTAGCCTGAGGAGCAAGGCTTTGCTGCGGCTCCCGGATAACAACCTGCGGCTGCTGCGCCCGGGCTTTCAACTTTTCTACTAATTCTTCCCTGGCTTTATTTGCTATCTCATACTTTTTATCTAGCTCTGCCTTTTCCTGATAAGCCTTCTCCAAATCACTGCTTAAGGAGCTTATCTTTGATTCATAACTACGCAAACTTCCAGTGAGCTTATCTATCTTAGCAGTTAAACTTATATTCTCGGACTTAAGTTCATCCTTCTCGCGCATTAACTGCTGTTTAATCCCTAAAGACTGTATAACAAGAAAGGCGCATACCACCGTAACCCCTATGAGGCCGACTATAATGAATTTTGCCTTCTGTTCCATTTACCCTCCTTATAATTTATAACTGGGCAAAAACCTTCTGCATAACAAGACTAGCTGCGCCCAAAGCAACCGAATTCTCTCTTAATTGAGAATAAGCGATGCTTAACCCATCAGTTGATTCTCTAAATGCCCAATCTTTAATCGCGGCGCTTACCTGCTTTAAGAAATCATCTCCGGCCTCTTCCAGGCCTCCGCCAATAACTACCATCTCAGGATTAAGTAAATTAACTAAAGAGGCTATTTTAATACCCAGCCTTTTTGCCGCTTTACCAAGGACTACCTCTGCCACCTTATCCTTAGAACGGACAAGATTAAAGAAAGACTTTAAATCTAGATTATCTATATTCCTATTCTCCGTAACGTACATCTCTTCCGCTTCTTCAACTATATTAAGGTCCATCTCCCAACGCTTGAGAAAACAACTCTTTCCCAGTTCACAGCTAAAGGCATCCTGCTCTTTATAATTATATACTGAGAGCTCTCCAGCGTATCCCCTGGATCCGCGGTAAATTTCCCCATTAATCATTATCCCGCAGCCAACCCCTGAAAACATATAAATGATATTCTTAAAACCTTGGGCTAATCCCAGCCAATGCTCGCCAAAACATGCACTCGTAGCATCATTCTCTATAAGACAGGGCAGATCAAACTCTCTCTCCATTAAACCCCTAAGAGGAACATCTGCAGAGGCATAAGTATAATAATGATCCATTTTCTGGGGCCAATGTATTGAACCGGTTTCTTTATTAATCAAGCCCGCCACCCCCACACCGATGCCTTTAATATTCGCAGCATAACCTTTTGAACGCCTTAGGATTTCGCGGATAATATCCAAAACGCACTCGGATATTTCTTTCACTGAGAAACCTGGCCGGGCTACTTGCGTCTTGGTGATTATATTGCCCTTAAAGTCTACCAATAATCCCACCATGTTGGTAAGGTTCAAACCAACGCCGATTACAAATCCTGCTGACGGGTTTAAATCCAAAAGGACCGGACGCCTGCCGCCTTCTGAAACATCAAGTTCTTTTTCAAAGACCAAATTATTTTTTATATAATCATCGATATAATTAGATATGGTAACCACATTTATCCCCATATCCTTGGAAATCTCAGGCCTGCTTATTGGCCCGCGCTTCCTTAAAATATCTAATATTTCTATATTTCGTCTTTCTTTCTCGCTCAACACCTCTTTATTGAGGTTAATATTATGCATTAAATAAAATCCTTTTCTCCGTGGCAAAATATACTAGTTTACTTATACTACTAAACAAACTATAAGTCAAGTATTTTTAAGAGGTAAGGGAAAAAGTAAAATCCAAAAAAGGCTAGCGTACATCTACAAGGTCAAAAGTATAATCGGTTATGCCTGATGGCGAAATCAGTACCAAACCTATAATCTTTGTCCCTTGATTTTGAAAAGAAACCTTTACTCCGGGGTCTCTTATGCCAGGGCGGGCACCTCCCAGGTCACCTGACCAAAGATACTGCAGCTCTACATTAAAACAACCGCTTGAGGCAAGGTAAACTGAAGCGCCGATACTAACACCTTCCCCTGCCTTAGGCTGGTAAATATCTGCATTTAAATCTACCTTGCTCATATTAAGGTTTGAGTACTCTTCTTTCAGGGCTACGTCTATAAAACTCTTTAGATTATACTCTATAGACGCGCCTGCCTCTATCTCGCTCAACCTATCTTTGACCGATTGCAGAATTTCAGCAAACTCTTGGCCTGCCTTATCAATAATTTTATTATAAATATCCTTGGCTGAGGGTGTCTGCCCTTCCCACTGATAGAGCAACCCCAGCTGATACAGACTTAATAAAGAATAAATGCCTGGCTGCTCTTTATCGGATAGCTGATTAAAATATTCCCTGCCTACTCTTAAATCTCTTAATGCATAGACAGAAATTACCCCGGCCTTAAAAGAGGCCTCATCAAAATACCGGCTTTTAGGATAATTTTTCAATAATAAAACGTAAAAATCTCTTGCTTGCGGATACTCCTTATTTTTCTCTAAGTTAAAGGCGCGTATATAGATTAGTTCCTCGTCAAATGAGGCAATGCCTAATACATCCTCTATATTCTTAAATACTCTCTCGGCATATAACAAATCATGAAGCCCTGAGTTTTTATAGGAAAATAACAAGGCTATCTCTTTTAATTCCTGCATCAGCTTATCTTTAGGTAAACCCTTAGTTATCCTTTCGATATAAATATCGTAAATATTCTCAGAAAGTTCCAGATTGCCTTCTTTGTAGAATCCGACTGCGATCTCTTTAAGCTCGCTCTCCTTTATATCGGAATTTACTAATGACTGCGCAAAAAGTTTATACAATTCCTTGGCAGAAGACTTATCCTCATAAGCAAGAAGACTATCCGCCACTTCTTTAACCGGAGCCATATCTTTCCCAAACCCTGCATATTCCAATGCAGAGCTCATTAAGCTTGAAAGCGCCTCTTCAACAAAGGCATCCTGTTGGTTCTTGTGGAACTTATACAGCAAAAGCTTAGAATATAGTAACTGCGGGCTGTTTTTAGGCAAGTATTCTATGGCCTTTCCCGCTTCTTTTATAATATCTTCACGGTAATCATTGCCTTTAGAGAAATATTCATCCCAATTCTTGCTTTCTTCAAGATACTGAAGCTGTTGATAGCGGCTTAAAGCTATATTGTAACTTAAGGATGGGGCAATATCCTTGTTTCCCGGACAAAGGCTCCTCAATAAATCCACAAGTTCTGAGTACTTATTCTCTTTAAAGTATGCCTCCCTTATATTAACCAGACAGTTATTAGCGGCTGTCTCATCCTTATTTTCACAGGCGCATTTCTCAAAATCTTTTTCTTCGCTGGCCTGGGCAGGCGAACACAAAGATACTGCCGACACCAAACTAAATAAGGCAATTGCCGAAAACAGAAACAACCTCAATCTGGTCTTCTTCATTTTTTGTCCCTCTTAACATTTAAATCCGGATTCTTCCAGAATTCCCGTATAACATAATAGGCCTTACGCGGTATGCGTTTGTTTAAACCATTTTCCATCTCTGTAGATAAAGCCACAATCCCAAACCACTCTTCATTCATATTCTTATTGCCTTCTGCCTTTATATCAAAATAATAACTGCTATTAGACCAATTTGATTCTGTGTCGTGGACACTCCAGCTATCCGGGTTATGCTCATCGTGTTTCCACCATTCATCATTCCATTCAAAGAT